>NZ_JBPXMB010000004.1:0-453382 GCF_051918945.1 Streptosporangium sp. LJ11
GTGGTGGCGTAGACGAGCTGCTTGCCCTCGTAGGGGGCGACGGTGAAGTCCTTGAGCGAGACCCAGCCCGACTTCGGATTCGCCAGCACGCCGGTCGAGTTCCACCGGTAGGTCGACGGGAGGTTGCAGGTACCGGTCGGCGTCGGGGTCGGCGTCGGCGTCGGGTCGGGGGTCGGCGTGACCGTGGGGGTGGGGGTGGGGGTCCCGGGGTTCCCGGTGCAGGCCACGCCGTTCAGGGAGAACGAGGCGGGCGACGAGTTGCTGCCTGTGTACGAGCCGTTGAACCCGAAGGCGGTGCTGCCCCCCGACGGGATGGCGACGTTGTAGGCGACGTTGGTCGCGGTCACCGTCGAACCGGACTGGGCGGACGTGGCGTTCCACATCTGGGTGATCTGCTGGCCGCCCTCGAAGGACCAGGTCAGCCGCCAGCCGTTGACCGCGTCACCCAGGTTGTTGATGGTGACGCTGGCGCCGAAGCCGCCCGGCCACGACGAGGTGACGGTGTAGTCGACCCGGCAGGCGACGGCCGCCTGCGCGGGCTGCGTGGCCACCAGCCCGGCCGCCGCCAGCAGGATCGGGATCGCGATGATCGTGAAGACGCGGCGTGTGGCCGGCTGGGACGGCGCCGTCGATGTGACGGCGGAGGGACGCGGTGTCCGCGTTCGCCAGGGCAGGCGCATGGGTGCTCCTCATCTTTTCGTCCAGCCGCTGTCGGGGACTGGTGCGGGTGGTGGCGTGCCGGGAATGCCGCCCAGATGTTCATGCGAGGCCAAGATCGTTGTTAGCGCTCACATTAAGTTCGCCGACGGATTGCTCCATTTCTCTGGCGAGAGATGGTGGTGGTGCGCGGAGCCAATACGATGTGGCCGATCCGCGTCAAGGCACGTCCCTTGACCCTCTTCCCCGCGCTCGCGCCCCCGGCGGGCCTTCATCTGCCCTTACGGGCGTCCGATCGCACCGTGCGGGATCGGCTCCGTGATGAAACGTTCAGCGATGGCGATGATCTTCTGCCGTGCGCGGCCGTTCGACGCGGCGGCGAGCAGGCCGTGAACGTACGTCATCAGGTCCCGGACACCTGGTTCACGGAGTCGGCGAGGCGCCGTGTGACGGCAGGCGCCAGCGGGCCCAGACGGTTTTGCCGAGACGGTCGAGGAGGGGAGTGACGCCGTGGTCGTGGGCGAGGGCGCGGACGATGGCCAGGCCGCGACCGTGGACGGCCTCGGCGTCGAGGGCGAGGAGGCGGGGTTGCCCGGTTCCCCGGTCGGTGACCTGAAGCCGGAGCTCGTCCGCGCAGGCCCGCACGGAAAGCCTGACCACGGGCTCGCCGTGGACGATCGCGTTGGCGAGCAGCTCGCCGGCCACCAGGACGGCGTCGTCGACGAGGTGGTGCAGCTCCCAGGCGACGAGGATCTCGCGCACCATGGCGCGGGCCTTGCCGACGATCGGCAGGTCGTGCGGCAGGTCCCAGCAGACGGTCCGCGAGCCGTCCGGGGCCGGTGGGGTGTCCGGGATCTCGGGCATGGTCTCTCCTCGGGGGGGCGGTGGGCCGTGCTCGGCCTCGCGCATCAGGTCGCGTAACTCGTCGGCGGTGCCGGCCCGCACGATCAGGGGTTCGGGAGCGGGCCACAGGGCGGCGGCGTGGAAGCGCCGGGTGCCGGGGCCGTACCAGACGGTCCAGGCGGGCTCGACCTGGTCGAGCCGCTCGGCGGCGGAGCGTTCGGCGGGGTCCCAGGACCGGTGGCCGATCTGCGCGGTGGCCGCTCCGCGCCGATGCCGCCCGCCCTGCCGGGGCTGGGAGGCGCGTTCGTTCACGCCGTCGCTCCCTGCCGGTACGGGGTGTGCCTGCCGGAGGGGGTACGGGGGTTCGGCGGCCGTCCGCGCCGGTACGGCACGGCGGCCGTGGCCACGGTCTGCTCCGGCCGCCGGTGCCGACCGGGGGAGACCTCCGCGAGCCGCGCGGGGAGAGCGGTGGGGGTCATGGGTCCGGGGGCCGTGGAGCCGGGGATCGCCGGGCCGGGGATCGTGCGGATGGGCGTCGTGACGGGCGGGCGGCTGGAGAGGTTGAGGCGGCGGCGAACGCTCATCCGGGCGTGGACCTGGGCGGGGGTGGGCTGCTCCCAGTGGTGGTGCGCGCGGTGCGGAAGACTGGCGGCCTCGTGGGCGTACGGGGGATGGCCGCACCAGCGGCAGCCGAGCGGCATCGGCGGCCGGTTCGCGTGCCAACGCACCCGGATCGGCCTGGGGTTTCCTCTAGGGTTGTGCATCAGGTCGGACCTCCAGAGTCCGGTCGAGGGGCTTGTCATGGCGTGCCGCGCCGTGGCAGGCCCCATTTGGTTTGGTGGGTTCGCCTTGCGAGGAGGCGACTCTGCAGGACTTACTCAGCGGTGACAGGTGTGTGTCCGGCAGAGGCGTGAAGCACGACCGATATCTCCTTCTCCAATGAATCGACAGACACTTTCCACCCCCTTATCCGGACATAAACGGTGTTTTTCGATGGCCCGAGAAGAGGGCTCCTCATACGCGTGAAAGGGCCACTCCGGTAGCGTTTCTGCCGCCCCGGACCACTTCACAGAGTGCCCCCGGATAGCTGCTTTGGGTAGTGAAACATGTGGCACATCAGTGAGACAGTTTGTGGAAAAGCTGTGTCATTTGTGCCGCGGTGTGGAATCCCTCGCTGGATGGAGTCGAAATGTTCACGAACTCCGAGCTCGACCCGACAATGAGTAACCTGGCTCTCTTCGGCGCTGAACTCCGTAAATACCGAAAAAGGGCAAAAATGACCCAGGATGAGCTGGCCGAGGTGACCCAGTTCAGCAGGAGCCTGCTGAGCTTCATCGAGAGGGGCGAGCGCACACCCAGCCGCAACCTGGCACAACGCTGTGACGAAGCTCTGGGGGCGGACGGGGAGCTCGTCCAGCTCTGGGCGCACATCACCCATGCCGCGAGCCCCTGGTGGTTCCGAAGCTGGCTCGACATCGAGCCGGTGGCGCACACCCTGCACACCTGGGAGCCGCTCGTCATACCCGGCCTTCTCCAGATCGAGGAATACGCGCGGGCGGTTATCCGTGGAGAGCCCGGCATAACCGAAGAGCAGACAGAAAAAGCCGTCGCCGCCCGGATGGAGCGTCAGGCGATCTTCGATCGCGCCGACCCGCCTCTGTTCCGTGCGGTGATCGACGAGGGCGTTCTAAGCCGTCCGATCGGCGGCAGGAAAGTCATGCGCCGACAACTCGAACGCCTCGCGCAGGCGATAGAGTCCCCGCGAATCGGCATGCAGATCGTTCCCATGGAGCTGGGAGTGACGACGGGAATCCTCGGCGGTTTCGTGATCGCTCAGCTTCCGGGAAACCCGGATATGGTGTACATCGAATCCGCAACCAATGGATATGTGTCGAGTCGTCCGGAAGATGTGGAAGCCATCCATGCCAGATACGACGCCTTGCGCGCGGAGGCGCAGCCCCAGCGCGCGTCCGTCGAGTTGATCAGAAAGGCGGAGAAACTGTGGATCTGAGCGACGAACTCAAGACCGCGGCCTGGCGCAAGGCCACCAAGAGCGGATCCAACCAGGGAAACTGCCTGGAGGTCGCCCCGCTGTCCGGCGGCCGGGTGGGCCTGCGCGACACCGAGGCTCCCGACCAGGCGCCCTTCGTGGTGAGCGCGAGCGTCTGGGACGCCTTCGTCGACGGCGCCAAGAAGGGCGAGTTCGACTTCTGACTCCGCTCCCGGAGACAAGGAAGCCCTCGACCAGGTGGCCGAGGGCTTCTGACGTCGTACGGGCTATGCCACGGTGTATTCGACGTCGCCGAAGTCGGCCACCACGCGCAACCGCCCGCCGAGAGCCTCCACGTCAAGGAAACAGCCGCAACCCTTGGCCACCTGGTCGAGGCTTTCCGGGCTCTGCGGAGTTGGCTGAAGCCAGCCGGTTCTGTGGCTATCTCTCGCGGGCCTCGGGAACAGCCGAGGTGACCTGGGTGTGAGCACCGGCCACCGCGGTCCATGGCCCCTCGGTCACGGTGCTGAGATTCGTGTGCCGGCGCTGGATGCACCGATCGATATCGAGCGGACACGGGAGTGCCAGGGGGCCGTCGCCGGTCAGGATTCGCGGGCGCCGTACACGCGCAGGATGCTGTGGCGGAGCGCTGCCGCCGTCTGGGCGGTGGTCATGCGGCCGGCGGCGACCTCGCCGCCGGCCGCATGACCGAGTGCGATGGTCGCGGAGACCAGCCAGGCCGGGTTGAGGCCGCCGTCGAACTCGCCGGCGGCCTGGCCGCGCCTGATCAGCTTCTCAAGGCGCTCGATGACCCCGGCATGCCGGCGGTCGGAATCCACCGGGTCGGCGGCGGTCACCGAGGGGTGCAGGAGCAACGGGTACCGCTCGAACAGTCGCCAGGTGACGTCCAGCCAGCGCAGCAGTGCCTCCCCGGCGGTGCCGCTGTCCACGTCGGCGATGTCGAGGGCGGCTACGGCTTCGGCGGTGATGCGGTCGACGACCGCGGCCACCAGCAGCGGCCGGGACGGGTAGTGGGCGTACACGGTCTGGCGGGTGACGCCGGCTGTGGCGGCGACCTGCTCCACCTTCGCGTCTGGCTGCCGGCCGAGCACCTGGACGGCGGCGTCGAGTACGGCGGCGGCGCTGCGCTCGGCGTCCGAACGTCGTCGGCGGCGCCGGCCGCCCGTTACCTCTGACACGTTGTCTAATCTACCACCCGGCATTATCGTAGACGCGATGTCAAAGATAAGTCGACTCATGGAGATCACATGACGCCCCGCACCGATCTGACCGGCTACCTGGTCCGCTATCCGCAGGAGGCGGGGTTGGGCGACGAGGAGCCGGCGACCGTGCTGGACCGCTACCACACGCCGGACTACGAGCTGGTGAACGACGGTGTGCGGCTGGACAGGAAGCGGTTGCTCGACCACATCCGTCCGGCCCGCAAACGGGCCACCGGGCTCCGTGTCGAGGTGGAGCAGGCGCTGGTGGACGGTGACCAGGTTGCCGCCCGGTACCGGCTCATCGCGGAGATGCGTAAGGGCGGCACCATCACCACCGAGATCTACATGTTCGGGGAGCTGGCCGCCGACGGCCGGTTGCGTCGCGCCATCCAGGCCACCCGGACGATCCCGTCCGAGTGATTCCACGGGTACGTCAAGCGGTTCCTCGATACCGATGACCTCAGCGAGGTTCGCGCCCGCCCGACCGGGGCTCAGCCGTTCTCGCGGGCGAACCAGTCGACGGTCCGGCGCAGTCCCTCCTCCAGCCCGACGGTGGGACGCCAGCGGAGGATCTCGGTGGCGGCGGTCAGGTCGGCGATCCTGGCGCTGTCGAGGGGGCGGTCACCGAGGACGCCGTAGCGGGGACGGGCCCGGCCGCCGACGATCTCGGAGAGCAGTTCCGCGGTGTCGCGGATGGAGGTGCCCGTTCCCGTGCCGATGTCGAAGGCGCGGCCCGCCGCCTCCGGGGTCTCGGCCGCCGCGAGGAAGGCGTCGACCACGTCGTCGACGTACACCCAGTCGAGGTGGCGCGTTCCGCTGCCGAGCTCGGGTGTCCGCCCGCGCAGCAGTGACAGCGCCACGTAGGGGACCAGCTTGCGGGTGTCCTGGCGGCCCGGCCCGTAGACCATGCCGATCCGCAGGTTGCTGACCCGGACGCCCCACAGGTGGTGGAACATCCGCGCGTAGCCGTCGGCGGCCCACTTGGACGCCGCGTACGGCGAGGACGGCGCCCGGTCGCCCTCCTCGGGCCGGAGCTCCTCCAGGGAGCCCGCCAGCACCACCCTCGTCTCGGGCGCCCCGGCGACCGCCGTCAGCAGGTTGACCACGCCGGTGAGGTTGCTGTGCAGCATCGGCAGCACGAGCCGTGGATCCCTCGCCCCGGCGACCTCGCTGGCCAGGTGGAACACGACGGCCGGGCGGGTCGAGCCGACGAGCCACTCGACCGTGCCCGCGTCGGCGACGTCCGCGACGTGCCACGTCTCGCCGTCCGAGCTCTCCCTGGACCGGCGGCTGACCGCGTGCACCCGCGCGCCGAGCGCGCTCAGCCGCCGCACCAGGTGAGCCCCGATGAAGCCACCGGCCCCCGTCACCAGTACGGGCCTCGCCCGCCAGTGGTCTTCCGCTACCGGGTCGGCCATGTGCTTTCTCCTGGTTCGGGGGGATTTGTAGCAGATAAGCGGTAAGGCCCGCTCCGAAGAGCGGGCCTTACCGTGTGATGTCGTGCGTTCGTTCCGATCAGCCGATGCGCCAGGTGTCCCCGCCGAGGAGCAGGTCGTTCAGGTCGCCCGGCCCCCGCTCGCCGACGGCCTCCTGGAGTTGCTCGGCCATGAGCTCGTCGTAGGAGGGGCGGTCGACGTTGCGGAAGACGCCGATCGGGACGTGCTCGAAGGAGGGCTCGTCCAGCCGGGAGAGCGCGAAGGCCAGCGACGGGTCGGCGCGGTGGGCGTCGTGCACGAGGATCTCGTCCTCGCTCACCGCCGACCTCGGGACGACCTCGATGCCGCCGTCGGCCGCCCTGCGCACCGCCTTGGAGGCCGAGGCGATGGGCTGACCGTGCTCCAGGCGCAGCGTGATGTCGTCGCGCTGCTCCGGGTCCTTCAGCGGCTCGAAGGCGTTGTCGTTGAAGATGTTGCAGTTCTGGTAGATCTCCACCAGGGAGGTGCCCCGGTGCTCGGCGGCCTCGCGCAGCACCGACTGCAGGTGCTTGCGGTCGGAGTCGATGGTCCTGGCCACGAAGGAGGCCTCGGCCCCGATGGCCAGAGAGATCGGGTTGAACGGCTTGTCCAGCGAGCCCATCGGGGTCGACTTCGTGATCTTGCCGATCTCGGAGGTCGGGGAGTACTGGCCCTTGGTCAGACCGTAGATCCTGTTGTTGAACAGCAGGATGTTCAGGTTGACGTTGCGGCGCAGCGCGTGGATGAGGTGGTTGCCGCCGATGGACAGCGCGTCGCCGTCACCGGTGATCACCCACACCGACAGGTCGGGACGCGAGGCGGCGAGGCCGGTCGCGATCGCCGGGGCGCGGCCGTGGATCGAGTGGAACCCGTAGGTGTCCATGTAGTACGGGAACCGGGAGGAGCATCCGATGCCCGAGACGAACACCATGTTCTCGCGCTTGAGCCCGAGCTCCGGCACGAACGACTGGACCGCGGCCAGGATGGCGTAGTCACCGCACCCGGGGCACCAGCGGACCTCCTGGTCGGACTTGAAGTCCTTCATCCCGAGCTTGACCTCGGACTTCGGGACCAGCGAAAGCGCCCCGCCCCTCCCGGGGGTGGACACCGCGGGCAACTCAGCACTACTCACTGTCGATCACGTCCTGGATCACGCCGGCAAGTTCCTCGGCCTTGAACGGAAGCCCGCGCACTCGGTTGTAGCTGATGATGTCGACCAGGAAGCGGGCGCGGAGCAGCAGCGCGAGCTGGCCGAGGTTGATCTCCGGCAGGAGGACCTTGTCGTACGCGCGCAGGACCTCGCCGGTGTTGACGGGCAGCGGGTTGACGTGCCGCAGGTGGGCCTGGGCGACCTTGCCCCCGGACCTCCTGATGCGCCGCACGGCCGCCGCGATCGGCCCGTACGTGGACCCCCAGCCCAGCACCAGCACGCGGGCGTCGCCGTCGGGGTCGTCCACGGCCAGCGGCGGGATGTCGTTAGCGATCCCGTCGATCTTGGCCTGCCGGACCCGGACCATCCGGTCGTGGTTGTTGGGGTCGTAGGAGATGTTGCCGGTGTTCTCGGCCTTCTCGATGCCGCCGATCCGGTGCTCCAGGCCCGCGGTGCCGGGGATCGCCCAGGGGCGGGCGAGGGTCTCGGGGTCGCGCTTGAACGGCAGGAAGGTCGTGCTGTCCTCGCCGTTCGGCCCCGAGGCGAACTCGGTGGAGATGTCGGGCAGGTCGGCGGCGTCGGGCAGCTTCCACGGCTCGGAGCCGTTGGCGAGGTAGCCGTCGGAGAGCAGCATGACCGGGGTGCGGTACTTCACCGCGATCCTGGCCGCCTCCACCGCCGCGTCGAAGCAGTCGGAGGGGGTCGAGGGCGCCACGATCGGCAGCGGCGACTCGCCGTTGCGGCCGAACATGGCCATCAGCAGGTCGGTCTGCTCGGTCTTGGTCGGCATGCCGGTGCTGGGACCCGCGCGCTGCACGTCGACGATGATGAGCGGCAGCTCGGTGGTCACCGCGAGGCCCACGGTCTCGGCCTTCAGCGCGACACCCGGCCCGGAGGTCGTCGTGACCCCCAGCGCCCCGCCGAAGGCGGCGCCGAGCGCCGCCCCGACGCCCGCGATCTCGTCCTCGGCCTGGAAGGTGCGGATGCCGAACCGCTTGTGCCTGGACAGCTCGTGCAGGATGTCGCTGGCCGGGGTGATCGGGTACGAGCCGAGGAACAGCGGCAGCCTCGACTGCACCGAGGCGGCGATCAGGCCGTAGGCGAGCGCCTGGTTGCCGGAGATGTTGCGGTACACCCCGGGGGCCAGCTTGGCCGGCTTGATCTCGTACGAGACCGAGAAGGACTCGGTGGTCTCGCCGTAGTTCCAGCCCGCCTGGAAGGCGGCGATGTTGGCCTTGGCGATGTCGGGCTTCTTGGCGAACTTGGTCTCGAGGAACTGGATCGTCGCCTCGGTGGGCCGGTGGTAGAGCCAGCTCAGCAGCCCGAGGGCGAACATGTTCTTCGAGCGCTCGGCGTCCTTCTTGGACAGCGCGAAGCCTTCGAGGGCCTTGACCGTCAGCGAGGTCAGCGGAACCGCGTGGACCCGCCACTCGGCGAGCGAGTCGTCGTCGAGGGGGCTGCCGTCGTAGCCGACCTTCTGCAGGTTGCGCTTGGTGAACTCGTCGGTGTTGACGATGAGGTCGGCACCGCGCGGCAGGTCGGAGAGGTTGGCCTTCAGCGCGGCGGGGTTCATCGCGACCAGGACGTTGGGAGCGTCTCCCGGCGTGAGGATGTCGTGGTCGGCGAAGTGCAGCTGGAAGCTCGACACGCCCGGCAGGGTGCCTGCGGGGGCGCGGATCTCCGCCGGGAAGTTGGGAAGCGTCGACAGGTCGTTGCCGAACTCCGCGGTTCCGGCGGTGAAGCGGTCACCGGTCAGCTGCATGCCGTCGCCGGAGTCGCCGGCGAACCGGATGATCACGCGGTCGAGTTGCTGAACCTGCTTGGTCACAGCTCAGTCCTCCTCGACGCGACAGGGCGCCGTTGCTCGTGGCACATTCTTTTTTCCATGCTAGATCCTCGGGGTCACGCGTAGTCTTTTCGCGTTCCACTCGGCGAAGGAAAGTGACCTTTGTCGCATATCCTTGACGGCCGCTGAGTCGAAACTGAGTCGAAGCTGGGCGCGGACATCGCGCGTCGCGGCCGTCGTACGGCCTACGGGGAAGTCACGATCGCAGACGGTCGGCCCGACACAGCCCGGCCGCGAGCCGACACAGGTCAACGTGCAGGCGGCCGAAGAGGACAGTTGGGATCACGATGCCCAACTATATGTCCCGTCGCGAAGGCGCTCTCATCGCCTCTGGCTATGACCCCATAGCCTCCGGCTATGACAGGGATTGCTTTTCCAGCACGGTGGGCATGGCCCCGGAGTCGTAGGTCCGGCCCGGCTCCATCGCGCGCGGGCCGTACAGCTCCGGAACAGTGACAAAGGTATAACCCTTTGCGGTGAGCTCGCGCAAGATCGCGGGGGCCGCGTCGACGGTGGCGTGGTGGAAGTCGCGCATGAGGACGATCGATCCGGGCTTGACCCGGGCGATGGTCCGGCGGGCGATCGCGCGGGGGTCGGAGTCGTTCCTGTCCTCGGCGTCGACGCTCCAGCGCACCACGGACATGCCCAACCGGCGCGAGACGGAGGCCACCTGCTCGTCGGTCACGCCGTACGGCGGGCGCATCAGCGTGGGCACCTGGCCCATCGCCTGGATGATCGCGTGCTGCGCGCGGGTGAGCTGGTCGGCGAGCACGGCGGGGGGCAGCGCGCTGAGGTCGCGGTGGGACCAGGTGTGGTTGGCCACCAGGTGCCCCTCGTCACGCATCCGCCGCAGCAACTCGGGACGCGCGGAGGCGTTGGAACCGAGGCTGAAGAAGGTCGCCCTCGCCTTGTACGCGCCGAGGATGTCGAGCAGCCGCCCGGTCTCGGGGCCCGGACCGTCCTCGTAGGTCAGCGCCACGCACCTGGCCTTCGCGCAGTCCACGGTGCCCGCCATGGAACTGCGCGCCGCGGGCCTGTCCATGCTCGCCGCGAGCATGTCCTTCTGCGAGGTGAGGGTCGCGGTCCTCACGGAGGCCCGCTGCGCCCGCAGCCCGGTCGCCGACAGCAGCGGCGCCGCGGTCGCGGACGGCACGGCGACCGCCACCCGGCCGGCGACGCCCAGGCCCACCTGCTTGTCGTCGAACTCCACGACGAGGTCGCCGCGCGGGTTGAAACCGATGGAGTCGAACATCGAGGGTTCCGGTCTGAGCGCGTTGGGGTTCACCAGCGGCCCCCGCAGCGCCAGTTCGCTCCTGACGATGCCGGCCAGCGTGGTCAGCGCCGAGACGTCCCTGAGCAGGCCGGGGGAGTCCAGGGCGCGCCGGCTCGCCCGGTCGTACCAGACGGTGGTCCGCGACTCGCTCCAGCCTGAGCCCGTGGACTGGCCGATGCGCAGCCGCACCCCCAGGACCTCGGGGGACGCGGCGGCGAGCTGCCAGTCCACGTTGAACTCGGGGTTGGGCAGGGCGTCGGCGGGGAGGTCGTGCCAGGTGAACCGGTTGAGACTCCTGGTCACCGTCTTGAGGAGCTTCTGGGTGAGCCGGGGGGCGTCGGCGACGGCCGGGTAGGTGGCGTGCACGCGCCGGCCCTTGGTCTCTCCCGCGTTCAGGCTTCTCGTGCTCAGGCCCTGGACCATGGAGGGGTCGACGTAATTGATCAGCGTTGGCTCCGAGGGGATCGGGGAATCCCCATGGGGGGAGGCGGTGGCCACACCGCAACCGGCCAGCATCACGGCCGTCAACGCGATTCCTCCGCCGAATCGCAGTTTAAACATAAACTAACGCTATAGGGGTTTATGGGGCATTTACTCTGCCTTGATGTTAAATGGACAGAGGCTTTAGCGTTTCGCGCCCGCCGGTTTCCCCGCGTGACGGGAAGCGCGGATACTGCTATAGGTAGGGCGGAAAGCCCCGTACGGCAGGTCCCGGAGCGTTGTGCGACGTCCCCGAGCGTTGTGTGGCTTGTGCGGCGTCCGGAGCGTTGGGCGGCGTCCCGGAAGGTCGTGCGGCGTCCCGGAACGTTCGGGCGGCGGCCCCAAGAAGGAGAGACCATGAGCGGATATTTCGGCTCTTATGTGGTGGTCCTCGCGCTGTTCGCGATCGGCCTGCTCATCGTCGCCGGAGCACTGCTCGTCAACCGGGGGCTCCGGCCCAGTCGCCCCACCCCGGAGAAACTGCTCACCTACGAGTGCGGCGTCGACCCGGTCGGTGACGGCTGGGCCCAGTCCCAGATCCGCTACTACGTGTTCACCTACCTGTACGTGGTCTTCGCGGTGGACGCGGTCTTCCTGTTCCCCTGGGCGACGGTCTTCGCCGCGCCGGGCTTCGGGACGACCACCCTGGTCGAGATGTTCGTCTTCCTCGGCTTCATCGCGCTCGGCATCATCTATGCCTGGCGCAAGCGCGCGCTCACCTGGACCTGAGAGCTCGAAAGCCCGGCCTGGGAACTCGACAGGCCGGATCCGGGAGCTCGAAGGGCCGGGCGAGCGCGAGCACCGACTCTGAAGGAGAATGCGTGCCATGGCGGATCTCCCGATGCCCACCGTGGGGCCAGTCTCGCGTCTGGCCCCCAAACCCATGCGCTTCATTCTGAACTGGGGGCGCCGTTACTCGCTGTGGGCGTTCAACTTCGGTCTGGCCTGCTGCGCGATCGAGTTCATCGCGACCTCGATGAGCAGGCACGACTTCATAAGGTTCGGGGTCATCCCGTTCGCCAACGGTCCCCGGCAGGCGGATCTGATGATCGTCTCAGGCACGGTGACCGACAAGATGGCGCCCGCGGTCAAGCGGCTCTACGAGCAGATGCCCGACCCGAAGTACGTGATCTCCTTCGGCGCCTGTTCCAATTCCGGTGGTCCGTACTGGGACTCCTACTGCGTGACCAAGGGCGTCGACCAGATCATCCCGGTCGACGTCTACGTCCCCGGCTGCCCCCCTCGCCCCGAGGCGCTGCTCCACGGCATCATGATGCTCCAGGAGAAGATCGCCGCGGAGAACCTGGGTGACCGCTATGCCTGACCTACCCGAACCCGCGTCCGGTTCCGCGCCCGAACCCGAGCTCGGCCCCGGAAACGGTTCCGCGCCTGGTTCCGTGCCTGGTTCCGTGCCCGATTCCGCGCCCGGTTTCGCGTACGGCGAGGGCGCCCGGGTGTCGGAGTCCTTCGGCCAGACCACGGTCGACGTGGATCCCGGCGGCTGGGTCGGCCTGCTGGAGTCCGCCAGGGCCGGGGGCTACGAGTTCTTCGACTGGCTGACCGCGGTGGACGAGCCGCCGGAGGCGTTCGCGGTCGTCGCCCACCTCTTCGCCCCCGTCTCGCACGCCCACCTGCTGCTGCGCACCCGGGTCCCGCGCGCCGACCCCCGGCTGCCCAGCGCGGTCGGTGTCTTCCGCGGAGCCGACTGGCACGAGCGCGAGACCTTCGAGATGTTCGGCGTCGTCTTCGAGGGCCACCCGAACCTGGTGCCGCTGCTGCTCCCCGAGGGTTTCGAGGGATTCCCGCTGCGCAAGGACTTCGTGCTCGCCGCCCGGGTCGCCAAGGCCTGGCCGGGGGCCAAGGAGCCCGGAGAGTCCGGCCACGGCTCGCCGAGCCGCCGCAAGACGCTCCCGCCGGGGGTGCCCGCCGACTGGGGGCACGAACGTGGCACCTGAGACTCCCCGGCGGCTGTCCCGCCGCGATGCCCGCGATGTCTGTGATGCCCGCGATGTCGGTTATGGCCGGGGGTTTCCCCCGAAAGACCGGAGGTGCCCGTGATCGCCGAGGTGCTCGACGTCGCGGTACGGCTTGTCGTGATCGTCGCGATCTTCCTGGTGCTGCCGCTGGTCGCCGGGCAGATGGAGCACAAGGTCATGGCGCACATGCAGTCGCGCCTCGGTCCCATGTACGCCGGGGGCTTCCACGGCTGGGCCCAGTTGATCGCCGACGGGGTCAAGTTCATGCAAAAGGAGCAGGTGATCCCGACCGCCGCCGACCGCCGGGTCTTCAGCCTGGCCCCCGGCGTGGCGCTGGTCCCCTACCTCCTGGTGATGGTCGTCATCCCGGTCGGACCCGGGCTGGTCGGGGTCGACCTGGACGCCGGACTGTTCTTCGTCCTCGCCGTGATGGGGGTCGGCGTGCTCGGCTCGATCATGGCCGGGTGGTCCTCGGGCAACAAGTACTCCGTCCTGGGCGGAATGCGCTCGGCCGCCCAGCTCATGTCGTACGAGCTGCCGCTGGTCCTCGCGGCCTCCAGCGTCGCGATGGCGGCGGGCACGCTCTCCCTGCCGGGCATCGTGCAGGCCTGGCAGTGGTGGTGGCTGCCCTGGCAGGCGATCGGCGGCGTGGTCTTCTTCGTCGCCGGGCTCGCCGAACTCCGCCGCCCGCCGTTCGACATGCCGATCGCCGACTCCGAGATCATCATGGGTCCGATGACCGAGTACACCGGCATGAGGTTCGCCCTGTTCATGCTGGCCGAGTACGCCGGGATCATCGTGGTCTCCGCGCTCACCAGCGTGCTCTTCCTCGGTGGCTGGCACGGCCCGTTCCTGCCGGGGCCGGTGTGGATGCTCCTCAAGGTCTTCCTGCTGGTCTTCGTGATCATCTGGATCCGGGTGAGCTATCCCCGCCTGCGCGAGGACCAGCTGCAGCGGCTCGCCTGGGTCGGCCTGGTACCGCTGGCCCTGGTCCAGCTGGCGCTGACGGGAATCGTCAGGGTCGCCGTGGGATGATCCCCTCCATTCCGCGTACCGTCGTACCGAACGATCTGACGTTCGAAGTGCCCACGCAGGGCAGGGAGTAAATACACTCTGTGACACCACCTGCCAAGGACGGAACGCATGACCCTCGCGCTTGCCGTGGAAAAGGATGAACTGGTCGTCGATGTGCCGGAACATCCGGCGGTGCGGCTGCCGCTCGCCGGGGAGGGCCGGGCGAGCACGCTGCTGATCTTCGGTTATCCCGGCAGGGGGAGGACGAGATACGGCCTGGCGGTGCTCGACGAGTCCGGCCTGGTCATGCTGGAGGCTCCGGGGTCCCGGTCGAAGAGGGCGGTGAAGGCGTTCGCCGCGGACAACGGGCTGGAGTTCGAGTTCCGGGCGTTCGACACGCCGCAGCGGGCCAGGGTCGCCCTCGCCCGGAGGTCGCCGAGGTGGTGCGCGGTGACCTGGCGGCGGGCGCCCGCGCCCCTGCCGCGCCTGCGCGTGCCCGGCGCGAGAAGCCTCAGACCGCCTCTGAGCTCGCCGAAGGTGTGGTGGCGCGAGCAACTGCTGTACGTGCTCATGTGGGCGGTGCTCGCCTACGGGGCGGTCTTCGTGGCGCTCGTGCTCCTCAACCTGACCGAGACCCGCGCCGACGTCACCCGGGGGATGGGCCCGCTCGGGATCGCCGCCCTGGTGCTGGCCGCGCTGACGGTCGCCGGGGCCGTCGTCGTGGTCGGGGTCGGCCGCCGCAGGTCCCGCAACCAGACCGCCGAGGGACGCGTGCTCAGGCGCGAGGGCCAGCCGCACTGCCGCCTGGTGGTCGTCCACGGTCGCCTGCTGCTGGAGACCGCGCGCAGGACCCGCGAGCTGGACGCGTCCGAGCTGCTGCTGTACTCGGTGGATTCCGGGGTGACCGGCCTGATGGTGGGCGGGGAGCTGTTCCACCTGCCGGGACAGTGGGACGCCGAGGACGTCGAGCGCTTCGCCACAGGGAACGGCCTGGAGCTCGAGGTCCGCGCGCTGACCCGTGACGAGTACCTGGAGCTGACGGCGCGGGCGAAGGACGCGGTTCCCTAGCCGGGCTTCGGCCGCCACGTCTCCTCCGGGTGGCCTGTTGACGCTGGTTTTTCGCGTCGGTTTTTCGCGCGAGCGCCGGTGGTCCTGGTTCCCTACTGCACGATTCGCAGCATGATGTCGGCGGCCGTGGGCCGGTTGCCCGGCTGCTTGTCCAGGCAGGCGGCGGCCAGCGGGCGCAGTGACCGGGGCAGGACCGCCAGGTCCGGCTGGTGGTTGATCACCCGGTTCAGGATCGCGGGGATGGTGTCCTCCCCGAAGGCGACCTTCCCCGAGGCGGCGAAGATCATGGTCGCGGCCCAGCTGAACACGTCGGTCTCCGGGCCGATCGCCCCGCCGGAGAGCTGCTCGGGCGACATGTAGGCGGGGGTGCCCATGATGTTGCCCGATGTCGCGGTGACCTGGTCGAGGGCTCGGGCGATGCCGAAGTCGATCACGCGAGGGCCGTCGGCGCCGATCAGCACGTTGGCCGGTTTGAAATCCCGGTGTACCACGCCGGCCCGGTGGATCGCGGCCAGCGCGCCCGCCGTGGCCAGGGCCAGCCTGGTCAGGCCGTCCCCGTCGCGCGGGCCCTTGTCGCGGACCAGCTGCTCCAGGGAGTCGCCCTCCACGTACTCGCTGACGACGTACGCCTGGTCCTCGTTGATGTTCACGTCGAGCACCCGTGCCGTGGAGAACGTCGCCACCCTGCGGGTCGCCTCGACCTCCCGCAGGAACCGCTCCCTGACCACCTGGTTGCCGTTGAAGTGCTCGTGCAGCACCTTGATCGCGACCTTCTGACCCTGCGGGTTGAGCGCGAGGTGAACCGTTCCCTGGCCGCCCTTACCCAGGCTGCCGATCAGCCGGTACGGCCCGAGCCAGCCCTGCGGGGCGGGGGCGTTCCGGCTCTGCGAGGTGTGGGCGGGCCGGCCCTGCGCGAAAGGGGCGTGGGGATCCTGTGAAGCGTGGGTGGGCCGGCCCTGCGGGAAGGGGGCGTGGGGACCCTGCGAAGTGTGGGTGGGCCGGCCCTGCGCGAAGTGGCCCTGGGTGTACTGGGGCGAGTGCTGCGGCGGCCGGTCGTCATGGCGGGGCTGTGGCGGCCGCTGGTACCCGCCGTGGTACGGAGGCTCCTGGTGGTGTGGCTGCGGCCGTTGCGCGGCCGGGTGCACGACCGAGGTCGCGGTGGGACCCGTCTGGTACGACGGCACCCGGGGCGGGCCCTGCACGTGGCCGTACCCCTGAGGCGGTCCCGGATGGAATTCCCGGGACGGCCACCGCCGGAAAACCGATGCCCTGAGGATCAGCGCGTGGCCCAGCCCGCCGATCCAGCTGCCGAACAGGCCGATCGTCCCGATGGTGTCGAGTACGACCGGGATGTCGTCGGAACTTCCGTAGATCGCCGCGGCGACCATGAAGATGCCGATGCCGAGCCCGTAGAAGACGGCGGCGACGGCCAGCAACGGGCTCCGCAGCCGGCGCGCGGCGTGGCCGATCACGAACGGTGTCCCGATACCGCAGGTCAGCAGGGGTACCAGCGCCCACACGACGCTCCACGCCGTGTTGGATCGCGCCGGTGGTTGCGACTGCCAAGCCGGCCCGTACTGGTGGGACATGTGGCGAACAATACGATTTTTTCAGAAGGTCCGCAGTCGCTTCGCTGGCGAGCCTGTGGGTGGGGAGCGGTTATCGAACACACAGTCTGTGGATAACTTCTGTGGATAACCCGGTTCCCCGGCTGATACCTCTCACCGCGACGGTCTCCGGGGCCCACGCATTCCCGAGCGCCCCGCTGTGCGCCATGATGTTGAGTTGTGGCACGGATACCAGGAGTGGGACTGGCGAAGGGACTCTCCGTCACCCTTCGCCACATGCTGAGCAGGTCGGTGACCCAGCAGTATCCCGAAGTCCGGCCGGAGTTGCCCCCGAGGAGCAGGGGGGTGATCGCGCTGGTCGAGGAGAACTGCACGGTGTGCATGCTCTGTGCCCGCGAGTGCCCCGACTGGTGCATCTACATCGACTCCCACAAGGAGACCCTCCCCGCCCCGGAAGGCGGCCGTCCCCGGGCCCGCAACATGCTCGACCGCTTCGCGATCGACTTCTCCCTGTGCATGTACTGCGGGATCTGCATCGAGGTCTGCCCCTTCGACGCGCTGTTCTGGTCCCCGGAGTTCGAGTACGCCGAAGGCGACATCCGTAACCTTCTTCATGAGAAGGACAAGCTGGCCGCCTGGGCCCAGACCGTACCGCCGCCTCCGGCCCACGAGCCCAACGCCGATCCGCCCAAGGAACTGGCGGCCACCTCCCGTCCGGTCCGTCCTCGCCCGGCTCCCTCCGAGCCCGCTCCCGCTGCCGGAACCAGGACCGGCCCCACCGCCGGTCCTGGTCCCGCAGGCGGTCCTGGTATCGCCGCCGGCCCCGGTCCCGCAGCCGGTTCGGGCCCTACCGCCGGTTCTGGTCCCGCGGCCGGTTCTGGTCCTGCGGCCTCCGCGCCCGGCGCGTCGGCTTCACCGTCCGGAGCCCCGGCCTCCCCCGCCGATTCCCGCTCAGAACCGGGTCTCCAGCCGGGCCCTGGAGCGCCCGCGCCCGGTTCCGGCACCTCCGTACCCGATGCCCCGTCCTCGCCGTCAGGGCCTTCGTCGTCCGGGTCCTCGCCGTCCGGTTCCCCGTCCTCGCCACCCGCCTCACCCGCTCCCGGCACCCCCGACGCGCCGCCCGCGCGGCGCGGCCCATCCCCGGACAGGTCGTCCAGACCGGGCACCTCGGCGGGGCACGCGAGCGTCCGGGCCATCCGGCCACCGGGTGCCCTTCCGAAGAAAAACGATCCGTCCACAGGTGGGCCATCCGTCGAGAAGTTATCCACAGGCGGGGGTGAAGCACCTCCGGCGGCGGCCACACCGGAGCAGACTCCTTCCACGGATCCGAGTGGAGAGCCCGAGGAGGAGAGGTGACCGAGGTGCCGTCCTACCTGTCGCCGACCGGGCAGGAGATCGTCTTCCTTCTGCTGGGCGCGGTGGCCGTCGGGTCGGCGCTGCTCGTCGTGACCACCAGGCAGCTCGTCCACGCGGCCCTGTGGCTGGTCGTCTGCTTCGGCGCGCTGGCCGGGTGCTACCTGGTGCTCACCGCCGAGTTCGTCGCCTGGGTCCAGGTGCTGATCTACGTCGGCGCGATCGTGGTCCTGCTCCTGTTCGGCATCATGCTCACCCGCGCCCCGATCGGCAGGAGCGCCGACCTCGACAGTCCGAACCGTCCGACCGCGGCGATCGTGGCGATCGCCACCGCGGCCGTGCTGGTCACCGTCGTCGTCGACGGCTTCCGCATGGCCTACGTCCCGCTTGAGCCCGGCGGCGGATCGGCCGGCGAGCTCGGTTCCAGCATCTTCCGTAACTGGGTGCTCCCGTTCGAGGCGCTCTCGGTCCTGTTGCTGGCGGCTCTGATCGGCGCCATCGTCCTGTCCCGCACGGACATCCGCGGGAGGGACTGACGTGCACGTCGTCTATCCCGCGGTCGTCTCGGCACTGCTGTTCTCCATCGGCGTGTACGGGGTGCTCGCCCGCCGCAACACGATCCTCGTGCTGATGTCCGTCGAGCTCATGCTCAACGCCGTCAACCTCAATCTGGTCGCCTTCGACGTGTGGTTGCGCGACCGGCTGCACGGCGGGCAGGTCCTCACACTGTTCGTCATCGTGATCGCCGCCGCCGAGGTCGGCCTCGGTCTCGCGATCATCCTCGCGCTCTACCGCAACCGCCAGACCGTCGACCTCGACCGCCTCCGCTCCCTGTCCGACCCCACGGACACCGACCTCGCCGACGCCGGTCCCGGCGACACCGGTCCCGGCGACACCGGTCCCGGCAACACCGGCTCGGACTCCTCACTCGTGGAGCAGCCTCCGGCCGGGTCCCGGGGCCGGTCCCGGACACAGACACACCCCCAGATCGGGACCGACACGCGGCGGTCCCGGTCCGGGACCGGATCCGAGGCGGACACCGGGCCGGGTGACGCGCCATGATCACTATCGCCTCGCTCGTGATCCTGCTGCCCTTCCTCGCGGCGGTCACCGGCCTTCTCGGCTCCCGTTTCCCCCGGCGCCCCCACAGCGTGACGCCCCCGGAGACCGGCGAAGGCGGCATCCTCAAGGCCGACGCCCCCAAGGCCGACGCTCCCAGGAGTGGCGCCTTCAAGGTCAACGCCGACACCGCCGCCAACCACCGGGCCGCCTGGATCGCCGTGGTGCCCACCGCCGTCTCCGCGGCCCTGGCGATCTGGCTGGCCTACGCCACCTGGGCCACCACCGGCGGGGGCGGAGCCGAGCCGTCCGCCCCGGCCGGGCCGGGAGGCCAGGGAGCGATCGACGGTGTCACCGCGGCGTTCACCGTCATCGAGACGGGTTCGGTGCCGATCTCGGTCGGGCTGCTGGTCGACGGCCTCGCCGCGTCGATCGCCGTGCTGGTCGCCGCGGTCGCGCTGGCGGTGCAGATCTACTCCGTCGGTTACATGCGCGGTGACCGGCGCTACCCGTCCTACAGCTCCTTCATCAGCCTGTTCACCAGCGCCATGCTGCTGGTCGTCTACGCGGCGGACCTCATGGTCCTCTACGTGGGCTGGGAGATCATGGGCCTGTGCTCCTACCTGCTGGTCGGGCACTGGTGGGAAGACAGGGCCAACTCGCGAGCGGCGATCAAGGCGTTCCTCGTCACCCGGATCGGCGACGTCGGATTCCTGTTCGGCATCTTCGTCCTCGGGACGGCGGCGGGAAGCTTCAGGATCGCCGACGTCATCGCCGGAGTCCCCGAGATGTCCTCCGGCACGCTCATCGCCGCGACCATGCTGCTGCTGGCCGGGGTGGCGGGGAAGAGCGCCCAGGTGCCGTTGCACGTCTGGCTTCCCGACGCGATGGCCGGACCGACACCGATCAGCGCCCTCATCCACGCGGCCACCATGGTCGCCGCGGGCATCTTCGTCGTCGCCCGGCTCTACCCGGCCTTCCTCGGCGCCCGCCCCACCCTGGACGTCCTCGCGGTCCTGGCCGCCATCGGCATGCTCGGCGCGGCCCTCGCCGCCCTGGCCCAGGACGACCTCAAACGCGTCCTCGCCTACTCCACGATCAGCCAGCTCGCCTACATGGCCGGCGCCCTGGCCGCCGGGTCCCGGAGCGCCGCGATCTTCCACCTGATCACCCACGGCGCTTTCAAGGCGCTCCTCTTCCTCTGCGCCGGAGCGGTGATCCACGCGGTCGGCTCCAACCTGATGAGCACGATGGGGGGCCTCAGGAGGGGGCTTCCCGTCACCTTCGCCGCGATGACGATCGGCTTCGCCGCGCTCATGGGTCTGCCCCCGGCCAGCGGCTTCTTCAGCAAGGACGAGGTGCTGGTGGCCATCGAGCACTCCCTGTCCTCCGGGCCGCTGACAGGCGCCGCGGCCCTGCTGCTCTACGGCTGCGCCCTCGCCACGGTCGCGGTGACCGGCGCCTACGCCACCCGCGCGTGGCTGCGAACCTTCTTCGGGCAGCGTGCCCCCCAGCCCCAGCCCCAGCCTCAGCCCCAGTCCGCGCCCGCATCCGGCGCGCCGCACGCCGTTCACACCGCCGTCCACGCCTCCGCTCACACCGCCGTTCACGAGGTTCCGGCCACCATGCGCTGGCCCATTCTCGTCCTGGCCGTTCCGGCCCTGCTCCTCGGCTTCGCCCGTGTCGGCGACGTTCACTGGGACGCCGCCGCCCTCAGCCTCGCGGTGGCGCTGCTGGGGGCGGGAGCGGTCTACGCCGTGTGGCGCTCCGACCCCCTGGCCGACCCGGCTCGCCTGCTCGGCCCCTTCCGGGCCCCCTGCGAGCAGGCCTTCCACGTCGACTCCGTCTATAACGGTCTGTTCGTCCGACCCGTGCTGCTCCTGGCGAGTCTTGTCGTCCGCGCCGACGGTCGCGTGGTGGACGGTGCCGTGCGCGGCTCGGGCCGGGCGACCTTGGGCCTGGCCGGGCTGGTCCGCCTGGCGCAGAACGGCAACGCCCAGCTCTACATCACCGGCCTGCTGGCCGGAGTCCTCCTGATCGCGGCCGGGGCGGTGATCTTCAGGTGATCTCTCTGTTGTTCTGGGGCGTCGTGGCCCTCGTCGTGCTGCTCCTCATCCGTCTGGCGGTGACGCGCCGTTGACCTCCTCTCCGCGACCGAGCACACGACCGGACTCGACACCCGACTCGAACCCGGAACCGGACCCGACACCGAACCCGGAACCGGAACCGGACCCGACACCGGATCCGACACCGAACACGGGACCGGACACCGGGGCGAACTCGGGGCCGAACCCGATGCCGAACTTCGGTGAGGTGGCCACGCCATGAGCTGGATTCTGATCGTGCTCCTCGGTGTGCCACTCGCCGGAGCCGCCGCGCTGCTCGCACCGTTCGGGTCGGACGTCGCGGCCAGGGGTCGGCTGCTCAGGGTGCACGGCCTGGTCGTCTCCGGCCTCACGTTCGCGCTGTCGGTGGTGCTGGTCGCCGCGTTCGACTACGGCGACGCCGCTCGGGTGCAGTTCGCGACAGACCTGGCCTGGATCCCCGGCCTCGACCTCAGATTCCACCTCGGCGTGGACGGGATCTCGCTGCCGCTGGTCGTGCTGACCACGCTGCTGACCTTCCTCTGCTTCGTCTACCTGTGCAGGGGGCGCGCCGACCGCCCCGGGCAGCTGCTCAGTCCCCGGCCCGGTGGCAACCGGCCACGGGCGCTGGTGTTCACGCTGCTCGTCCTCGAAGTGGGCATGATCGGCACCTTTCTCGCGCTCGACCTGTTGCTGTTCTTCGTGTTCTTCGAGGTCGTCCTCATCCCGATGTACTTCGTGATCGCCATCTGGGGCGGGCGCGCCCGCCGGGCGGCGGCGATCAAGTTCATCCTCTATACCCTGCTCGGCTCGGTGGTCCTCCTGCTGGGCCTGTTGCTCATCTGGTCGCAGACCGGCACCCTGGACATGATCGCCCTCGCGCGGGCACGGGGAACGGGCATGTCACCCGCTGTGCAGACCATCGCCTTCCTGGCCGTCGGCATCGGCTTCGCGGTCAAGACCCCGATGTGGCCGCTGCACACCTGGCTGCCCGACGCCCACACCGAGGCGCCGACCGTCGGTTCGGTGCTCCTGGCCGGCGTGCTGCTCAAGATGGGCACGTACGGCTTCGCCCGCGTCGCGATCCCGATCCTGCCCGATGGTGCCGCCGCGACGGCCCCGTGGCTCGGGGCTTTCGCGGTGATCGGCATCGTCTACGGCTCGCTGGCCTGTCTCGCCCAGCGTGACCTCAAAAGGATGATCGCCTACTCCTCGGTCGGCCACATGGGTTTCGTGCTCCTGGGCTTCGCCACGCTCACTCCGGCCGGAGTCAACGGTGCCCTGTTCGGCAACATCGCCCACGGTCTCATCACCGCCCTGTTGTTCTTCGTCGCCGGAGCCATCAAGGAGCGCTACGGCACCTCCGACATGCCGGCCCTCGGCGGTGGCATGCTGACACGCCTTCCCCGCCTCGCCTCCCTGCTCACCTTCGCCTGCGTCGCCTCGCTCGGGCTGCCGGGACTGGCGGGCTTCTGGGGTGAGATGCTGGCCCTCCTCGGTGCCTTCGAACCGGCCGCGGGTCTGTCGCGCCCCCTCTACCTGGTCTTCATGGCCCTCGGAGGTCTCGGTACCGTGCTGACCGCCGCCTACTTCCTGCTCATGCTCTCCCGCGTCACCCACGGCCGGGGCACCGAGACCGTCCATGTCCCGGTCCTCGCCGCGGCCGCCGCGGGCGGCCTGCCCTCCACGGGACCGACCGGGGAGGAGGGTGATCACGACGGTGGTGCCCCCGCCGGCGAGGCGGGGGAGAAGGAGGGCCCCCTCATGGCAACCGTCGGCGGGGGTGGCGCTCCCCCTCCGGCGACCCCGGCGACCCCGGCGACCCCGGCTGCTCTGGGGACTTCGGGGGGTTCGAGGGTAGGGGCGACTTCGGGAGTCGCTTCGGGGGCGACGGGCACGGGCAGATCGCGCATGCCCGACGTCTCGGGCCACGAACTGGCCGCCTGGGTGCCGTTGATCGCGTTGATCCTGCTGTTCGGGCTCTGGCCCAAGGCGCTCCTCCTCCTCACCGATCCGGTGGTCCGGACCCTGGTGGGCGCGCCGTGATCCAGTCGATCGACTACTACGCGGTCGCGCCGCCCCTGATCCTCGCCCTCACCGCAGGGCTCGTGTTGCTCCTGGACGCCTTCCTGCCCCGCAGGCCGTACGTCCGGACGGCACTCGGCGCGGTCACGTTGTCCGGGGTGATCGCCGCCCTGGCAGTAGTGATCTCCCAGGCCGTACGCGCCGGAGAGCCGCTGAGAACCTTCTGCGTGCCAGAGGGGCTGCTCGGCTCCCCCCGCGCGGCGATCGGCGCCATCGCTCCCCCGGTCACCGGGCCGAAGGCGCCCACGGCCGCCGTGGCACCGTGCTCGTTCGTGGTCGACGACTTCACGCTGGTCTTCGCCGGGCTCGCGCTGTTCGCCGGGATCGTGGTGGTGCTGCTGTCGGCGGCCGAACTCTCCTCCGGGGACATCCCCGTCGGAGAGTGGTACTTCCTGCTGCTCTGCACGCTGGCGGGTGCCGTCGCCCTGCCCGCCTCCCGTGACCTGATCATGCTGGTGGTCGCACTGGAGCTCGTCTCGCTGCCGGTGTTCGCGCTCACCGCGCTCAAGCGTTACGACGGCCGGAGCTCCGAGGCGGCGGTCAAGCTCTTCCTGGTCTCCGTGGTCTCCACGGCGGTGATGCTCTTCGGGGTCTCCCTGCTGTACGGAACCACCGGCACCGTCTACCTCGACCGCATCGCCCACGTTCTACGACAGGACGTCCCCGCCGCCACCGGCCTCGGGCCCGGCCAGGGGGACATCGGCGACGGCGGCGCCTACGAGTCCTCGCTGCAGATCGCCTACGACCTGCCCGCCGTGGTCACCGTGGCCGTGGTCCTGGTCCTCGCCGGGTTCGCCTTCAAGATCGCAGCGGTGCCGTTCCACGCGTGGGCGGGTGACGTCTACCAGGGCGCGCCCATCCCCGTCGCGGCGCTTCTCTCCGTCATCTCCAAGGCGGCGGGGTTCGCGGGGCTGATCCTCATCCTGGTCGTCGCCCTGGGCGGCCTGGGGGCCACCTGGATCCCGCTGGTCGCGATTCTCGCCGCGCTGACCATGACCGTCGGCAACCTCCTGGCCACGCGCCAGCGCCACGCCGTGCGGTTGCTCGCCTGGTCCTCCGTCGCCCAGTCGGGCTACATCCTCGCTCCCCTCGGCATCAGGAACGACGAGGCGATGAACGCCTCGGTCGCCTACCTGGTCTTCTACGCGGCGATGAACCTCGGGGCGTTCGCCGTGGTCACGCTGGTGTCGAGGAGGTCGGGCAGCGGGGAACTGGACGACTACCGGGGTCTGGCGTTCCGGAGCCCGGCGGCCGGGCTGGCACTGGCCTTCTTCCTGATCTGCCTGGCGGGCCTGCCCCCGGGGCTGGCCGGGCTCTTCGCCAAGATCGTGGTGTTCCGGGAGCTCCTCGGCGGAGGCGGTGGCTGGCTGGCGGCCGTGATGGCGGTCAACACCGTCGTGGGTCTCTACTACTACGTCGCCTGGGTCGTGCGGATCTTCACCCCGGCCCCGGTGACCGAGAGCCCTGCGATCGGGGGCGCCATGGCGGGCAGCGCTGTGATCGGGGGTGCTGTGACGAGGGAAGCCGTGATCGGGGGTGCCGTGCCGGGCGGTGCCGTGACAGGAAGCGCCATGGCGGGCAGCGTCGTGCCGGGCAGCGCGGAGACGGGTGGCCGCGGCACCGGATGGATACCCGCGAGTGTGGCGGTCGCGGTGGCCGGGATCGTCGCGATCGCGTTCTCGGCCGCTCCCCAGCTGGTCCTCGACCTCGTCCCCGCGGCGCTCATCGCCGCGGGCTGAACCATCCGGGAACGTTCGACCTGGCCGGAGACGTTGTCACAGGTGAATCAGCATCAACCGAAAGGGGGGTGTAGTGCACCACAACGGTCTGCGTACCGCGGTCCTTCTCGGCGCACTGTCCGCGGTGATCATCGTGGTGGGGGCGTGGTTCGGAGGCGGCACCGGCGTGCAGATCGCGGTCCTGGTCGCGCTGGCGACCAGCGGCGTCGCCTACTTCTTCTCCGACCGCATCGCGCTGTCGGCCATGCGCGCCCGGCCGGTGGGTGAGGTGGAGCAGCCGCTCCTCTACCGGATCGTGCGCGAGCTCTCCACCGAGGCCCGCCAGCCCATGCCCCGGCTCTACGTCTCGCCGACCATGCAGCCCAACGCCTTCGCGACGGGGCGCAACCCCCGCAACGCCGCGGTGTGCGTAACCTACGGGATCACCCAGCTCCTCGACGAGCGCGAGCTGCGCGGGGTCATCGGGCACGAGCTCTCCCACGTCTACAACCGCGACATCCTGATCTCCTCGGTGGCCGGCGCGCTCGCCACGATGATCACCTACCTCGGCTATGTCGGCTTGTTCTTCGGCGGCGGTGACGAGGACGAGGGCCCCGGGTTCATCGGTGCGATCCTCATGATCGTGCTCGGTCCGGTCGCGGCCGGAATGATCCAGATGGCCATCTCCCGCTCCCGTGAGTACCAGGCGGACGAGTCCGGTGCCCGGCTGACGGGCGATCCGCTGGCCCTCGCCTCGGCGCTGAGAAAGATCGAGATGGGCACCCGTCAGCTGCCCCTCCCGGAGAACGGCCGGATCGCCTCCGCCTCCCACCTGATGATCGCCAATCCCTTCCGCGGCGCCGGGATCGGCCGGATGTTCTCCACCCACCCGCCCACCGCCGAGCGCGTCGCCCGTCTGGAGCGTATGGCCGGCTACCGCCGCTGACCCCGCGCTTCCCTGCCGCCGTGAGCCCCTACGGTCCGTGACGGATCAGGGAGCCAGTCCCGTGACGATCGGGTTGTGGACGGACCCGGGCACGACGAAGCCGCTCACCCGTTCCGTGCCGCCCGACTCCTGATCGACCCGATACCAGGTGTAGCGGGTGCCGCCCCCCTTCCTGATCCTGCGCGGGGTGACCGTCTGCAGGTCGAGACGGCCCGCGCCGTTCCAGCGCATCCGGGTCGGAGTCCTGTTGACGGGTACGGCGATGGGATCGTGCCTGGGGATGCCGCCGGTGGGCACGTTCCACAGGCGGATCCCCGCGTCACGTGCCGTGAAGTGGGCGACGGTCTCGCCGTCCGGGCCGAGCGCGCCCCCCACCGGAACGCGCCCCCGCTCGGTGAAGGGCGACATCGAGTAGATCCCCGCCTGGAACGTGTCGTCCACCACGAGTACGAACTTCGCGTCAGGGCTGAAACTCCACGGACGCAGGCCAGGTGGCACCGGGATGCTCTCCCCGCTGTACGTGTCCAGGATCCGATGCTCCCAGCCGATGCCCAGCACCACGTACCGCCCGCCGGGAGAGAGATCGACCCGTGCCGCGCGCATGGCGTTCGACCACATCACTCCCGGCACCGCGCGCACCTCGCCGGTGGCCACCTCCCGCACCACCAGCGCCCCACCCCGCCGCTGGAAGTACGCGACATACCTACCGTTCGGCGACAGGGCCAGCGGTGCTCGTTGCCTCCCCACGGAGAACACCCGGGCGTCGGGGAGAGTGATCACCCCGCCGCCGCGTACCCAGAGTTTCCATGGAGCGCAGACACACCCGTCGAGTCCCGCGTACCGGACCGGAGGTCTCACACCTCCGGCCTTCGCGGGAACGCCCGCCCCCATGACCATGGCGACCGCGCCGACGCAAACGCTCAAGCGGCAGAACAACCCCACTGAGGCCCCCCGAGTCTTCCGGACATACGGGGGGTGTCCGTCGCTTACCGGCTTACTGTACGCCCAGGGGGAGGCCGACCGGCGGTGTCGCCGTGAGTGTCATCCGATCGGGGGGAGCGAGCGGAAACCCCTCCGGTGCAGGCGAACGGACCGGCCCCCGCGAGGGCCGGTCCCGGGGCGGCCACCGGCCGACCGGCTCAGGAGTGCTGCGTGACCGGGTCGGTCTCCTCCGCGGAAAGGCCGGGGATGCCGTCGATGCTCTCGCGGTTCTTCCGCGCCCGGTGGGTGCGCCGCTGCTGGACGTCCTTGCGTTCCGCCCACTCGTCCAGCAGCGTCCGGTCCTTCTCGAAGGACATGAACGGTACCGAGAAGCCGCAGGAATCGGAGATCCGGTCACAGTCGACGACGACGATCGACCGCACGCCCGGATGCGGGCCGAAATTCTTGATCAGTGTTGCGAAGTCGGGGTTCTCCGGTACGACGACACGGCCGGTGCCGTACAGGCGGAGGATGTCGGGAGGGCCGGAGAAGGCGCAGAACATGACCGTGATGCGGCCGTTCTGGCGGAGATGGGCGATGCTCTCCACTCCACTGCCGTCCAGGTCCAGGTAGGCGACGGTGGTGTCATCGAGGACGGCGAAGGTGTCGGCGTATCCCTTGGGGGACATGTTGACGTGGCCGCCCTGCTCGGGAGCCGTCGCCACGAAGTAGATCGGCTGTGCTCCGATGAACTCACGCAGCCGATCGTTAATCCTGTCATGAATTTTCCCCATGAACAGGACGATAATTCTTTATTGTTCGCCGGTTGGCGCCGTGTCCAGTAGTTGCCTTCGATCGGGAGGGTTGTACCGGAATCCAGACAGCTCGGCCTCGGCAGCACGGCCGCTCCGAGCCGGCCCACCGCAAGCAGATCCGGCCCGTACTCCGGGGCGGCGCGGTCGCCATGGATCGAATCTTCGGAACCCGCGTCAATTCCCGGCACGGTTACGCTCAACACCAGCCCGAACCGGCGGCTGGAGTCAGCCCGTAGAGCCTCCATCGAGCCCGGATCGCTTCAAAACGATCGAGGGCGTCACCGGCACCCACCGTGGCCCTGCTCGAAGGGGAGGAACTGAGGCTGATCGGCGTGGTGCTCCGGACCGCATGGTGGACGATCTCCTCAGGAGTGCGAGTCTTCGCCGGCCCACCCTGCACAGGTACCCCAAGCGGGGGAGACCGCGTCGCTCACCTCCAGCGATGTGAAACGGGTGAGCGGCCGGGGCACAAGAGAGCCTCTTGCCCCGGCCGTATGCCCTGGATGTGCCCTCCCCGGAGCAGTAAGGTCCTGAAACCACAGGTCAGAGCCTCGGTTTCCCTTCTGCTAGCGGTAGTTCGAGAACTGAAGCGCGATCTCCAGGTCCTTACCCTTGAGAAGGGCGATGACCTCCTGCAGCTCGTCCCTCTTCTTGGAACTCACCCGCAGTTCCTCGCCCTGGATCTGGGCCTTGACGCCCTTGGGCCCCTCATCACGAATGATCTTCGAGATCTTCTTGGCGTGCTCCTGGTCGATGCCCTCCTTGAGGGTCACCAGAAGCCGGTACTCCTTGCCGGACAGCCTGGGCTCGTCCGCGTCCAGGATCTTGAGGGAGAGCCCCCGCTTGATCAGCTTGTCCTTGAAGACGTCGAGGACCGCGTTGGCGCGCTCCTCGCTGTTGGCCTTGATCTCAACGGCCTTCTGACCGCCCGACCAGGCGATGGTCGCGCCGGTGCCCTTGAAGTCGAATCGATGTCCGACCTCCTTGACCGTCTGGTTCAGCGCGTTGTCGGCTTCCTGGTGGTCGATCTTGCTAACGATGTCGAACGATGAATCCGCCAAAGCTCAATCCCCTCTGACCTGCTGGAACTATCAATCGCCGCCCGGCTCCCGGAAGCCACGGATCTCGAATCGCGGTGGCGCCCGCGAGCCGGTTCGATAGACGCGTACGTAACCGATCAGCCTAGCCAGCATCTCCCGCCGATGCCGAGGCGGAAGCGTGTCCCTCTCCCGCCATCAGCGGGCCCTGTCCACTTCAGCGTGTCTCGTTTCCACTCCCGCCCTCCCGCTCGCCTTGGCGTGTCCCCGTTCCTTCAGTTTCCTCGCACCGCCCTCCGGCCACCCCTCGGAACCCCCGCCATTGAGACCTGTCCCCCCCGACGCCGCGACGCCTCTGGCGTCACTTCCTCCCCGGAGAACACCGGCACAAGTGGCGACATGCGTACCAAAAGTCCTGATAGGAGTGGGTATCGGGAGGTGCCCCGCGTCGATGTCACGTCACACCCGGAAGTCCGCTATTCTTCTTCCTGTCGCCGCCGCAAGCGGAGGACATGGCAGGTTGCCCGAGTGGTCAAAGGGAGCGGTCTGTAAAACCGTCGGCTCAGCCTACGCAGGTTCAAGTCCTGCACCTGCCACCAGCAGAAACAGCAGCTCAGAGGCCCTTCGGGGCCTCTTTTGCGTTTCCGGGACATGCAGCCGCAGGCAGCCGGAAGCAGCCGCATGTCAGCGCTCGCGGGATATACGCGGGATGGATCATGAGGCATTTCCCCAGGTCGCGCCGGGCGTTGCGGGACATGCGCGGGATGGACCCCGGAACGCCGAAAGGGCTCCGGGAGTGTGTCCCAGAGCCCCACAGCAGAGGTGATCTTCACGCGGCCAGCGCGTCATCAATCCTCCGGTTGACTGTCTCCTCCTGGCCGTCGATGCACTTCGCGTAGACGCGGAGGAGAACGTCAACGCCGTGACCGGCCCGCCTGGCGATCTCCGGGGCGGGAACCCCGGCGTTGAGCCAGAGCGACACCGCCGCGTGCCGTAGGTCGTACGGCCTGCGAGCCAGGGGAGAGGCGGCCTGTTCCGGCGTCAGCGCGAGGAGCCGAGCCGCGGCCCACACCTCGGTATAGGCGGTCGAGGCGACCACGCCGCCGCGCTCGCTCTGGAACAGCCGGCCATCCTTGGCGGTCCCGAACTCGTCGAGGTGCTCGCGGAGGATCCTCACCAGGACGGGAGGGATCGGGACAGGCCGCGTGTCCTCCTGCGCCCGATGCTTGAGCCCGCGCGCCTCGTGGGCATCCCCGGAATCGGTCCACCGGGTGTTCACCTCGGGACGGGAGACATCGAGGCTGAGCCGACCCCAGCCGGTTGCCGGAAGACGACAGTCCTGCTTGCGCAGCGCGACCGCCTCACCCGGCCGGATGCCCGCGTAGTACATGCAGGCGAACAGCGCCATGAGCCGACGACCACGGCCGCGCCTGCCCACGTAGGTCACCATGGTCAGCAACTCGCGAACCTGCTCGGGGTTGACGACCACGCGGGGATCGACCGTCTCGGCGACCTTCACCGGCTTCCAGCGAACTTTCGTCACCGGGTTCGCGGGCAGTTCCTCCAGCTCCACCGCGTACTGAAGGGCGTTGTAGAAGACGGCCCGCTTACGCCGAATCGTGTTCGCAGCCGCCGCCTTGCCGTTGAGGAGCAGGGCGAGCGCGTCGAGCCCGGCCCGGACGGTCTTGGCCTCCTGAAGCTCCGAGAGAGGCACAGACGCCTTGTCGAGCCAACGCAGCGCCTTGGCGATCTCAACCGGCCGCGCCTTGTCCCGAGCGTTGGGAGGCAGCGCGTAATGACGCAACGCCGCACGAAGGACGGAGATCTCTGGCTTGCCGGGGATGTCTCGTGTCAGCGCGGGGACCACCGTCGCCAGGGCATCGGTCATCGCGTCCCGAGTCTTGGCCGCCGCGTGGGGCCACTTCATGTCGATGTAGGCCAGGACGAAGGCGTACCAGTTCTGCGCCTCCTTGGCCTGGATCATCGACTCGGGGAGGCCCGTCTCCATGTCGAAGGCTTCGCCCCGCTTGGCCGCCTGACGCAGGTCGGACAGGAAGTTCTCGCCGAGAGCCTTGGTCCGGTAGCTCTTGGACTTCTCCCGGCTACCCACCTTCCACCGGACCTCATAGGACGCGGCCTTGCTGGACTTGTTCCGGCGGATCTCCCAGAACTTCACGTCGTACGAGGTGTTCACGCCGCCTCCCGGAGGCTCTCAAGCCACGCCTCGAACTCACTGCGATAGAGGCGGATCTCGTCGTTGGGCAGTCGCAGGCCGCGGGGGAACTTGCCGATCTCGCGCCAGCGGTAGAGGGTCCGGACGGAGATCCCGCCGAGCCTGTCGAGGATCTCGGGGACGGTCATGAGCTTGTCGTCGTCCTTCTTCTTCACGCCGCCTCCCTGATTGCCGAAAGGTCTTGTCCGATCGCCTTCTCTTGGAGTGCGAGAAGGGTTGCCCGCCAGCGCTGGCGTTCGGCGACCATGCGCAGCAGTCGCAGGGCCAGAGAGGGGATGTCGCTGTCACCGGCCGGGACGGGCTTCCAGACGTAACGGTGCGGATCGGGGACCTCATCGGCCAGGCCGAGCGCCTCCATGACCCAGGTACGGCGGTCGCGCTTGTGCTCGGACAGGGTCTTGTTGGACCACTTACGGGACACCAGGACGCGACGGCCCGCGTAGCCGAGGTGTTCGGGCTTGTGCGCCTTGCTCCGGCACCGGCCCGGAGTCATGCCCTGCTTGGCGCCTTTGGGCTGCACGCCGTACCGCAGCCAGTTCGGGCAGGCCGGAGAGCAGGGTTCGTAGCGGAGTGCTTCGGCCATCCGCGCGGCATGCGCTCGCTGAGCAGGGTTGTCAGGGTCGAGGGCGTCGCCGAGGCTCTTGGTCAGATACTTCGACAGGTAGCGGATGCACTGGTCGGCATCCGGGGTGCCGGACAGGACGCCCTGAACATCGACTTGAGAACCGAAGCGGACCACATGCAGGGGTTCGGCCTCGTCGTCGGTGCCGAGCCGGTCGAGCGCCTGAGGCCAGGTCGGGAGGAGTTCCCCGGTGGCCGGGTCGAGGTAGTCGCCGGTCTGTCCGTCTGGATAGGTCTCCTCGTCGGGGAGGTCGGCCCGCTGCGTCCACACCGGCAGGTGATCGCCGTCGAACTTGACCTCATCGACGGACGGCCACCACACCTGGTGATAGGTCGCCGCCGTGATCTGCTTGATCTCAGCGCGAGGCATGGTGCCGCGGACTGCCATGTGCAGGTGGGGAGCGAGCCGTTTCTGTGGTTCGACGGAGGAGAAGTACTGCACGTCATAGCCCGCGACCCGGCGAAGGTTCTGCACGAAGCGGTCGACGAGCTTGGAGAAGTGCAGCGCGTCCCGAGCCGCCCGCGTGTAGTCGTAGGCGCCCGGATCGACGGGCACGCCTTGCCCTGCCCGGATCTTGCCGTACGAGGGAAGCGTGAGGGTGAGGAACAGCGACGGCCGGTAGGTGGTTCCGTCCGAGCCGGTGAAGGTCCGCCCGAGCGTGGTGTTCTGCCGGACCCGCTTGGGGAGATCGGGGGCATCCTGTCGCCGCCGGGTCGAGCGGTTGCGCTTGCCGGCAGCACGACCGAGCAGGGTGCCACGCATTCCGGCAGCGTTGATCTCGTCGTCCAGGCCGGTGAGGATCGCGTCCAGGTCGGCGGTGTCGTCGCCGGCCTTTTCCGCGGCATCGCGTTGGGCCTGCATGTCGGCGCGGAACTCCACCAGCCAGACCTGTTCCTCGTTGGGCTCATCCGGGGTGATCGAAGGTTCGGCCTCCAGGTGCCAGCCTTCCCGGCACTGGGCCATCCGCAGGTAGCGGTTGCGCCGGGCGCAGGAGGGACACTTGGCCTCCATGGTGGCCCCGCAGGGCACGTTGATGTCCTCGGTGAGCCCGGTGTGGGTGTCCAGCCGACGCAGGACCACCGGCCGGATGCACACTCCGTTGTGCTTGGCGATCTCCACCGCCACATCCAGCGCGAGCGGCATCCTCTGACGTTCGGCGCGCGACAGGCCGCGGTCGTTCGGGTTGCTCACGCGCCCTCCTCGTACGTGTCGCCGGGGTCGAGGAGCGCGCCCTGTCCGCACTCGCGACACTCGACCAGGCCGCGGATCAGGTCCAGCCACAGCGTGTTGACCGCGTGGCAGGCAGCGCAGCGCAGGCCGTCGAGGATGTAGGCCAGTTCAGTCACGGTCGTCCCTCTCCCGCACTTCGGACAGGTCGGCCACCAGCCGGAACATGGTCTGGTACGGGTCGGCGGTGACGCGGACGTTGAACAGCTCGAAGGCCAGGACGGGCTGAGTGTGGTGCGGTCCCAGGGCGGCGAGGACGGGCCGCTCGCAGAGGCGGGTGATCTCCTCGTCGGTGCCGTAGAAGCAGACCCTCACGCGGTCACCTCCATGGCCATCGCGCGGATGTCGCTGTCGGAGACGTAGGCGGCACGGACCCGGATCGGGTCGGGCGAGGTCTCCAGCCGGACGTAGCCGATACCGGCACCCTGCTCGGGGATCGGGGAGATGTGATCGGCCAGTGCACCGCGATCCCGAGCACCGTCGCCGAGCACCATGTCGACCTGCTCGGACTCGTCGAGGCGGAGCGCGATCTTGTCGGGGAACAGGTTGCGGATGTTCATGACCTCCTTGCGCGGGTCCTGGAGAGCTGCCAGGACACCGAAGCCGACCGCGCGACCCTGCGTGGTGAGCGTCGCCAGGGCGGCGGAGATGCGGAGCTTGAGACCCTTGTCGGACTGGTAGGCGGTCAGGAACGCCACCTCGTCGACCACCACCAGGACGAACGGGTCATCGACAGAGGGAGTGTGGGAGCGCTGGAGTCCGGCGTAACGGTCGGCCCGCTCCTGCATGATCTTCACCGCGGCTTCGAGAAGATCGGCGCAGTCGGCCGGGCTCGCGGCGTAGCGGTCGCCGAACAGGTCGCGCCCGTAGGACAGCTCCATCCGTTTGGGATCCAGCGCCCACACCTGCGCCAGGCCCGCATGCGTGGCGGGCAGTAGGCCGCGGATCGCCGACCAGATGACCGAGCCCTTGCCCGCCCCGGTGGCACCGGCGACCAGGACGTGCGTGCCATGGACCTTCAAAAACCAGGGGGTGCCGTCCTCGCACTTGCCGACCTCCACCGGTCCCACCGATGCCTCATCCGGGACCGGTACGGCCGGGAGCGGAGTGGCGAGGGGATCGCGGCGAGGGAAGACGAGCAGCAGTCGGCCGGAGCGTGCGATGGAGACCCGGCAGGAGCGAGCGCCGAACCCGTGGGCGAGGTGCTCGGTGCGGTCGGCCCAGTCTTTGACCGCCTGCCCGGTGAGCATCCGCACCGTGACCACGTCGGCCCACGAGGTGCAGGTGACGCGGACGACGCGAGGCAGGTAGTCCCGGCCGCGTAAGTGTCGTCCGAGTCCGGAGATGATCATCACTGGTTGCCAGTGCCGCTGGTAGACCCACACCAGCCGCCACCAGGCCAACAGATGCCAGCCCAGCAGGCGAAGGAACGAGGGACGAGCGAGGAAGAACCAGGCGGTGAGGCTGAGAGGTGGCATGGTGACGAGGCCGAGGCCCCAACGCCAGCCGTACCAGTAGGTGACTGCAACGGGAGTGAGCGCGACGGCCGAGGCGATGGGGTGGCGCCACAGCAGCCGCAGGGCACCGGCCAGCAGCCGCCACGCGAAGATCACAATGGTGACGATCGCCGGAGTGCGGAGGACGGCCGGGCGGAAGACGACGGCGGTATCGGGGGTGGTGGAGACGAGGTTCTGCGCCTCGTCGCCGGGCAGTTTCTTGAACATTAGGCTGGGGGCCTTCCTTGAATTCGCGTGAGAGGGAGAACCGAGGGGCCGCCGGAAGTTGGCGCTTCTGGCGGCCCCGCTTACGTGTCAGGCCGCGACCTCACCGGACGGTGTGGTCTGGTCGGTGGGGTTGGGCGGCTGTTCCGCGTGGAGGCGCTCGCAGTTGGCCAGGTAGCGCGCGGAGGCGGTGAAGATCTCCCGCGCGAGGGTCACGTCCTGCTCGGTGACCGGCCCGCCGCCCGTGGTGGTGACCGTCATGTGTGCCTCAGTGCTGGACAGGGCCAGGAACGGTCGCTCCCCGTCGCCCCCGAACGCCTTGGCCGACATCTCCGAGGTGCAGAAGGAGACATCGAATCGGGTGACGCCCTCGTGAATCGACGCGGTGACGTAGGTGTAGGGTTTGTGTTCGCTCACGCCGCCACGTCCTTACCGGCCGTCTCCTTGACCGGCGCCGGAGCGCTCTGCCGAGCGGGAGCCGTGGCGGTGCGGGGAGGACGCATCGTGGTTGCTCGGATGGACCAGGCCAGGCGTCCGGTGTTCTGGTTGACGTAGGCGGTGGCGGTCATGCCGTCGAACTCCACCGGCACGAACGGCAGGCCCGGCAGCGCGGCCGGAACGACGGGCTGGATGGGGGACAGGATCTTGACCGAGACCGTCTTCTGGCCGGCCTTCACGGTCGGGTCGGCGTCCATGACGGCGACCTGCCACACCAGCTCTCCGGTGTTCTTGTCCTTGGCGTAGACGGTGCGGCCCTTGGACGAGGCGTCGAAGTCCTTGACCTGCTCGACCTCGCCGACGATGAAGCAGCCATGCGGGAAGACCTGTCCGAAGTGGACGGGGATGGGGCCTTGGATGGCCATGTCGGGTGTTCCTTTCACTTGGACGGCCGATGTTCGGTCGTCCACTTGTCCGATTGAGTTGAGAGTAGCCCACGACAACTTGTCCGCACAAGTGAATGAGTAGATCGGCGGAGAGAGGATGGCCATGTGTTCGGGACTGCCTCTCGGACGTCCTAACGGCGCTCGGTGCTCAAGGAGGATGCGCGATCATGTCGGTCATGGCCTCCATGACTTCGCCGGAGCATGACACCGCCGAGAACAACCGGATCAAGGTCTGGTTCCAGTTCGTGCCGCGAGAAGGCTGGCTTCCCTACAGCACCGAAGGGATCTGGGCTACGCGGCTCAGCGAGGACACCGCGCGCCTGGAGAACGTCCCTTTCCTACAGGAAGGGGTGGCCGAGGGAGATGTCGTGCGGTTCCTTACCAATGCCGATGGTCTCCACTGGTCCACGGAGCGCGTGGAGGCGTCGGGAAACTGCACCGTTCGGGTCCTGCCCGTTCCTAGCGGTCCACTCGGGACAAGCGCTGAAGCCGTGCACGAGCGGTTGGCACCGTTCGGCCTGGGGGGAGAGGTCTTCAGTAAGGAACTGCCGCTGGTCGCCTTCAACGTGCCGGCTGCCGCAGAACTCAGCCAGATAAAGACGCTGCTGACACGTGGCGAGGAAGACGGTTGGTGGCATTTCGAGGCTTCCTGTGTCACAGATGCCTGGCACGACGCCTAACTAGCTCACCGGGTAGACGTCCTGGAGCTCGTGAAGGTCACCGGGGAGCGCCACGCTCATCACTAGGAGCACGGCCCCGGCAGCATCATGCACGCTGGCCAGTACACCCATGACGGGCTTTGAAGAGCCGAGCAGCTCAGCCTCTTCCTTGGTGGGGTTGCGCGCGGTCAGCCGCTCGGTGACGTGGTCGAAGCGCAGATGCTTCACCGCCTGGAGGTGATGGCGCACCCCGCGCGCGAGCGGTTCGGGCTTGTCGACGTCGGTGCCCAATGCAATCTCCAACGGGAACCACAGGGTTTCCACCGCAGACAGCCGACCACCCTGTTTGGCCACTCGTCGACGCGAGATGACTGGGGTCTTGTCCTCAACACCGAGAAGGCGGGCGATGTGGCGAGGAGCCGGAACACGGGCGACGTCGGTGACCAGGTCGCCGTTCTCGGCCTGCTCGGCCACCGCCAGCCCTGGCCGGATGCGATCGACGGCACTCTCGGGGCGGCCCTTCACGAACGAACCACGGCCGTGCTCACGCTCGATCCAGCCTTGCATGGCTAGTGTCTGAAGCGCCCGGACTACCGTCGTGCGGCCTACGCCGAACTCTCTGACGAGCTGCGTCTCCGAGGGCAGCATGTCACCGGCCGCGTACTGCCCGGCCTCGATGCGCTCCTGAATCGTGCCCATCACCTGGGCATACTTCGGAGGGGCGAAATCCTTGCTCATCTTAACCGCCCGATCACTCTTCCACTTGTCTGCACAAGTACAGTACCGGTTAAGAGCAGCCCTGTCAGGACCCGCGACAGCAGGAAACAACTACCTGGCCAACCCTGCCAGAACTCTGATCCACACCACTCGCGCCTGAGCAGGCGACCATGCGTCACTGTGAAACACGGTCACCTTCCCTTTGTCCTGAACCGTCTTACGAATGAACGACAACCCGCCCGCATCGCACAATTCGTAAAACGTCACCCGATGCTCATGACAGGTCCAGGCCACTACCCGAACCCGCCCGAAACGCCGCGACCTGTGCCAGGCCAAAGGCATGCATCCTGGAGCGGCCGGAACGAGATGCTCGGACAGGCATGACATTCCCCGTCGAGAGAAATCCTCGCTCACGATTCCTGCCGCTCGAAACGCACCGAACCGGCCAGGTCCACGGTGGCGTGAAAGATCACCTGTCGTGACCAGTCGCCCGGCGCCAGGCCGAAGTCGTAGAGCCGCCGCGTGATCCGCCCCCACAGCGCTGGTTGCGGATCCATCCTGCGCAGTGCCTTGCGCAGCTCGTCCATCGAGGTCGCCTGCCCCGAGCTGGTGCCGCACGGTCCGAGCCGGTCGACGCCCTCGGAGGCGAAGACCTCCCACTCGAACATCTCGACAATGGGCTCGGGGCCGTCGCAGTACAGGCAGTCCTCCTGCGAGGAAACCGCACCTCCCAGAAACGAGGTCGCGACATGTCCGCGCCGCGTGACGATCTTCCAGCCGCGCCCATCGCATTCATCGCACTTAACCGGTGTTGTCATACCGGAAAGGATCGATGGAAGAACTTCTCAGCCCTATCCCACGCGTATATTCCACCAAGGCATATAGGGTCTCGACATGTAGCGACGCACCACCTCGGGAACCGACATCCGGAGGACGGAATGAACGGGAGCGCTTTCGAACCGATCAAGATCCCAACCGAAGCATGGGACCGTGAAGACAGCAGAGAAATCCTCAAAAATCGCGACGTAGCAGGACTTTTCAAACTCGCCGCGAAGTACGCAGGCGCCAGCCAAGTGGACATCGGCGCGGCAACCGGCCTGTCCCAAGGACGCGTCAGCCGGATCAGCCACAACCAGTCCCACATCACCGAGCTGGACGTCTACGAGCGCATCGCCACCGGTCTCGGCCTGCCCGATCACGCCCGCATGCTCTTCGGCCTGGCCCCCCTCGACACCGCATCCCCAACCGGCAACTACGGCGACCACCACCAGGAGCAGAGCGAGGAACTGACAGCCCGGATCAAAGCAGCCGCCGCCATCGACCCCACCATGGTCATGATCCTCACCACCGACACCAACAATCTGCGCCTCATGGACCGCCGACTCGGCGGCATCGCCATCGCCGACAAGATGCGCGCCCAGATCTCCCACGTTGAACACGCCCACCGCCACGCCGTACGCCCCGGCATCCGCGCCCAGCTCGCCCACGTCCTGGCCGAGACCGCCTCACTGGCTGGCTGGCAGGCCATCCACACCGGAGCGCTCAACGACGCCTGGAACCACTACGAGCACGCCAAAGCCGCCGCCCGCGAAGCCGACGACCCCGCCCTCATCGCCTACGTCTCCGGCGAACAGGCATACGTCCTGATGGAACTCGGCCGCCCAGCCGAAGGCACCGAACTCCTCCAGTACATCCACACCACCTACCGCGACCGCATCCCCGCCCGGTTACGCACCTGGATGTCCGCAGCCGAAGCCGAAGGCGCCGCCATCCTCGGCGACGAAACGACCTGCCGTACCGCCCTGGAACAGGCCGCCGCACTCCTGCCCGACGGCGACGCCGACCCCGACATGCCCTACCTGTCGGTCAACGCCCACCACCTGGCACGCTGGCGGGGGAGTTGCCTGGTGCGCTTCGGCGATCCGGGAACCGTCGAGGACCTGCGCTCCGCACTGGCCGGGATGGACGGCACCTACAACCGCGCCGAATCCGGCGTCCGCTGCGACCTGGGCCACGCCCTTCTCGCCCGCGGAGAGCCCGACGCCGCCCAACCCCACATCCAGCGCGCCCAACACCTCGCCACGATGACCGGATTCAGCCGGCAACGCCGACGCGTCGAGGAACTCGCCCGAGCCGTCAGCCGCTCGTTGCGCTGAGCCGATCCCGCGCCGCGAACAGACCGATCAACGTCCCCGACGTCCAGATGTCACCGCGGGCGATCATCGCCGGGATCTCCGCCATCGGCACCCACTCGATGAGATCCGCCTCGATCTCGCCGGTCGGGCTTCCGACCAGATCGGCACCCCGCACCAGGAAGAGACTGTGCTCGGAGTCGACCATGCCCGCCATCGGCTGGTAGGTGATCAGAGGCTCGATCTCCTTGGGCCGGTACCCCGTCTCCTCCTCCACCTCACGGGCAGCCGTTGTGATCGCCTCCTCGCCGGCGTCGACCAGGCCGCCGGGAAGTTCCCAGCCCCACCGGTCGAACAGGAACCGGTGCCGCCACATCATCAGCACTCTGTTCTGCTCGTCGACCACCACGGCGATCGCCGCCCGATCCAGATGCACCGCGTGATGCTCGAACCGCTCCCCGTCCGGGATTGCCACGTCAACGAGCCCCAACCGGATCCACCGGTTGTCATAGATGAGCCGTTCCCCGTGCACGATCCACCGCGACCGCTCTTCGTTGGTAGCCACACAGCGAAGTTACAGGCCCACACCTCCGACGTACACGGGCACGAGCATATAGCCGCACGTCATCATGAAGGTATCTGTAGTGGCCTGCCATGGGTTGGACACATGACGAGCACCGCTCAATGAGACTACACAGGGATATTTAATGCAACACTACATCAGATATATCAGTTGGAAAGTTGCATAGCTGGCATCAAGAATGCCAGAACAAGGACCCACATGAAGATAGTTGAACCTATCATGAATAATGCGATGTAAGTTTCGTGCCAACGAAAAAAATTCCGCCAACGGGGTTCGTTCCTAAACCCTGGACTGATGTATACATCAGTTAGAGCGCACTCCTCCTTTCGATAATCAAACCATGAAAGCATGCCTGCTACGACCAAGAGGACAGTGAAGCCAGCAATTAAAGACTCAAGCAGCATGAGTCCAATTAGACCGGATCTCGCCACGTTGGCAGCAATCCCAAAATTTTTGTAACCAACAAAAAGAGCAATGCCTGCAGTTGCAACTGCAGTTACTAGAGTCTGATATAAGGCAAGATATCTATGGGCATTTTCATTGATCGCATGAATTTGCTGAAGAATATATTTGTATCGCTCTAGGACAAACTGGTCCACGCCGTCCGAGGTCATTGAAGAGTGTTGCAGATATGGCTTAGCATACTTCCTTTTCAAGGCAGCTGACCTAGGAGATCTTCGGGCCATATTGCCACCGCTTGCTGTTATCGAAAATCTCCCTTCGAGCTGTTGGGACTTCTGGTAAACAGATCTCGAATTTCGTCGCATCTGCACTTCCATGACATGATTTAAGTCTCGAATTGGATAACATGATGATTGCCTACTTTAAATAATTATCCGAGCCGTCCTCTGCTTAAGAATAATGCGCCTACGCGCAGATATCCATCGCCATCAAGATATTGCAATGGCGTGTAAGACTCGTCATCAAACCAGATGAAACCGCGGGAAATTGAACTCCTTAGAAGTTGCTCAATTGAAGTCTCCCAAGCATTGGCGATAGCCTGAATGGTAGTTCCTGAGCAGCCATAGCTACCCGTCTGGTTCCACCAGGAAGATATTTCCATTATCTCTTCTGGAAACTTAGCAAAATTCCCTTTAGGGGTAGGGAAAACATCCTCGGGAAATATCCATTGTGGATGAGTGTTGAAAACAATAGCATTGCCTGGAAGCACAACTTCTCGGCCACTTAGCTGTGAAAAAAATTTAGGAGAGCCGCCCTTTCTGAAATATTGCGATAGATGATGCTGAGGAATGAGCGTAATAGTATCTTGTTTTTCTGCCCACTCTTTTAATTCTGTGCGCGTCATTGCCTTGTAGTCTGCAATTGCACAGGGAAGGTTCGGTGAGGAAACTCCGAAAGACTCAATCGTGGCGCACAACCATAGCTTGCGATCGTGATGATTACCAAGGAGAGGTATTACTCTTCCTGCCTGTTCGTCAATCCACCGTTTTATATCGACCGGTGACGCTACAGGGAAAGATGAATTCCGATCAGCCTTCTGTGGAAATCCTTGGAATGCGCCAAGAGCGCCATTGAGTTCAGCAGACGCAAAACCGCCTACGTAAACTTTAGCCGATGTTGACACGCTATAGCGATGAATATCATCGATCCCTAGTAGGGCATTGGGCGCAATCATGGCACGCCCGACTACTTCCCCGTCCGCGTTCTTTACTTCCGATGCGACGGTACTAAAGGACGTTCTAAGGGTTCTTTCAATATCAGTACCAAAATAGTAGACCATGTCTGATTTGTAAATTCGATCAAACAAATCCTCTAATGGAATATAGCGCCAATCATTAGCTCGGACTAGCCTGGCCGGAGAGTCTGATGCAAGACTTACGACATCAATATCAACCTCAGATAACGCACATAGTTCGATCAGCATATCGGTAAACTCTTCGCTTATATCCTCCTCGGCTGATTCTGGTAGAAGTCCGTTACGGTGATTCGGCGGAAGCTTGAGTCGAGCCTCTATAACGGTTCCTCCGATGCGCAATCTTTCGTTCTCTTGAGCAACCCTCAACAGGGGTCTCTCTTTAAAACCTGCAGGAAAGTCCAAAACATGAGTATTGCTTGGAGAGTCGAAATATTTCAGGCTCTTCACGTGCACTTTTTCGGCAATCATGAAAATAGAGAAAAAGCCAATGCCGAACCGTCCTGCTGGTGTGAATCCATTTTCCAGTAGTTTGGGATACTGCTCAAGCATGGATTCGGATCTCCATGATGAACGTCCAAAATCCGTCATAGAAGTGACGAGATTTTTGGCATCCATTCCTATGCCGTTATCGGATATTGTTAGCCACCAGCTATCTTCCTCATAACGCAATGACACTGTGACCACTGCATCACTACCGCCAAATGATGCCAAGCGTGCCTTAGTGGCATCTGCGGCGTTTGCTATTAACTCGCGAACTGCCACCTTTGGTTCATTTCCGTATAGATATTCTCCTCCAAGATTCCCTATCAAATTCTGTACTTGTGTCGCACGAAGGCTGGCATCCATAGGGTGCCAGTCTTGCGTCGGAATGTATCGCGCGAAGCGGGAAGGGGAATCAGCGCCAGCAACAGAGCGAGCAGCAAAGCGAGGCCGACTGTAGTCAGCACACAGTGCGTCCACGCGTCGAAGTTCGCTATCAATCATTTTAATTGTCTCAAATGCTAGCCACCACTCAGCGGCTTCGTTATGGCTAAAACCATTTGTAGACGTGTATTCCAGCCTATCGTCAACTACGAGTGGTCTAGTAATTCGCTGTTGAAAATGCCAGTGCTGTCCAGATATTCCAGAAGGCTTTCGGAAGGCATGAAGAAAAGTCGGGGCTCTTCGGCTGTCAATATGAACGGCATCCGCTAAGCGCAATATGCACGCTATCTTCAACGGGTCGACCGTCCATTCCGCAGGGTGTTGGGGCATGGAACCTCGACGTTGGGAAAACTTCTCACCTAGTAGATCTACATCCCACCAGTGACTATGAGCTATTTTGCCAATAAGTGTTCCGAAATCTTGCCTTAAGGCCGAGTCTTGTAGTAGAAAAAAGCTCGTTCCACCAGGAACTTGGAATATTTCATTTACGAGCCGTTCTGCTTGCTGAGCATGCTGCAAACGCAAGACACTCACTGCTGCTTCTTGCTCTTCTAGCATGTCCTGTATCGAGCTATTGGATGTCTTTTCCCGATCGCCCTTGATTGCAATCATAGCTCTAATGTTTGCGTATTGCGGATCTCGTTTTACGCAATCCAATCCTTCGGGATATGCCACAAGCCCCATGCCTAAGTCATGTAAGAGAAACGCGCCACCTAGGATAAAAGCTTCAATTGGATTGATTGGATAATCGTCACCACAGACTAGTGATGCGGTGTCCCAAAGGGAGTCGATATGAAGCATTGAATGGTCGGTGAACATTGGCATCGATATTGCAATATCATTTGCCAAGGGCTCTACTGTTGAACGAAACTGCATATATGAGTTCCTTAGCGTCTCTCTTTCCCGCTCATACTCATCCTCAGGAGTTGCGGCTAGAGTTCTGCGCCAGAGAGGAGTGCGTTCGAATTGGTGGTGGATTGACAATTTTCACCTTCATGATGGAGTTTGCGGTAAGCAGGGCAGAGTATTCGCTATCAAGTAGTGGTTGATGTTCTCTTGGGGCAGGTTACCGGATTACCCTGATCGTTACTGTAACTACTCAGAAGTAACACAATGTGTCGTTAATTGCGGATAACCGAATCATGGGTTATAGGCGATGCTGATCTATCCTGATGGCAGACAGCGCACAACTGGATGCTTACCTCGTTGCCGAATTGTCCTTGTAGGTATCAAGGGGCGGCGGCGCTGCGCGCCGTCGCCCGGCCCTGCGCCTGCGGCGCGCGCCGGGCATGCGGCCTGGGGGCCGGTCCCGACGCACGGGCAGGACTCCGGGCCGTCGCCGCACGCGCGCCACGCCGTACCGACGTCCCCGCCGGCCTTTGGTCGCGCCGCCGCCCCGATGCAGCCCGACGATCGCCTCATCGTGGTTGAGGTCTGCCGTGGTCGGGGGCGATCGAAGATCCAGGGTTCGTTCCTCACCCTGGCTCACCGGGGAACGAGGTTGAGCGCCGTTGCATCAGGAGGAATCAAGAAGCAAGAGCTTCCGGCATAGGTAGTCCGATCCCGGTGGATCGCCCAGCGCAAGAGCGTGTGGGAGTGCATACCAAGATCCGGGGTATGTGCGGGATGATCTCGTACGCCAAGGCTTCAAGCGGAGCTATACAGCCAGCTCAAAGGCATGCCGCAGTCGGAATCGTCGGCCCGCTGTAAAACCGTCGGCTCAGCCTACGCAGGTTCAAGTCCTGCACCTGCCACACCAGCGTAAAGAGGCCTCTCATCAGCAGAAATGCGGTGAGGGGCCTTCTTCGTTCTTGATCCGTGAGTCCCCGTGATTCCCCCTCGTTTCCCGTGAGATCTGGCACGCCTGTGGCACGTGATCAACCCTCAGTATTGGGCTTGGGCTACACGGCGGCTCTCACTCGTCGTAGAGAAAGCTTCGGACCTCGCGGGCAAGATTGGTCAGCTCCTCGCCCGGTGCGACATGGGTGTGGACCGTGGCGAACCAGATACCACTGGGGTCCTCGGTCCGATTTGGGAAGCGGAGGGTCCAGCCAAAGTTGACGGAGCGGCCCGTGTGGACGGCTTCGAGCTGAAGATCGGCCCACGGCGACTCCCACGTCCGCGTACCCTCCCATCCCGTGAAGTCGGCCACAAGGGAGTCAAGGAAATCCGCGAGTTCGCTTCCCCTGAACGTGTCAACGTCTACCTCGGCCTGCAGGCCGGGAGCCTCAACGTGGACGAGGAAGACCAACAGGGCATCCTCATCGGGGCGCTCGCAATGCGCCAGCCGGACAAACGTCTTCGCGGGTCCGAGGGGTATCCGCACCTCGGGAGTCAGACGATCAGAGCTCGGGTGACTCACCGTGGATCTCCTCCCACATCCGGTCCGTCAACTCGGCAAGCTGTTCGTGTGACAGCTGAGGTGAGGTCCATCTCGCCCGTCGGATGTGATCAACGAACTCGGCGGGGAGTGCCACGCCGTACTCCCGAACGTAGTAGGAGAGATCCCGCGGCCATGTCCACTCCCCGTCCGTGGCCATCTCCAAGGGGGCCACCCGCTTCTTCTCCGGGTTGATCACGTCGTCAACCATGGAACCCGTGACGGCCAGCACAGAGGCGGTCATCAGATAGTCGGCAATCTGCCGCCGATCGAGGTAGCGGCCCTGCCCTACCGCATCGACGAGAGATGGCCCATCTGGTCGACCATGACGAAGCTCTCGGAAGTGACCTGCTTCCCGCATCAGTTCTCCCTGAATTCAGCTCGGCCCGGCAAATCCCATAGCGGGGATACCTCAGTCTTCGTTCGCTGGGATCCAGGCGAGCGTGATGCCTGTCTGCCGTTCTCCCGTGCGGTAGATCTCTCGGGCGTCGCGTCCCTGAGCCCACCGCCGGGCATACGAGGCGGACTCAACCACAATGCCGTCGCGCACGATCAACCCAACGGTGGCACGGTGAGTAGACCACCAGATGAGGCCGTTCTTGAGGTCGTCACCCATGATCGAACTGTAGCGGCGGGATGTGACAACCAGTTTGGAAGATTTCGGTACACGGCTTCCCGAACTGCTGCGGTGCAGGTGAGAGGCGGTCTTCCCTTGCCCGTGAGTCCCAGTGATTCCCCCTTGTTTCCGGCCGTACTGGCACGCGAGTGGCACGGCCTGAGAACCCCGTGCGGACGCACACCCCACCCGCCGGATCTTCCCGTCGCCGTCGTTCCACCCCCCTGGCCCCGGTCTGCTCGGCCTGCTCTGGGACGACGGCGACGGGAAAATCCGGCTCTTAACCATTTACGAACCGGGCCTCTGCCTCTGGCGATCATCCCGGAGCCGGAAGCCCCCGCCGGAGGCAATAGACGGTATGGGGATGGATCGGGCAGGCTTGATCGAAATAATGATCGGACGCTGAGGACAGGGGCGGGTGGGCGAGTTGAGAGAGCTGTTTGTGTGGCTGTGGGGAGTGCTTTCGTGGTTGTTCTCGATGGCGGTGCTGTTCTTGGTGATTTATGTGGCGATAAGGCTGGCGCTCACGCATGATCGTCGGAGTCAGGTTCCGCGTCCGCGCGATGTGGCGGATGCGGAGCTGCGGGAGCGTGTGGCGGCGGAGAGAGCAGCACAGAAGCGAGAGGCGGAGGAGCGAGCGGCTCGACGGCGTGAAGCGGAAGGAACTGACGACGTGTAGCGGCGGCGGGCCGGTGGTCGGCGCGTTATCTGGGTACGGCGGGCGCGCGGTACGGTTACGGCCCGGGTCGCCGCCGGTCGGCACCGGCGCCCACGCCGCACGCCCGGTCGGCGGGCGGCAGAGGGCCGGGTACGGCGGCGCGGCGCGCCGCCGCTTGATACCCATAAGAACAATTCGGCAAGCTATTCGCTACGCTCTGCGTCCTTGCGCGCTTCGGCGATGAGTTCGACGAGATCAGCGAGGATTTTGGGGCTCGCCGCGATGGTGGCTGCGGAGTTCATGGTGTGCGGGCTGCCGTCCAGGTCGACGACGCTGGCGCCGGCCTCGCGGGCGATGAGTACTCCCGCGGCGGTGTCCCACGGTTTGTTGCTCATCATGATGAGGGCGTCGACCTTGCCTTCCGCCACCCAGGCGAGATCGATCGAGGCCGCTCCGAACATCCGGATGCGTTGCACGCGGACGACGAGTTCGTGGGTGAGTGCCAGGCGGAGACGGTTTTTCGTTTGCGCGTCGCTGCCTACGGCGTAATCACCCATGGCGACCACGGCGGCGTGAAGGTCGCCGGTCTCGCTCGCGTGGATCTCTTGTCCGTTGGCCTGGGCTCCATGTCCTTCTGCCGCGCTGTAGTGGGAGCCGAGGAACGGCAGTCAGCCACGAACGGGCATTCGCCGGCATCCCGGGTTCGGTTTGAACGAGCTGGTTCACTTGCTCCTCGCACCCGCGGACCTGAGTTGGCGGATGCGGCGGTGAGTTCCTCGGCTCTGATCCGGTCGGTGTATCGGAGCACGCAACGCCATCTGAATAACCGGATCATGCCCACCGCCCCCAAGACGATGCCGTAGATGAACGGTCCGGGAAAGACTGAGCCGACGATTTCCAGGAGCGTGAGGTCGGACAAAAGATGATCGTAAGGTCCTGTTCGCCACATCGAAGGCTCCTCCGGATGTGATCGCCATGGGTTGCGGTTTGGGTTGCAGTTCACCGCCGTACCAGCGCGTTCCAGGCAGGTCAGGAAGGGATGTTGGTCCAGGTGGGACCGTCCTGAACGATGGCGCCCCGAGCTGCTAATGCGGCTTAGGTAGGTGCCTGTCACCTGGAATCGCCAGTTAGGGTCAAGACGTGGATGAAGCCATGGCTAGTGCCGAAAGGTGGCGCGGACAGGTTCGGGCGCGAGGTTCCATCGAGCAGGACCGTGAGGCGTTGGTCCGGCTGATCGAGTACGACCACGATCCATTCGAGACCGAGCTGTATGAAAGCTCCTCCGATCCGCAGAACCGGTTGATCGACAGAGCCGAGAGGTCATATGCCGGTCAGTACGACCGTCGCCTACGTCGGCTGCGAGAGCGTGCCAGGCATGCCGAGGTCGATGAATAGCCGTTGCGGGATATGCGCGGGATGATCTTCGGTGGTTGGGACGAGGAAAGACGCTCCCGCCCTGGTGAGAGCCCCTGTCTCCGCTAGAAACGCAGCCCTCTTGAAAACCGCTGTGCCTCCGGCAGGGGCGTCCGGCTCTGGGACGGTCAACGTTTTAGAACGGAGTAGGTGGTCAGGGTGAGAATCTGGTCTTCCCGCTCGCCGCGTTCCTGGTGAGGCCGGCATCTCGACTCCATGGCCGACAAGCTCAACGCGGGCTGGTTCCGGATGGCGGCTGGTTCCGGATGGCGACGGAGTACGGCCTCTTCAACGATGACCGCGAGTTCCTGCTCGGGGTCACCTATACGGAAAGCGACGACGGGGACGATCGGGAGGCCCACAGAGGTTGGGCCCAGGTGCGACTCCTTGATGAATGGGACCTGGTCGCGAGCGAGGTAGATCAGCTGCGAAGCTGGATGGCGGCGATGTTCACAACGCGCTTCGTGCCGGAGTTCACGATGGTGTCCTTGGACGGGCAGATGATGATGAACACCACCGTCTGGGGCGACGGCACCGTCAGCACCATCGCCATACGCCCTCACAACGGCGCTCCGCAGACCGGGCCCTGATCCAAAAAATGCGGCCCAGTGCCGTTGGATGTGATGGTGAGGAGAGTGGAAGGCATTACTGGTGAAGAGGTCACCGCGAATCGCGTCAACGAGTGGTTGAGCGCGTGGCGGCTCAATCAGGGCTGTGCGCAGGATCATGATCGAGGTGAGGCCCGGCGGATCTGGGCACGGGTTGCTTTCGCCGCTCTCGACGGTGCCGAAGAGGCCGGCTACCCCACGAGGAGCGCAAACGCGAGTCGCTTCAATCTTCGAGCGTCGCTGATTGCCGATCTCGCTCCGGACGATGGTCCGTTGTGGAGCCCGGACAGGTTGGCCTCAGATGTCCTGGAGGCTCTGCCTCTGGGACTGGAACAGGCTAGAGACTGAGTGATCGATTGGCGCACCCGCCCCCGACACGAGATCTTGGCTCTGCGCACATGCAAGAGCTTCCTCGGCCCGATGGAGCTGATCGTCGATCGTCTGCCACGGACAAAAGCGGATCTTCCGGGATTCGGCTGCGGCGCCACAACCTGAATCGTTGTCGTCCGTGTCCGGGCGCTTTCACTAGGTAACTGACGTGTCGTCAGCCGGAGGACCCCCGTGTCGCAGTGACTGTTGGAGGAGATCACCACGCGCCTGGTCTCCACGACCACGCAGGCTGAACGCCTGCGGACGCAGCTGGCCGAAACCGAAGACGGCCTGTAACGACTTTGGGTCGCAGAACAGGTGGTCAAGGAACTCCTCGCCGGAAACGGCCCGGCCCCAGAGCTGTCCGAACAGGCCGACGACGCCGGGGACGACATGGCGCTGATGTACCAGGTGGCGCTATCCGCCGGTCGCGTGGCCGAGCCGTCCTCCGCAGGTCTGCTGACCCCTGCCGTCACCAGGCCCGTGACGTGCGCGATCTGCCCGCCGACTGTCAGGCGCTGCTTACGACGGTGCGCACCGCCGACGGTCCGGTGATCTGTAAGGCGATCTGCGAGCGGCTCGGGCCGCCTGTCGAGCCGGGGCAGGTGGAGGGGGTGCGGGCCGAACTGAACCGGCTGGCCGAGCGGGGGTGGCTGCGTAAAACTCCCGGCGGCGCGTTCGCCGCTGCTCCGACCAAGCCCGGCGCTGCGCGGTGCCGCCCCGCGTTGCCCCGGTGCTGATGGTGTCCGCAGCCCCTTGACCAGGGGGTTGCCCGAAGAGTCCGGGCACGTCCCCGGCAGGGGCCTGGCGGTGTGTGACCACTACCATGACCACGACGTCGGCAACAGCGACGTCCACCGGGGACGCGCCGTCGCTCGTCTGCAGCTGCGCCCTGCCGCTGTCCGCCCAGACCCTCACCTTCCTGGCCGACCTGCGGCGCGGCCACCTGAAGGCGATCGGCTCACGCTGGCGCAAGCTGCCCGCCGGGAAGATCGCCCTGATCGTGCTCGCCGTTCTGCGCCATGACCGGCGCCCGGCCGACATCGCCGGCGGCAACCAGGTCTCGGCCGCCACCGTGCGCCGCTGGGTGCTGGAGTCCGTCGTCCTTCTGGCCGCCCGCGCGTCACGGCTGGACCGTGTCCTGAACAAGACCGCCGAGCGGGGCGGCGAGGTCGTCTTACTCGATGGCACCCTGGTACGCAGCGCCGCCGCACGGGACCGGACAACCGTAGGAACCATTCGGGTAAGCACCAGGTTCATGGGTTGCTGGTGCCGGCTCTAACCGACCGCAAGGGCAACCTGTTGTGGATCTCCGCCGCCCGGCCGAGCGGCTCCAGCGAGATCACCACCGCCCGCCACGACAAGATCTGCGCCCGCCTGCGGGAAGCGGGGCTGGCCACCACCGAGCACACCCGCTGACAGACGATCGACACGCATGATCCCCGCCTGCTACCAGGGAAGGAGACGCTCCTGCCTCTGCCCGTGGTAAGGCCGGCGATCCATTCCGGAGGCAGGCCCGCATCAGGCCCGAGGAGAAGAATCATGGCGGGCGCGACGACGACGAAGGCGACGGCAATGACCATCCGCCACATCGTGGTCAGGGCATGAGCGGTCTCCTGAGCGGGGACCTTGGCGTTCAGCTCGCCCTTCAACTCTCCGTGGAAGGGACGGGCGCCGATCGTCAGATTGGCGACTGCCGAGGGGGCTCTTCAGTCGGCTCGGTGGTGGGGGACGGAGTCCGGAACGGCTCTGCTGCCACGGCGGTACGGGGGACGCCGGGTACCCGCGTCCACGTACGGAAATGCTCAGTCCACCAGGCCGGCGCGGTAGGCGGCGATGGCCACCTGTACCCGGTTGGTGACGGCGAGCTTGTCGAACAAGTGGGATATGTGGCTTTTGACGGTTGCCTCGCTCATGTGCAGGCTGGCCGCGATCTCGGTGTTGGAGCGGCCGAGCCCCACCTCGGTGAGCACCTCCCGCTCGCGGCCGGTGAGGATTTCCAGCCGGGCGAGCGCGTCACGGCGACGCCGGATGGGCGCGTCGGTGACCCGGTGGATCAGCCGCCGGGTCACCTGCGGGGACAGCATCGCGTCACCGCTGTGCGCGAGGCGTACGGCACGGATCAGATCGTGCGGCGAGGTGTCCTTGAGGAGGAATCCGCAGGCCCCGGCCTCCAGGGCGGTGAAGACGTGCTCGTCGCTGTCGAACGTGGTGAGGATCACGACCGCGGGCGCACGGGCGAGCCGGCGGATGGCCTCGGTGGCGGCGAGGCCGTCGGTCCGCGGCATCCTGATGTCCATCAGGATGACGTCCGGCCCCAGGCGGTGCACGGCGTCGACCGCCTCGTCCCCGTCCGCGGCCTCCCCCACGACCTCCACGTCGGGCGCGGATTCGAGGATGAACCGCAGTCCGGCGCGGATCAGCGATTCGTCATCCACCAGCAGTGTCCTGATCATGTGCGTCCCTCGCGGATGCGCCCCACGGCAACCGGCCCTCGAGACGCCAGCCTCCCGCATCGCCGGGCGCGCTGCGTACCGTTCCGCCGATCAGCCGGAAACGTTCTGCCAGGCCCACGAGACCGGCTCGGGCGCCGGAAGGGCGCGCGGCGGGCCGGAGCGATCGCTTGTTGGTGACCGTGATCGTGACGCCGTCCTCCGGGCTCCCGGTCACGGAGACGGTGACGGGTGCTCCGGCGGCGTGCTTGTGCGCGTTGGTCAGCCCTTCCTGTACGAGCCGATAGGCGGCCCGGGCGGTCGCCACCGGCAACGTGCCGAGGTCGCCGTGCAGCGTGACGGCGTTGCCGGCCGACGTCCAGGAATCCACCAATCGCCGCAGGTCGGGAAACCCGTCGTCATGTCCGGCCCGCAATACACCCACGATCTTCCGCAGCTCTTCGAGGGCCTCCTGCGCGGTGACCCGGATCAGCGCCGCCTCCCGCTCGATCCGTGCCGATTCCGCGCCGGGGTTGACCTCCAGCCCGCCGGCGTGCAGCGAGATGAGGGTGACCTTGTGCGCGAGCACGTCGTGCATCTCCCGTGCGATTCGGCCGCGTTCGGCGGCCTTCGCCTGTTCGTCGCGCAGGTGCTGTTCGGTCTCGGCGCGCTCCGCGCGTTCCCGCAGTGATCTGGTGAGCTCGCGGCGGGTGGCGGTGTACCCGCCGGCCACCAGCACGGCGGCGGTGGCGGCCATCGCGGAGAGCAGCGTGTCCGTGCCGAACCTGCCGTCGTCGACCCACTGCTGTGCCAGGAATCCCGCCACGCCGATCGCCGCCAGCGCCGCGAACCGCGGGCCCAGTCGCGCCCCCGCACCGGAGAACAGGCCGATCAGCAGCGGCCCGGGGTTGCCCGACAGCGCGTACGCACCCGCCCCGATGGCGGTGACCGCGGTCGGCCACCGATCGCGGAACCACACGGCGCCCGTGGCGACCAGCCCGGCGGCCGCGATGACCACGCGCGGCAGCGGCGCCCACGGCACCCTGACCGCCAGAATGGTCAGGAACAGGCAGAACGCCACGGAGGCCACGCTGATCGCGTGCGGGCCGAGCGTGACGACCCGCCGCAGCGCGTTCCGGTACGTCACCATCGGCCCAGCGTAGCCAGGGCGGCGCCGCGTCACCTCCTACGAACGTCGATGCCGTCCGTCCGAAAATCTCCGACTTTAGTGTGATGCGACCATGGCCGTGATGGCGATGTGGCCGCGCCCTCGCCGGCGGCACCGTTGATGACTCCCGACAACGTCAGGAGTCACGCCGTGTGGCCAGTCACCCTTCCACGCCTGCTGCTCATCGCCGCGCTGTCGCTGGTGGCCGTCTGGCCGCCTGCCGCGGCGGCGGCCTCGCCGCGCATTCCGGACACCCGTCAACTGGCGGACTTCTTCGACGCCGCCATGCCGAGAGGACTGGAGGCCAACCACGTGCCGGGCGCGGTGGTCTCAGTGGTGGGCGCCGGGAAAACCCTCTTCAGCAAGGGGTACGGCCTGGCCGACCGCGAGAACGGGACGCCGTTCGACTCCGGCACCTCGTTGGTGCGGATCGCCTCGATCACCAAACTGTTCACCTGGACCGCGGTGCTGCAACAGGTGCAGCGGGGCAGGCTCGACCTGCACGCGGACGTGAACCGCTACCTCACCACATTCCGCATCCCCGCGACGTACCCCCAGCCGATCACGCTGGCGCAGGTGATGAACCACACCGCAGGGTTCGAGGACCGCACCATCGGCGTGGGCGCGCGGCGCAAGGCCGACGTGCCGCCTCTGGGCACGTATCTCGCCGAGCACATGCCGGCGCGGATACGCCCGCCCGGAGAGGTGTCGGCCTATTCGAACTATGGCGCGGCGCTGGCCGGATACATCGTGTCGCAGGTGAGCGGGCAGCCCTACGACCAGTACGTACAGGACCACATCCTGGACCCGCTCGGCATGCGGCACAGTACGGCCTCCGAGCCGGTCCCCACCCGCTTGACCGTGGGCCAGGCGCGCAGCTACGACTACGAAGACGGGATGTACCAGCGCAAGCCCTTCGTCTTCGACAACCTCCCGCCCGACGGATCGATCAGTGCCACCGCGAACGACATGGCCCGCTTCATGATCGCCCATCTGGAGAACGGGCCCATCCTCGACGAGCCCACCGCCCGTCTCATGCACCAGCGGTCCTTCGCCGCCGACCCCCGCATCGACGGGTACGCCCACGGGTTCAAGGAGCAGACCGTCAACGGGCATCGCGTGATCATGCACGACGGCAGCTGGGAAGGCTTCCAGAGCGCGCTACTGCTGGTGCCCGACGCCGATATCGGCCTGTTCGTCTCCACCAACGGCATGGGCGGCATCGATACCGTCACCGAGCTCATACCCGCCTTCTTCAACCGTTTCCTCCCCGGCGACCGCGCCGCGCCCTCCGGCCCTCCCGGCAAGGCGGCCACGCCCGTGGCGGGCTTCTACAAGCCGGCCCGCACCGTCGAGTCGACCATCGAGAAGGTGCTCACCCTCACCGGCTCCTCCCGGCTGCGGGTCGAGGACGGCGGGAAACTCGCCTTCAAGGGCATGACGTGGAGCCCGCTGGCGCCAGGGCTTTATCAGCAAGACGGCGGCTCCCAGCGGCTGGCGTTCGTCACGAACGGCGCCGGCGTCACGTACGCGGCCACCGACGGGCCCGCCTACGAACTCATTCCCTGGTGGGACACCCCTCCGGCCAACCTCATCGTCGTCCTGGTGTTCGTCGTCACCGCCCTGACGGCCGTACTCGGCCTGCCGTCGGCCGCCGTGCTCCGGCGACTGCGGAGGCGTCCCGCTCAAACGTCTCGCGCCTGGCGCGCCGGCCGCCTCCTCGCCGGCCTGGCCGGCACCGTCGGGCTGGTGTTCGTCGTCATGTTCGCGCTGACCCTGACCGGCGACACGAGCATCCTGTACGGCGTGCCGACGACCCTCCGGGTCCTGCTGCTTCTTCCCCCGCTGTTCCTCGCCCTCACCATCGCCGCGATCGCGACCACCGTGATCGGCTGGAGACACCGGCCCATCGGCATCCTGGCCCGCGGTCACCAGGTGACCCTGCTGGCCGGAATGCTGGCCCTCGTCTGGTTCTGCATTCACTGGAACCTGCTCGGCTGGCAGTTCGGCTGATTGTCGCCCGCCGACAGGCGATCTACCTCCAAGATCTCACCCCGCCACCACGACGTTCACACCCGACCGCCACCGCACCGGCCCGTTCTCCCTGTGAAAACAGGATGGAGTTTCCTCAGTGAGGTACGGCGACGTCACCTCAGGTCACACGCCCCTGGCCCACATCTGCCGCGTGGCCGGATCAGGGGCTCCCCAGGAGGGGCCGGCTCCCGTTTGCGAGGAGGACTCAAGCGCGTAGCAGCATCGGAACAACCGGCAGGGCTGGGTCGTCTGCGGGCCGTCCGAAGTAAGCCGGCGATGACAGGGGACGGCTGAGGCTGTCGGTTCGACAGCGGGCTTGGCACGGTGGCACGCGGGTACCTACAGGTCACTCCGGCTGAATGTAGAGTGCCTGGCTTGCTGCAACCCGCTGGTGCTCGGGGCCATCGAATTCGACAACCTCCATGTGCGTGCGGGATGCCTCGGAGATTCCGGGATCTTGCATGACAATCCCGAGGTCGACTTCAGCCCGTCCAACCTCTGGGCCGAGGACCGCTCATGGGCCCTGTGCGCCGACTACGACCTGTGAGCCACCGAGGTCGCCGGCCCTCCGGCTCTCATCGAAGCGCTGCTGACCGACACCGAGCTCGAGGCGGTACGACTACCCTGAACGACTTGCCGACGAGCCGCCCATCCCCGTCGAAGGCCGCTTCCGGGGCGTTGGAAGCGGCCTCCGGCATTGCTGGATGCCCGCCGCGACCCGGCGGGTCTTGTACCCCGACGTACGGGGGAGTCAGCGGCGCGAGTAGGTGAGGCGCCGCAGTGCGGCCTCGGCCGGTCCTCTTCGCCCACCGGGCGCCAGCAGCGCGGCGAGCACCACGGTGGCCAGCCAGGTCACCACGGCGATGCCGGACGCCGCGGCGTCGCCCACACGCGTGCCGAGCCCTCCGATGTACGGTGTGAACACCGCTACGAAGATCACCGACTGGAGGAGGTAGCAGGTCAGCGACCATTGACCGCACGCGGCCAGAGCCCTGACGACCGGGCCGGAACGGTCGCGCCGCATCCGGCCGGTGGCGAGTCCGATGATGGCCGCGTACGCGAGCCCGCCGGCGATGCCGGTCACGCTGTGCAGTGCGTACGCCGACACGGCCACCATGTCAGATGGCGTCCAGACGCGGGTGTCGACCAGCATCAGCGGCACTGCGCCGACGACGGCCAGCCCGGTGCCCAGGACGGCGACCCGGGAGAGCAGGTCCCGGTGCGAGATGGGGTCTTCCAGCAGGCGGCGCCTCGCCGCCCAGATCCCGAGCAGGAAGGCCGGCACCACGCTGGCGGCGAAGTATGTGGGCGTCATCCCGGACCATCCGATGAGCCGCATCACGGTCGCCTCGATCGGGTCCGCCATGGCGGCGGGCGTGTCGCCCTTGGGCGCGGAGATGGTGAGCAGCCCGAAACCGAACAGGATCACGACGTGCAGCACCAGGCCTACGCTGGCGGCCCGTAGCACGACCTTGTCCTCGCGCCGGATGAACCCGACGAGCACGAGCCCGACCAGCCCGTACGCCCCGAGGATGTCACCGAAGAACAGCAGCAGCGCGTGGCAGAACCCGAACGCCAGCAGCCACAGGCTCCGCCGGCGCAGCACCTTGCGCACTTGTGGCCAGCTCCTGCCCGTGGCGAGCTGCCGGTTGGCGAGCTGCACCAGGCCGTAGCCGAACAGGGCGGCGAACATGGGCAGCGCACGTCCGTCCACCAGCAGGATCTGCGTCCCGGCGACCAGCCGGTCCAGGGGGCCGCCGTCGAGCGCGTAGCCGCGGAAGCCCGCCTCGTGGCCTGACAGGTACATGTGCGAGTGCGCCAACGCGATGAGCAGCAGCATCAGCCCACGTGCGAGATCGGGCGCGAGCGCGCGCTGGGTGATCGGGGTGGCCCCGTGAACGGGAGCCGGTGGGGCGATGGACATGGTTGTCCTCTTGAAATTAGATACAGAGGTGTAGCTAATGTTTGAGAGTAAGATACACCCGTGCAGCTAAGCAAGGGGGAGCGATGGGCGATCACAACGCCCGGATGCGCCGGCGCGGAGAAGAACTGCTGAAGGCCATCCACGACGCCGTGTTGGAAGAGGTGGTGGAGGTCGGTGCGGGGCGGCTGACCATGGACGGCATCGCCCGGCGCGCGGCCACGCCCCGCACGACCCTGTACCGCCGCTGGTCGGACCCGCTGGAGGTGCTCCTCGACGCGCTCTACCACCAGCACCCGGTCGAGGAGCCGACGGCGGGGGCCGACGACCTGCGCGGTGACCTCATCCGCGCCCTGCGCCTCATGGTGGACTGGGCCCTCAGCCCGGCGGGCCGCGCTGTCGCGGCCATCCTCACCGACCCGAAAAGCGCCGCACTGATGTCCGAGGCCCTGTTCGAGCGGGTCTTCGCCAACCGGGGCGGCACGTTCACCCGCACCGTGCTGCAGCACTACGCCGACCGGGGCCACTTCCCGGCTGAGCTCCTCACCCCGGTTGTGGCCGACATCGGCGAGGCCCTCGTCACCAAGCGTCTGATCGACGCCGGGGTACCGCCCAGCGACGAGGACCTCGCGGCGATAGTCGACCAGGCGATCCTGCCCGCGATCGGGAGTCCGACCGGCAGTCGGTCCGGCCCCGGTAGAGGAGCGCGTTGACGATCTTCCGCATCTCGTGGCCGGCCGCGTGACAACAGGCGCGGACGATCACGAACGTCGACGGACGTGTCCGCACCCGTTGGCGCAGGTCACGTACCAGATGCCACCTGCGGAAAACTCCCGCACCTGCCACACCAGCAGAAACAGCCCTCTCGCCAGCGGAAACGCGGTGAGGGGCTGTTCTCGCATGCCCGGCCGTCTACGGCTGTCGCCGGGCGTCCACGGGGGGCTGTGCCGAATACGTGCCCAAGTTCTCAGGGCTTGGCGGCGTCCCGGACGAGGCGTCGAAGTCCTTGACCTGCTCGACCTTGCCGACGACGAAGCAGCCGCGCGGGGAGGCTCTGGTGGAAGCTGATCGGGATGGGGCCTCAGATGGCCGTTGCTGAGGCTCCTTTGAAGCGAGACGGCTATGTGTGCGCTCGTCCACTTGTCCGGCTGAGACGAGGTTGGTTTCTTCAACGCGTCCGCACGAGTGGGTAGGAGATGCGGCGAGCGGGGGCCAGTATCCGGCGACGTACCTCAGCTGCTCGGTGACAGCGAAGGCCCAAGCCCGCGCCGGTGCTGTCGTTGAGCTCCACGATCACCGCGCGGTTACCGTAGATCGCGTGCTTCGACGGCTGATAGGTCCACACGGTGGTGATCGGCCGGTCGCCGTCGACGCCTGTGATGTCGGCCCGATCGTAATAGTCGATGAGCTCGTCGACGGACAACTCCGTGTTCAGTGTCAACCGAACACGGTGGTCGCAGTGGTTGCCGTTGCCACGAAGCGCCATGGAGCCTTCCGCGTGACCATCGACCATATAGGTCTTGGGCGGCAGGGGATGGCTCTCGAATCGATCGATCAGAGCGTCGAGCTTCGCGTCGTTGACCCACATTCGCAGCTCGTGAAGATCAGCTGGCAAGGCCACGCCCATCACCAGGATCACGGCCCCGGCGGCGTCATGCACGCTGGCCGGCACCCCCATGACGGGCTTGGAAGAGGCGAGTGGCTCGGCCTCTTCCTTGGTGGGGTCGCGCGCGGTCAGTCGCTCGGTGACGTGATCGGAGCACAGGTGCTTGACCGCCCGGAGGTGATGGCGCACCCCGCGTACCGGCGGTTCGGGCTTGTCGACGTCGGTGCCCGATGCGCCCTCCAGCGGGAACCACAGGGTCTCCACCGCAGACAGCCGACCCCCTGTCTGGCCACCCGCCGACGCGAGATCACCGGGGTCCTGTCCTCAATGCCGAGAAGACGGGCGATGTGGCGAGGAGCCGGAAAAGGGCGACGTCGGTGACCATACGGAAGAACTTCTCAGCCCCATCCCACGCGTATATTCCACCGAGGCATCTAGGGTCTCGACATGTAGCGACGCATCCCCTTGGGAACCAGCAGCCGGGGGGGCGGAATGCACGGGAGCGCTTTCGAACCGATCGAGACCCCAGTCGAAGTACGGGACCACGAAGACGGCAGAGAAATCCTCAAAGATCGCGACGTAGCAGGACTTTTCAACTCGTTGCGAAGTACGCCGACGCCGGCCAAGTGGACATCGGCATGCGTCTTTTCAAGCAGGATGCCAGGAATACGACGACGTCGTTGACGAGAGTTGCCCTGTTGCGCGTGCCGGACCACGATCATTCGCGTGGGCTTCTACGAGTACTGCCGGGCCGCGGATCGTGAGACGGCGATCATCCAGTCGGAGCATGCTCGTGTGATCGCCGACCCTAAGCACAGCCCGAGATCAGACCGATTCGCCAGCAGGTGGTCTGGAAGCTCTCCAGAAGCCACCGCTAGATGTAGAGGTGACCTCCGGTCAACTCAGCGATCCGTATCGCTGCTCGCAGGTGGTCAACTCGATCGAGCAGATCGATGAGCAGAGGTACGCGAAATCTTCGATGTCCAATATGGTAAATGATGGTTTCGTCATCGGGGACGGTGTCGATCCAGTGCTTGACGAGCGCTTGCAGTTCAGCCGAGAGCGCGGCCAATTCCTCATGCCGGACCGTAAGGTCTTCGCCAGGTAGGAGGGAGAGGAGAGGAAGTCCGAGCAACTGCGCCGGCTTGACCCAGTAGTGGTTGATCGACCTGTGGCTCCCCAGGGCCGCCTCGTAGAGTTCCTGGCCTTCCCCTGGCTCGTCGGCAGGACCGTACACGCAGACGTCATACGACACGGTCCGACGCTATCGCGAATGGTGAACCGGACCTTTTCGGAGGGTGGACGGACAGAGCAGCCACACATACGGGATATGCGCGGGATGATTTTCGTTGGCCGCACGCCTGATGAGAATCAATCTGCAGGTCAGAAATAGTATCGGCGCCGAGAACGCGGCGCTCTTGAAAACCGCTACCGCCGGCTGTGTCCTCCCGGAGGAGGCCCTGGAGCGGGGCAAGCCGTAGGCAGGGGGAACCGGCTCCCGGCGGCCGAATCGGAGCTCGAACGGTCGGTGAGCCCTGATCACGAGTCGACGTCTGGAGCCTGAAGGCTCCCCGTGCGGCAGGCTGGACGCGGTCATGTGCTCGGTCAGACAGCCCCTGTTCAGGCTTTGCGGGCGAGCAGGTGAACTTCCTGGAACTGCCGTCGGTCGGTGGGCTGAGGCTCGCGAACCATCCGGGCCACCTCGGACAACCCGGACTCGCGCAGCATCGCGGCGAGGTGATCAGGCCACCACCGGTAGGCCGGCGCGACGGTGTGATCGAAGACCTGCGTCGGGTGAGACGGACCATCGCTTGCCGAGAAGCCGACCAGAAGGTGGCCGCCAGGTGCCAGCACACGATGGAACTCGGCCAGGATGACGGGGATCTCCTGCGGCGGAGTGTGGATGATGGACCACCGTGAGAGTACGCCGCCCAGCACGCCGTCAGCGATGTTCAACGCGGTCATCGAGCCCACGTCGAACCGCAGGCCCGGATAGGCCTGCCGAGCCAACTCGATCATCGCGGGAGAGGCGTCGACACCAAACGCCGCCAGCCCCAGCTCGTCCAGATGAGCGGTGACATGGCCAGGCCCACACCCCAGGTCCGCGACCTGACCGTCCCCGTTCGCACTCACGACCTCGGCGAAGGCACCCAGGATCGCGCGGTCCAGGGGACTGTCACGCAGCGTGTCGCGGAACAGCTGCGCATAGGTGAGGGCAACAGCGTCGTAAGCCTCGCGGGTGGTACTGAGGACATCGTGTTCGACCATGCTCGCGACAATAGTTCCCGGCCCCGAGGCGAGCGGGAGGATCACGATCTTCCCTCCCGCCCGTTCGCCCGGGCTGTCGCCGGTTCGGAGAAGTCACGTGAGGCAAGTGAGGCGAGGGCGTACTCGCCTCACCAGTGTTCAGGGGGCTTCAGGCATGTCAGCACGGCAGCTGACAGCCTGGGAAACGCTCGAAACCCTGGGCCTCCCGACCCAGGGCACCCCGGCTCAAAGCATCCACGGAGAAGATCAACAACTGATGCGGAGAATTCGCCGGGACGCGGTCAGGTGGCGTCATCCAGCTGTTCGGCCAGCCGCTCCAGGCCACCTTTGATGAGCTTCCCGTACTCGTCGTCGCCCAGTGCGCCGATCCCGGCTCGCGCCTGCTGGAGGTGCTCGCGGGCGCGGCCGAGGTCGCCCAGCTTGCGATAGCAGTCGCTCAGATTGAGGTGCAACGACGGATACAGGCCGGCCACTGAAAGCGGCACCCCGGCCTGCGCCACCTGCTCGTCGGTGACCAGATCGGCGGCGGTGAGCGCCCGCAGATCCCACATCAGCTCCTGGTGCACGTCGTCCTGCACGTCGGCCATCGAATGGGCAAGGACGCAAACATGCAGTGGTTCGCCTTGCTCGCCGCCGATGTCGTCCCAGATCTGCGCGAACAAGTCGCGAGCGGCTTCACGCTGACCTCGGTGGTGATGTAACTCCACTCCCTGGCCGATCCGGGCCATCGTCGGGTCGGCGGTCATTGGCGGCTCCTTCACCGTCGCGGGCGATCGCGGTCAGCGTACTTGCTTACGTGACTCGAGGATCTTCAAGCTTCGGGCCATCCAGTTCGCTTGACAACCCCACACCAGCGGAAACGCGGTATGGCGGCTCTTCTCGTATTTTCGGCTGTTCATGGTCGTCAACGGCGCTCTACGGTTGCTCGCGTCGTACGCGCGTCGTCGTTGGAGCAAGGTCGTCCGTCCCCGAGCCCCCTGAACGGCTTGGTAGTGCTGTGAGCCGCTTCTTCGCAGGTTGCGCGAGATCGGTGTACGTCTTTGCGGGCAAGCTCTCAAGAATTCGAAGTGCTCAGCGCCGTCGCTGCCACCACGGCCATTCAGGCGAAGCATGCGGGTTCGGGAACGTTCGAGCGACGAAGCGTCTGTCGATGGGGAGGACCAAGGCGTACAGGCAGGGCTTGGCCCAGCGCGGCAGTGCGATGAGTGCCTGTTCGAGTCGCCGGCGTGGCCCGTCTCCACAACATTCGGGGCACATGCACGTAGGCGCGATCCGGTCGGCGGTGCCGGGCACTACCGCCTGCGTCCAGGCCAGCAATGCCGCAGCCACCTCACCTGGCCACATGCGAGTGTGTTCCAGTGTGATCACCGCGGCCATGGCTCGGCGTCCGAGGCCGGGGACATGATGGATCGAGGTTCTGTGGGTTCCGCACACCGGTCCTCGTGCGCGGACCGCGGAAGGGCGCCTACGCGGCATGGCCCTTTCTGGTCGACGTCATGGAATTCATGATCGCACGCTGAGAAGCCGCCTTCCGGATTCGATCCACTGGATCACCGCTCTCACGACCGCGTGATGGCCGTTCAGGGTGGGCAGGACGAGGGTGAGATATGAGCCCGGACAAGGTGCGACCGGCCGCCGGACGGCACGCATCATCGAGATCACGCCGCTCGTGACGATGAGTTCCTGGTCGCGGTCCAGCCCCGTTCAACTCCGTTCCGCAGGGGCCGGCCGTGCCCGCCGGTCCAGGTGGAGCCGATCGGGACGGGCAAGATCAGAACTGCTGATGCGGTCTGGTGTACGCCATGATGTCGCCGCGCGGACGTTGGCCTAATGATCACCCGGTGATGGGTGGACGCCGTAAGTGGGTGCGATCGACGGTCCGGGGCTTTGGTGCCTCGGCACGAGCCCACTGGACATGGTGAATATGGAGGGAAACTGTGTAAAAAGTGTGAAGTTATCTGTCCGGGTGTGGCGTAGTTGCTCGTCGCTGCAGAAAACTTCACGCCGTGTCGACCGCATCCAGCGAGAAGAAGCCCCTGAGCCGTCCGGTGCTCAAGGTGGTGTCACTCGCATGGCTCACGCTGGTGGCGCTGGAGTACTTCTGGATTCCGGTGTTCAGGGTGTCCGAGCTGTTCGCCTGGCTTGCGATCATGGCGGTCTGGTTATGGGTGATCAGCCGGTCGGTCGCGGTGGTGGTGACCTGTCTGTTCCTCAAGGACTACGGCCGGTGTGTCGCCGTGCTGTTGCTTGCCCTCGGTGCCGGAGCGGTGGTCAGAACCGCCGACTGGGAGCCCCTGTATGCGGAGGGCCAGGTATGGCTGCACCGGGACGCGTTCGCCGAACTTGCCTCCGACTATGACAACCACCGCCCACTCACCGTGCCCGGGTGGATGGAATATCTGTCGATAGACGGTCGGGTACGGTCACAGGACGACGCGCTCTACCTGCCGGTGTTCGAGGATTGGCGGGCGGAGAGCGGCAGGGGCATCGCCTATGTCCCGGGTTCCGGTGGTCGAGGTGCGACGGTCCGCACGGCGAGCGGTGATCTCGGCAGTGCCACACGCGAGCTTGGAGATGGCTGGTGGTGGGTGGAGTAGGTGTCAGATCGACTTTCCGATCCGCGTGTCGGGTGGTCCGCCGAGTTTTAAGACACCGTCACCGCGCCAGTGCCCTGACGCGTTGCCGTACGGCTCACCGAGCAGGTGCGGGGGTGGGCTTCCCGAGCGGATCACCGCGAGGAGTAGGGGGCGGCTCGCGTGGGCGTCGGCAAGCCCGTTCCCGGCGGCGTCACGCGCGCCTAACGGCACCCCGTGACGGGCTTGTTCGGTGACGCTCTCGATCCAGGAACGAAGCCGATGGAGGACCTCACGCAGGTGGGCGTCATCCTGGCATCCGTCACGCTACGGCTTCGCCACTCCGAATTGCCGGACAGGCCTCCGCTCAGGACCCGGTGGTCTCGCGCGAGGCCCGCCGGACCGAGTGCGGCGCTCGCCAACGTGGACGGCACCAAAATAGACTTTCCGTGCCTTCTGCATAAAGGAGAAACATGGCGGCCGAGGACTGGGAATCGATCGACTCCGCCGACGAATTGCGGGAACTGCTCGGCACTCCCAAACCGGCCGTGATCGCCAAGGAGCGGAAGACCCTGCACGAGCTGGACCGGGCCTGGCTGGCCGCCTCGCCGTTCTGTCTCGTCGCGACCTCGGACACCGACGGCGCCTGTGACGTCTCACCCAAGGGTGACCCGCCCGGCTTCACCCTGGTCCTGGACGACTCGACGATCGCGATCCCCGAACGGCCGGGCAATCGCAGGGCGGACGGATTCCACAACATCCTGCGCAACCCGCACGTCGGCCTGATCTACTTCGTCCCCGGCCGCGGCGACACCCTGCGCGTCAACGGCAGGGCGCGCCTGGTGCGCGAGGCCCCCTTCTTCGACCGGATGGTGGTCAAGGGGCACCGGCCGCGGCTCGCGATCGTGGTCGAGATCGAGCAGATCTTCCACCACTGCGCCAAGGCGTTCCTCCGCTCGGAGCTGTGGCGCCCGGAGAGCTGGAACCCGCAGGCCCTGCCCTCGCGGGCACGCATCGCCCAGGCGCTGGAACGGCCGGAGGACCCGATCGAGGAGCTGGAGCGCTACTACGGCCCCTCCTACGCGGAGGGGATGTACGGCTGAGCGGGCGGGCTCGGCCTGGGACGGCGGCGGGACGTGCCCGCACCGCCACCGGCGTCGGCGCCCGCATCGCCCAGCGCGTCCCGGCCCTGACCGCCGCCGTCCGGCACAACCGCCACACCGGCCGGCCCATCACCCGATCGCTGATTGCCCGCGGCCACCGACTAGGCGTGCCAGAGGGCGGCAAGCCGCCGGGTGGCGAGCCGGGACGGTACGGCGCGCAGCAACGCGTCGCGAAGCCACGCGGCGACGCCGGTCTGGGAGGTCAGCCGCGACTGCCGGGACGCCGCCCGCATCATGCGGTTGGCGCTGGGCCTGCGCTCGGCGTCGTAGCGCAGGAGCCGCTGGGCGACGTCTGCCGGCTCTGCGCCGGTCAGGTGGCGGGTCAGTGCGGCCGCGTCTTCGAAGGCCTGGCTGGCGCCCTGGCCGAGGTCGGGTGGCATGGCGTGCGCGGCGTCGCCGAGGAGCGCGATCCTGCCGACCGTGAACGAGGGCAGGGGTTCGGCCAGGCGAGCGATCGGGTCGACGTAGACGTCGGCGGGCGGGGTGGCCTCGATCAGTGCCGTGACGAGGGGGTGCCAGTCGGCCATCAGGGACAGCATCTGTCGGCGTGCCTCGTCCGCGCCGGGCGGCGTGCCGTGCAGGACGGAGTCGGTGAACCAGTACAGGCGATGCTCGCCGACGGGGAACAGGCCGAACATCGCCCCGCTGCGGCGGTCGACCAGCTGGCTGGCGAGCAGGTCTGTCACCAGGCCGGGAGGGCGGGGCAGCATACCGCGCAGGTCCATCCGGCCGGTCCGCCGTAGCCCGGGGTGGCGGGGAATGAGCTGTTCGCGCAGCTTGCTGCCGATGCCGTCGGCCGCGATCACGGCGTCCGCTCTCGCGACGGGGGTGCCGTCGCTGATCACGGTCACCCCGGTGGGGTCGGGCTCCAGGCGCTCGACCGGGGTCGCGGTTCGCACCAGGCCGGCGGGCAGCGGGGCGCGTAGCGCCCGGTGCAGTTCCGCCCGGTCGATGATGGCGGGCGTTCCGACCTCCTGCTGCGCCTGGACCGCATCGGTGACCAGCAGCGGGCGCCCGCGCCAGTCCCGCAATCCCGCGCGGGCGGCGGGCATGACGTGCCCGCGAACGTCTTCGGCCAGCCCCAGCGCGCCCAGCGCGCGGAGCCCGTTGGGCATGACCACGATCCCGGTGCCCGCCTCCCGGAGCTCGGCGCCCCGTTCGAAGAGCGTCACCTCGTGGCCCAGGCGATGCAGCCCCGCCGCGGCCGTCACTCCCCCGAGCCCGGCACCGACCACCACGATCCTCATGGGACCTCCTCGTCGATTCACTACGAAAGTACTAGTACGGATATTGGTATAGCGTGACCGCATGCCGCCCACCAATCCGGCCCGTCGCCGAGCCCTGGCCGACACCGCCATCGAGCTACTGGCGTCGTCGGGCGTGCACGGACTGACCCACCGCGCGGTGGAGAAGGAAGCCGACCTTCCGCCGGGAACGGCCTCGAACTACTTCCGCAGCCGGGAAGCGCTGCTGGTGGCCGCCGCGGAGCGCATCGCCGAGCTGCATCACGCCGACACCGACCGGGCCACCGGGCAGCCCGCGACACTGGTCGACCTGCTGACGGAATCGCTGCTCACGGCGGCGACCACACTGCGCAACCGCTATCTGGCAATCTTCGAACTCCAGCTGGAGGCCGTGCGCCGGCCGCCGCTCGCCTCGGCGCTCGCGGGCCTGCGGGACACGTCGGTGCAGATCACCGCCGGGCACCACGACGAACTCGGCCTCGCCATCCCGCGCGAGAAGATCCCCGCCCTGATCGCGCTCTACGGGGGTGCGCTGTTCACACTGGTCACCGCGCCCCCGGGGAGCGTCGGCAGAGACGTCGTCCAGAGCATGGTTCAGGTCATCGTGTACGGCTGTGCCCTACACGAAGAAAATCCTGAATCGGTACGGCAGGGCCGCCACACCTAGCGCGGCTTCCGGACCCCGGCCCGTCATGAGCAGCCCTCCGGCGCCACCTCGTCGACGATCCCTTCGGTACGGCACAGCGGGCCTTTCCCGAGGTGGCGCCCTGAAGGACGCCTCCGAGGTGTCCGGAATTCTCACCGCGTCGCCATGGTTTCCGTCTACTGCCGACGCCGTTGAGAAGCGGTTGGGAAGTCGTTGGAAAGAGAGGAAATGATGTCCGCATCGCTGGAGTTCGCGATCGACACGTTCGGGGACGTCACCGTCGACGCGGACGGAAACCGGCTGTCGTACGCGCAGGTGATCCGTAACGTCGTCGAGGAGGCCGTGCTCGCCGACAGCGTGGGGATCGACGCGATCGGCATCGGGGAGCACCACCGGGACGACTTCGCCGTCTCGGCGCCGGAGATCGTGCTGGCGACGATCTCCGGCCGTACCGAACGCATCCGCCTCGGCACCGCGGTGACCGTGCTCAGCTCGGACGACCCGGTGCGCGTGTTCGAGAGGTTCGCCACCCTGGACGCGGTGTCCCAGGGCCGCGCGGAGATCATTCTCGGCCGTGGCTCGTTCACGGAGTCGTTCCCGCTGTTCGGTTTCGACCTGGCGCAGTACGAGGAGCTGTTCGAGGAGAAACTCGACCTGATCTCCCATCTCCTGGGGGAGGGCCCGGTCACCTGGCAGGGCCGTCTCCGTCCGGGGCTGAAGGACCAGCACGTGTATCCGAAGACGGAGTCCGGCCGGCTGCGCACCTGGATCGGCGTCGGCGGCAGTCCCGAGTCCGTGGTGCGCGCGGCGCGCTACCGGATGCCGCTCATGCTCGCGATCATCGGCGGTCCGCCGGAGCGTTTCGCGCCGTACGTCGATCTCTACCACCGAGCTCTCGACCAGTTCGGGTTTGCGCGGTTGCCGGTCGGCGTGCACTCGCCGGGTCACATCGCCGAGACCGACGGCCAGGCCCGCGACGAGCTCTGGCCGCACTATCGAGCGATGCACGACCGCATCGGCCGCGAGCGCGGCTGGGGCCCCACGACCCGCGGCCGCTTCGAGTCGGAGGCCGACGAGGGCTCGCTCTACGTCGGATCGCCCGAGACGGTGGCCACGAAGATCGCGAAAACCGTCGGTGCGCTCGGCGTCGACCGCTTCGAGCTCAAGTACAGCTCCGGGACGCTCGCGCACGAGAAGCTGATGAACACGATCCGCCTCTACGGAGAGGAGGTCGTGCCGCGGGTGAGGGAGCTGCTGGCCCAGACCCCGGCCGCGGCGCCGGCCGGATGATCGGAACGGGGAGAAAGGCGGCGACGAGGTCGCCGACCGTGATCAGGTGAGCCCCTCCCGCGCGTACGCGGCCGCCGCGTCGAGGAGGGGCGAGAGGGCGTCGCGGAGGTCTTCGATCCGGCGGTGGTGGAAGGCGGTCATCCTCGCTCCGGTGGGCCCGGCGTGGCGAGCCGGGCGGCACGGGTGGTGAGGTAGTGGCGCTCCGGAGCGCTCGTCGTGCGGCTCGCCGCCGCGCGGTAGTCGTCGACGGCCGCCCGCAGGTCACCGGCCATCTCCAGGAGGTGGGCCCGGGCCGTGTAGAAGCGGTGGTGGCCCGCCAGCCGGCCGTCGGCGTCGAGCGCCTTGAGCATGTCGAGGCCGGTCGCGGGGCCGTGCGCCATGGCGGCGGCGACGGCGCGGTTGAGCGAGACCATGGGGTTGTCGGACATGCGTTCCAGCAGGCCGTACAGCGCCAGGATCTGCGGCCAGTCGGTCTCCCCGGCCGTCGCCGCCTCGTCGTGGACCGCGGCTATCGCCGCCTGGAGCTGGTAGGGGCCGACCGAGCCCCTGGCCAGGGTGCCGGTGATGAGCGCGATCCCCTCGGCGACGGCCTCGCCGTTCCACAGGCTTCTGTCCTGGTCCGCCAGCGGGATCGGGGTGCCGTTCGCGTCGGTACGGGCCGGGCGCCGGGCGTCGGTGAGCAGCATCAGCGCGAGGAGCCCGGCCACCTCGCAGTCGTCGGGGAGCAGGCCGTGGGCCATCCTGGCCAGCCGGATCGCCTCGCGGGCCAGCTCCACGCGCTGCAGGTCGGGACCGGCGCTGCTGGCGTAGCCCTCGTTGAAGATGAGGTAGAGCACGTGCAGCACCGAGCCGAGCCGTCGTGCCCGTTCCGGGGGAGCCGGCATGCGGAACGGGACACCGGACGCCTTGATGCGCTGCTTGGCCCGGCTGATCCGCTGCGCCATGGTCGGCTCGGGCACCAGGAAGGCCCTGGCGATCTCGGCCGTCGTCAGGCCGCCCACGGACCGCAGGGTGAGGGCGATCGCCGACGCCGGGGTGAGCGCGGGGTGGCAGCACAGGAACAGCGTGGTGAGCGTGTCGTCCCGGTCCGTCTCGTACGCGTCGTCCGCCGGCGGCGCCGTCCGCCGATCGGGGGGCGCCTGGGTGGCCACCAGTTCCTCCCGGCGGCGCCGTGCCTGCTCGTTGCGGAGCTGCTCGGTCATCCGGCGGTACGCGACATGGATGAGCCATCCGCGCGGGTTGGCGGGGACGCCCTCCTCCGGCCACTGGGCCGCGGCGTCGATCAGTGCCTCCTGGACCGCGTCCTCGGCGGCGGCGAAGTCTCCGAAGCGCCGGGTGAGCACGCCGACGACCTGCGGCACCAGCCGGCGCAGCAGGTCGTCGGCGGCCGGGCTATCCAGCGGTCACAGCTCCTCGGACGGGGCGACCGACATCACCTGGCGCAGCTCGATCGGCATGTTCAGCGGCTTGCCGCCGGGGCCGGGCGCCGCCGAGACGTGCGCGGCGAGATCGACCGCCCGCTCCGGGCTGTCGCAGTCGATGATCCAGTAGCCGACCAGGAACTCCTTCGTCTCGGGGAACGGGCCATCCGTGACGACGGCGGCACCACCCTCACCGGCCCGTACGATCTTGACCTGGTCCGGAGCCGCCAGCCCTTGGGCGTCCACGAACTCCCCGGCGTCGACGAGCTTCCTGTTCGTGTCGTGCATGAACTGGATGTGAGCCTGGACGTCCTCGACGGGCCAGGTGTCGATCGGCGGCAACTCGTCCTGCGTCTGCCCGCTGAACTGCATCAACATCATGTACTTCATGTCTTCGCTCCTCATGTTCGAGCGCCCTCGTCGACGCCCTCACCCACAGGTAGAAGCAGGCGACCGCGTTCTCGACATTCTGCCGGGCATCCGGCGAAAAACATCCGGTCATGGAGCCGGAACGCGAAGTGCCAGGATGGCCATGTCGTCGGTCATGCGTCCTCGGCTGTGGGCGATCGTGGCGTCCCCGATCCGCCGCACGATGTCACCGGCGTCGAGATCACGGCACTCCGCCAGCAGGGTGATCAGGCGTTCGTCGCCGAACAGGTCCTGCTGTCTCGGCGGATGCGCCTCGGTGACGCCGTCGCTGTACAGCACCAGCGTGTCTCCGGGCCTCAGATCGAAACGGATGTTCCCGAGCCTCGTCTCCTCCATGATGCCCAGCACGACGCCGGGTGTTCTCAGGGACTCCACGCTTCCGTCGGCCCGTCGCAGCAGGGCGGAGGGGTGCCCGGCCGTGGACAGCATTCCCGTGAAACCGTCCCCGTCCGGGCGGAAGATCGCGCACACCACCGTCAGGAACCGCCCGTCCCTGATCCGCTGTGCCAGCAGAGCCCGGTTCAGCTGCTCCAGCACCCTGCTGGGCGAGATGTGGCGGGGCGCGTCGGCCCGCAGCGTGTAGCGGGCCAGGGCGGTGATCTGCGCGGCCTCCACCCCGTGCCCGCACACGTCGCCCAGGACCGCGCACCAGCGCGAACCGCTCGCCAGGAACAGGTCGTAGAAGTCACCGGTGACGTCCACCTCGCCCGTGGCGGGGATGTAGGTGGCGGCGGCCTGCAGGCCGGGAACCGTCGGCATCATCGGCGGCAGCAGGCTGTCCTGGAGGGTCCGGACCAGTCTCTCGGACACCTTTCCCGCGGCCTTCAGCTCCATCACGTGCCGCTCGGACCGGGCCAGCGCGTCCCGGAGCCGGATCTCGCCCGACACGGCGCGCGCCAGGATGGCCAGCGTCTGCGCGTCGGTGTCGGACCACGCGCGCGACACCGAGTCCACCACGCAGAGCCCGCCCAGGACCTCGCCGTCCGGGCCGTGGATGGGATATCCGGCCCAGCCGCCGATCCCCAGCCGCTCCACCGCCGGCAGATCGCGCACGCGGGGGTCGGTGGCGGCGTCGCCCACGAGCAACGGCTCGTTCGTCGCGACCAGGATGTGACAGGGGCTGTCGGCCACCGCGTTCTGCCGCTCGGACATGGACGGCTCGCCCATTCCGATCGCGCTCTTCCAGAACGACCGCCGGTCGTCGACCAGGGTCACGAACGCCCGCCGCGTTCCGGTCACCCGCGCGGCCAGACGTGCGAGGTCGTCGAACGACGGTTCGGGTTCGGAGTCGAGCAGGCCGGTGGCCCACACCGCCGACAGGCGTTTGGGATCGAACACCGCCGCCGGGATCTCAACGCCCATGTGCGCGACTGCCTTCTTCCGGGTACGTCATCCACGATCACGCCGCTCATACCCGGAGCCACCGGAATCAGCCGGGGCAGACGATTGTGCCTCACAAAGCAGTACAAACCACTACAGATCAAACTCTAGGCCAGCGTCCCTGAGACAGCGATCCCCGCCCCGTCCCGAGCCACACGGTCTGTCCCGGGCCACGTGACTCCGCCGGGACGCACGGTCCCGACGTGAATCACGCGGTCGCGCCGTGGACGCTCATGGCCGCGGCACGGATCGCAGGGCTCCGCCGGGGGCGCTCACCGTCGCGGTGTGGCGGGCCGGGCGTGATCACAGGCCCATCTCGCGGGTCAGCAGCAGGTGCGCCTGTTCGATGTCCTCGGAGGTGTAGCCGGGAACGCTCCGGTCAAGCTGCTGGAGAAGAGCCATCAGGGCCTGTTTCTGTGCCATGTGCTGGACGGGAAGCTGGTCGAGATCCACGCTCAGGAGCCAGTCGAACAGCACCACCGCGTCGGCGGTCCACAGGCTCAGCGCGGTCATGTCCGAGGCCGCCATCCTCAGGCCGGGCGTTCCGCTCATGCGAGCAACTTACCCCTATGCATATATGCGAAATAACCAACTTTGTCATCCGGATGCAGCGATCTTATGGCGCGGCCGAAACAGGGGTCGGCCAGTGGTCGAAAACAGTCGAAAATCGATGGGAAGGGATGAAGAATGCCATTCACGTGCCGGTGCGGGACGGTCGGTGGCCGGGCCGTCCCCGTGGATCGAGGATGGGGCGGCCGGGGCACTGCCGGGGCGCTGCCGGGGCACTGCCGGGGCGCTGCCGGTGGGGGACGAGGCACGCGTGGCCGGGGCGCGTGACGGGGGTCCGGAGGGCACCCTCACCCGTCGAGCGCGGCCCACAGGGTGTCGAACTCCTCGGAGGTCAGGGCGTTCAGGCCGAAGTCGCCGGGGTAGATCGGGCCCTCGGCCAGGAAGCCGTGCTCGTCCTCGATGTGCCGCCACGAGTATCTGCGGGCGAGGCCGTCCGAACCCAGTTCGGCGTGCCTCACGGGCCAGTACTCCCCGCCGCTGTCGAGGACGGTCTCGAACAACCACACGTGGCCGTCGCCGTCCACTCCGTGCCAGTACAGGTGCGGCCGGTCGCTCTCGTCGAGCGCCCGGATCGTGTCCCTGCGACGATCCTGCAGCATCATGCTCCTTGGTGTTCGGCAAAAGGCTCGGTGTTCCTCAAAAGGCATGCTGTCGCCAAAAAAGGCTAAAAGGCGCACAACCTGCCTTTTGCTGTGGTGCGTGTTCTCGGTACCGCTCCAGGCGGAGATCGACGGCCGTACGGGGACCTGGGCGCCTCCCGGTGGCGGACTGCGGCGGCCAGGCTCGCGCGGCGGGCGGGCGCGTGGTCTCCGCCGATCGTTTCATCGATGACCTGTGGTGCGGGCGACCGCCGCCCGGGCCGTCGGCCGCCCTTCCGGCCTACGTGGCCACCCCTCGGCGGGTACCCGGCTCCGGACGTCCGCCGCGCCGCCGGTCGGCGACGGGCCGGTGTTTCCCGGCGGTCGGGAGGAGCGGCCGTCCCTCCCGATCCTGGGCGGGGCCGGTCGCGGGGTCCGGTGTGAGGGACGGCGGGAAGAGGCCCGGCGCGGGGGGACGGCGTGGGTGCTTCGAGGGGGGACGTGTGGTGGTCCGGGTGGACCTCAATTGATTTCGCATCCCGCTGCGGAGCCGTGTATGGTTACACCTGTCCGCAAGCGAGAGCGACACGGACAGGCCCCTTTAGCTCAGTCGGCAGAGCGTCTCCATGGTAAGGAGAAGGTCTACGGTTCGATTCCGTAAAGGGGCTCGACAGCCTAAAGGCCCTAACCTCCTGGTTAGGGCTTTCGGCTTGGTTGGCCTTGAAGACAGGTAAAGGCGGGCCAGAAAGTACTCAAGGTTCCTGACGCGCGAGCGGGCATACTGGGGCGACCCAGAAGAGATCGCCCTGACCTGCACAAGTACGCAGGCACTCTGCGGGTCGGGTATCCTTGCGGGGTCGGTCGATTTCGTCGGCCTCAAGGCGGAGTAGCTCAGCCAGGCAGAGCAAACGGCTCATAATCGTTGTGTCGCCGGTTCAAGTCCGGCCTCCGCTACTACCCATCCGGGGCTTCTCCCACCAGAGAGGTCCTGCCGTGGGTTGTCCACTGTCCAGAACGTAGAAAGGCACTCCCAAGTGGCTGCCACCGACGTTAGGCCGAAGATCACGCTGGCCTGCCAGGAGTGCAAGCACCGCAACTACATCACGCGGAAGAACCGGCGCAACGACCCGGATCGGCTTGAGCTGAAGAAGTACTGCCCGAACTGCAAGACGCATCAGGCGCACCGCGAGACTCGTTAGTCTGCGCGAAGCCTTCCGCCGCGGCGGGGGATGAGTGCTTCGGCACGCACATACTCCACGAAAACCGGCGTCCTCAGACGAGGCGCCGGTTTGTCGTATCTATACAGTTTTCTGGCACGAGCGTTGACCACGGAAGAGATCCGGCGCGAGAACGGGCCGGGCTACGGTTTCCTGGTGGCTCGCCTACCGGTGAACCGCTTTCCGGTAGCTCGCCGCCCGATGTCCCACCCGAGGACACATACTGGAATCTTGTTCTGTTAATGTCTCGTCCGACCCGCCGGTGTCGGCCCCACCGGTTCGATATCCGCAAAGGAGCACGATGGCTCTGAACCGTGACTTCGTCGGGCGGGCGTCCGCGCCCTCCTTGCCGTACGAGGTCAGTCGCGTGAAGATCAAAGAGTTCGCGACGGCGATCGGCGACAACAACCCGATCTACCGGGACAGGGAGGCCGCCCAGGCTGCGGGGCACCCCGACGTGATCGCGCCGCCGACCTTCCCCATCGTGTTCAGCCTGGCCGGAGGGTCGATCCTGACCGACCCCGAGCTCGGTCTGAACCTCGCCATGGTGGTCCACGGCGAGCAGCGCTTCGAGTACCGGCGGCCGATCCACGCCGGGGACGAGCTGGTCAGTGTCTCCACCGTGACCGACATCCGCAGCATCGGCCGCAACGAGCTGATCACCGTCAGGAGCGACGTCAGCACCGTCGACGGCGAGTTCGTGTGCACGACCTACAACACCATCGTCGAGCGTGGAGGGGCGGGCTGACATGGCCGCGACGGTCAAGTACGACGAGGTCGAGACGGGCCAGCAGATCCCGCCCGCCGAATACGCGGTACGCCGCGCGAACCTGGTGATGTACGCCGGGGCCTCGGGTGACTTCAATCCCATCCACTGGAACGAGCGCTTCGCCAAGACCGTCGGGCTTCCCGACGTCATCGCGCACGGCATGTTCACCATGGCGCAGGGCGGCCGGTTCGTCACCGACTGGGTGGGCGACCCCGGCGCGGTCGTCGACTACGGGGTGCGGTTCTCCTCCATGGTGGTCGTCCCCGACGACGACCAGGGCGCCGTCATCACGGTGAGCGGGATCGTCGAGGAGAAGCTCGAGGACAAGCGCGTGGTGGTCGCCCTGACCGCCAGGTCCAACGACTCCCGGGTCCTGTCCAAGGCCCGCGCGGTGGTCCAGCTGTCGTAGGCGCCCTGTCGCGGGCGCCGCCGGTGCCCAACCGGCTCCGGCCCGGAGCCGGTTCGGGGTGCGGTGGGGCGGGAGGGGTTCACCCGGGCGGCCCGCGCCGGTTCGCGGGTACGGCCCGCGGCGGGGTCGGGGCGTGGTTCGCCGGTAGGGCTCGCAGCGGATCAGGGTGCGGTTCGCCGGCCTGGTCGTGGTTCGCGGCATGCTCGTGGGCCGGGGCCGAATCTTCTCCCCGTCCGGGGGTAGCTCCCCAGCATGAGCGAAGTACCTCCTAACGTGACCGGCCTGGCCGAGCGGCGGGCCAAGGCACGAGCCGAGCACGATCATGCCGCCTCCGACGCGCTCCGTGACGAGATCAGAACCGAGGGCTGGCTCGTCCGGGACACCGCGGACGGCTTCGAGCTCATCCCCTCCCCCTCCTTCGACGTGTGGCCCACGGTGAGTTCCCTGCCCGAGGGGGGTTCCCCGGGAGCGTCCACGGCCCCCGGGCGGGTGAGCGCCACGAGCGGGGACGCCGGGGACGCGGGGGACACCGCCACCGGACGGGACGACTCGGCCGACCCCGGGCGGGTCGCCGAGGCGGCGGATCCCGGACGCCACCCGGGACGGCTCGGTGGCCTGGACGCCGAGCGGGTCGCCGAGACCGAGGCGGCGCCCCAGCAGACGCCCGAGGGTTCGGAGCTGGTCGGCCGGGCCGACGATCTCGACGGCCATCCCGAGCGGATGGTCTCCTCCCAGCTGCTGTGGGACGGCAGCCTGTCGGTCTCCCGGCTCGACGAGACCATCGTTCCCCCGGCCGGCGTCGAGGAACCGAAGGCCGCGCGGCCGACGGTGACCGTCGCGCTGCTGGTCGACGGCCGCCCCGACGAGCTGCGCGAGTGCGTACGCGCCCTGGTCGCCCGTACGGAGGCGAGGATCCTCGCCCTCGACCTGGGAGACGTGGACGGCGCGGGAGCGGTCCTGCAGGAGCTGGTGGAGGAGTTCCCCCGCCGGGTGGAGGCCTGGCACGTGGCCGAGACGCCGCACTGGCAGGGCGGCTCCGCGGGGTGGGGCGAGAGCCGCGACAGGTTGCTGCGCCTCGACACCTCGGACGTGCACGTCGTCATGGACACCTCCGTGGTCCTGGACGGCGACGCCGTCACCCCGCTGGTCAAGGCGCTGGACGACGATGTGACCGCGGCCGGGTGGAAGGGGATGAATCCCCGCGAGGACGGCAAGGAATGGCTGGAGGCCGAGCCCGGCGAGGTCCGGGGGTTGCTCGGGCACCTGTTCGCGGTCAGGCGCGACACCGCGCTCGCCGCGGGCGGCTTCCCCGCCGACGCCCGCTACTACCGCAACGCCGACCTGGAGTTCTCGCTCAGGCTGCCCGGCACTCTCGTCGCCCTGGGGAAGGATCTCCCGGTCCACCAGGAGAGGCACCGCCGCGACGACGGCGTGGACCCCGAATACCGCGACGGGGAGTCCCGGCGAACCTACGACCGGGTGCTGAAGCTGCTGCGCTCCCCGTAGGCTGGTCGCGGATTTCGGCCGGGTCGCGGGTGGGGAAAAGCGCATGACGGAGCGGGTGGCGGGGGTGCGGCTGGCGCCGTACACGACGTTGGGGCTGGGGGGACCGGCCGGGGCGTTCGTGGAGGCGGGGTCGTCCGAGGAGATCGTCGAGCTGGTGGCGGCGGCCGACCGGGCGGGCGAGCCGGTGCTCGTGCTGGGGGGCGGCAGCAATCTGGTCGTCTCCGACGAGGGCTTCGACGGCCTGGTCGTGCGCGTCGCCTCCCGGGGCGTCGAGGTCGAGGGGGACCTGGTCACCGCGCAGGCGGGCGAGGACTGGGACGCCCTGGTCGAGCGCGCGGTGAACGAGGGCCGGTCGGGCGTGGAGTGCCTGTCCGGCATCCCCGGGCTGGTCGGGTCCACGCCGATCCAGAACGTCGGCGCCTACGGGCAGGACGTCTCCCAGACGATCACCGCCGTCCGGGCCTACGACCGCCGGACCGCTGAGGTGCGGGACCTGGCCGCGCGGGAGTGCGGATTCGCCTACCGGCACAGCGCGTTCAAGGACGACCTGGGACGGTACGTCGTGCTCGCGGTCACCTACGAGCTGGCCGGGGACGCCCTGTCCGGCCCGGTCGCCTACCGGGAGCTGGCCTCCCGGCTGGGGGTCGGCCTGGGCGACCGGGTGCCGCTCGCGGAGGCCCGGGCGGCGGTGCTGGAGCTGCGCGCGGGCAAGGGCATGGTCCTGGACGCCGCCGACCCGGACACCCGCAGCGCGGGGTCGTTCTTCACCAACCCGGTCCTGACCGCCGTGCAGGCCGCCGAGCTGGAGCTGCGGGCACCGGGGTTTCCCCGCTGGGACATGCCGGAGGGGGCCGTCAAGGTCCCGGCGGCGTGGTTGATCGAGAACGCCGGGTTCCCGAAGGGCTACCGGCGCGGCCCGGCCCGCATTTCCACCAAGCACACCCTTGCCATGACAAATCCGGAAATGGTGGCTTCGACGGAGGAGCTCCTCGACCTCGCCCGCGAGGTCAGGGACGGTGTCCTGGAGAAGTTCGGCGTCACCCTGGTCAACGAGCCCGTGATGGTCGGCACCCGGCTCTGAGGCTCTCGGGGTTCCGAGGTCTTTCGAAATTCTCCCGAGGCTCCCCGAAAGCCCTCCGGGGTTCCTCGCCTTGACGTCCTCCGAGGTCCTCCGGCGTCCTCCGAGATCCTCCGAGGACCTAGGAGGATCTCGGCGGTCCTCTGAGGCGAGAATGGGCATCCGATTTCTGCTGATATGGTCTGATGGAAAGACCCGAAGGGGAGTAGTCCCAATCGCGTGATCGACATGCTGGCGCCTGAGGCGCCCGGTCGCGCGGGCCTCGGATCCGGCCGGTTCGGCTCGGCTCCGTGGCGGACGAGACCTTCGGCCTGGCAGGCATTGATGGATGCCGCCGGGCCGAAGACGTGCCCGAGACTCCCCGGGTTCCGCCCTTCCGCCCGGCTGCGTATGCGGGAAGGGCACCCTCGTTGGAAGCGTTCTGGATCAGTCTCGCCGTGATCTTCGTCGCCGAACTCGGCGACAAGAGCCAGCTCATGGCGATGACCTTCGCCACCCGGTTCAAACCGTGGCCGGTCCTCGCCGGAATCACCCTGGCCACCGCGGTGGTTCACCTGTTCAGCGTCGCCCTGGGCGGGCTGGTCGGCGATTTCCTCCCCACCACGGCGATCACGATCATCGCCGGCATCGCCTTCCTGGGCTTCGCGCTGTGGACGCTGCGCGGGGACGAGCTGACCGAGGAGGAGTCGCGAAAGGCGCGGCGCACCACCCGGTCGGCGATCATCGCCGTGACCGTCGCCTTCTTCCTCGCCGAACTGGGTGACAAGACGATGCTCGCGACCATCACACTCGCCACCCAGTACGGCTGGTTCGGTACCTGGGTCGGCTCGACGGTGGGCATGGTCGCCGCCGACGCCCTGGCCATCGTGGTCGGCCGGATGCTCGGCAAGCACCTGCCGGAGAGAATCATCCGCTACGGTGCCGCCGCGGCCTTCGCCGTCTTCGGTGTGATCCTGCTGCTCGAACCACTGTTCGTCTGATCGGTACGGCGATGTCAGGCACGGGGCGGCGACCGTGTCCCGCTTGGCGAGTACGCCGGCCTGGGCACGTACCGGCCGGCGGCCGACGTGCCCGCTCAGCCAGGCGGCCGAGCGGGCCGGGGTGTCACCAGGCGACCGGGAAGGTCGTCAGGCCGTACACGACATTGAACGAACGGAACTCCGGTTCCCCGGCCTCGTGCAACCCGGGGAACCGGTCGAACAAGGCGGGGAAGGCGATCTGCATCTCCATCCGGGCCAGTGGCGCGCCGATGCAGTGGTGCGCGCCGTAACCGAAGGCGACATGGGGCATGTCGGGCCGCTGGATGTCGAAGCGGTCGGGGTCCTCGGCCAGCGCCGGGTCGCGGTTGGCGGCGGGGAGCGAGACCACCACCACGTCGCCCTTCGCGATCGGCACGCCCGCGATCTCGGTGTCGGCCGAGGCGACCTTGGTGGCGCCCTGGTGGATGATCGTCAGCCAGCGCAGCAGCTCCTCGACCATGCCCTTGACCCTGTCCGGGGCGGCACGCACCAGGTCGAGCTGGTCCGGGTGGCGCAGCAGGGCCAGCGTGCCCAGGCCGATCATGCTGGCCGTCGTCTCGTGGCCCGCCACCAGCAGCAGGCCGCCGATGCCGGCCAGCTCGTCGTCCGATATCCCCTCGCCGTGCTCGCGGATGAGCATGCCGAGCAGGTCCTCGCCCGGTTCGACCCGGGCCCGGCCGACCAGTTCGGCCATGTACATGGAGGCCTCCATCTGGGCCTTCCCGCGTGCCTCCGGTGGCTGGTTGAAGTCGAGGATCGACCGGGTGCGCGCCTGGAAGGCCTCCCTGTCCTCGTAGGGCACGCCCAGCAGTTCGCAGATGACCAGCGACGGGATCGGTGTGGCGAACTCGGAGATCAGGTCGGCCGGGGCACCGGTGCGTTCCATCGCGTCCAGGTGGTCGGCGACGATCTCGCGGATGCGGGGCTCCAGGCGGCGGATGCGGCGCATCGTGAACTCGGGGGTCAGCATGCGGCGCAAGCGGGTGTGGTCGGGGGGATCCATCAGGAGCAGCGCGCCGGCGCGTAACCGCCTGGCCTGCTCCTCGCTCATGGGCGGCAGGGTGATGCCGCTGGCGTAGCTGAACAGCTCGGCGTTCCTGAGCACTTCACGCACGTCGTCATACCGGGTGACCAGCCAGGCTTCGCGGCCGTAGGGCGTCGGCACCCGTTGCAGGCCCGGCTGCTCGCGGACGGCGGCCAGTTCGGGATCGGGATCGAACTCCCGGCGGCGCATATGGAGGGGCAACATGATCGTCTCCTGGGGGAAATCGGTTACCCCAGCAAGATCCCGTCCTGACCCGCCCTGTGCAACCCCTCGCCGGTCACGGCTTCCGGCTTCCTTCGGGACGACCGTTGGCGCCAGTGGTCGTGACACCGCCGCTCGCGCCGTCCCGAAGGAGGCCGGTCCCCGATACGGGCGGCGCCCGGCCGTACCGTCGTCCGGTGATCGCTTCCGGGGAGGGAGCGGGAGTCAGCCGATCAGGGCGAGGCGTCGGGCGGCCGCGGCCGCCTCGCCCCGGGTGGAGACGCCCAGCTTGCCGAGGATGTTGGAGACGTGAACGCTCACGGTCTTGGCCGAGATGAACAGCTCGGCGGCGATCTCGCGGTTGGACCGTCCCAGCGCGACCAGCCGGAGCACCTCCAGCTCGCGCGGGGTCAGCGGAGACTCTCCGCTCCCGGCCTGCCCGGTGGTTCCGGCCTGCTCGGTGAGGGAGATCCCGATCCGGCGGGCGAGCGCCTCGATCTCGGTGGCCAGCGGCCGGGCGGAGAGCGCCACGGCGATCGGGTGGGCCGCGCGCAGCCGGGACGCGGCACCGTCGCGGTCACCGGCGCCGGCCGCCGTCCGTCCCCCGCGCAGCAGCGACCTCGCCTGGGGGAAGGGGCGGCCCAGCCGTTCCCAGGCGGCGGCCGCGGCGTCGTGGTCGCGGGTGAGACCGAGCCGGTAGGCCTCGGCGACGGGACTGTCCACGGCCATCGTCGCCGCGGCCTTGCCGACGTGGGCGCGCAGCGCCGCCACCCGTTCGGGCGCGAGCTCCTCGACCGTCTCGCAGATGCCGCCGAGCAGGCCGAGCGTCCGCCAGCCCAGCATGGGCTTGCTCGTGATCTGCGCTTCGCGGGCGACCCGCTCGGCGACCTCCAGCGCGGCCAGCGGCTCCCCGCCGAGCATGTGCAGGCCGATCATGAGCCGGGCGTTGGCGGTCAGCTCCTGCGTGAACTCCTCGGGGGCGGTGCCGAACGCGCCCACCTCGTCCAGGACGGATCTGAGCACGTCCGTCTCGCCGCGGGCGACAGCCACGTCCCCGCGGACCCGCCGCAGGTGGTGGCGGGTGCGCAGGGTGGGGTCCTTGCCGAGGGTCTGCTCGATCAGCCGGGCGGCCTCGTCGAACCTGCCCAGCGCCTCCAGCACCTCGGCCCGGTTGTTGGCGATGAACGTGCCCTGGTCCCGGTAGCGGCCGTACTTCCTCGCCAGCCGCTCCCCTTCGAGCGCGAGCTCGATCGCCTCGGTGGAGCGGCCCATGTTGTTCAGCGCGTCCACGTTGTTGGCGATGGCGCGCAGGACGCTGCGGCCCGACTCGACGCGCTCGCCGATCGCCTGCGCGGTCTCGTTCAGCTCGATCGTGGCCTCGATGCGCCCCGCGATCGAGTGGCCCAGCGCGAGGTTGAGCAGCAGCTCCGCCTCCAGGGTCTCCTCGCCGTGCTCGCGCGCGATCCGCAGCGCCTCCTCGGTGAGCGCCGTCCCCTCCGCCAGCTCGCCGCTGAATATCAGGTACGAGCCCAGCTTGGACAGCACCTCGGCGCGCTCCAGCCCCGGTTCAGGGACCAGCCGCTCGGCGTAGCGGAGATCGTCGAGCACTCCCGGCCGCCGCCTGGCCTTCTTGAACTGCGATCTCCGTACGACCAGGTTCGCCACCCGGGCGGGCTCGGTCCGCCCGTCGAGCTCGTTCAGCGCGGCCTTGACGAACTTGCTGCCCCGGTCGACCTCCCCGCAGGCGCTCGCGGCCTCGGCGGCCTGCTCCAGGACGGTGGTGTGGTCCACGCCGATGCGCTCGGCGGCGTCGGGGACCTTGCTCCACAGCGTGAGCACCCGCTCCAGCAGCTGCAGCATCTCCCGGTGGGCGAAGGTCTTGGCGGCCTTGCCCGCCGCCTCCCAGGCGGAGATGAGGGCCCAGAGGTCGTCGCGGGCGGAGTGCCAGTGGTGGGCGATCTCGATGGCGGCCCGGCCGGGGGGCACCAGCGTGCGGTCGTTGCCGATCTCCTCGGCGAAGCGCGCGTGCAGCCGTACGTGCTCGCCGGGCAGGAGCTCGTCGTGCACGGCCTCGCGGATCAGCGCGTGCCGGAAGACGTAGGCGCGGCCGTCGGCGACCTGCAGCACGTTGGCGGCGATCGCGGTGCGCAGCGCGTCGTCGAGCTCGACGTCCGACAGCGCGCTGACCGCGACGAGCAGGGCGTGGCTCACCCGGATGCCGCCGGCGGCGGCGATGCGCAGCACCCGCTGCGTCTCCTCGGGGAGCCGCTCCACGGAGCCGATGATCAGGTCGTGCAGGGAGTCGGGGAAGGTGCAGTCGCCGCCGCACTCCATCAGCGCCTCGACGAACAGCGGGATGCCCTCGCTGCGCTGGAACACCTTGTCGATCAGGGCGAACTCGGGCGCGGTGCCGAGGATGCCGGCCATCTGGGCGGCCACCTCGGACCGGGTGAGCCGGGGCAGGTCCATCCGGAGGACCCCGTCCAGCCGGCCGAGCTCGGCGAGCACCGGCCGGAGCGGGTGCTGGCGGTGGAGCTCGTCGGAGCGGTAGGTGAGGACCATCAGCACGGGAGCGGTGCGGAGGTTCCGGCTGAGGAAGGCGATCAGGTCGCGGCTGGAGCTGTCGGCCCAGTGGACGTCCTCGATGAGGAGGATCACCGGATGGCGCTCCGCGAGCCGTTCCAGCAGGGTGAGGATCTGTTCGAAGAGCCGGGCGCGGGCGGTGTCGCTCTCCGTGTCGCCGCTCGGCTCGCCGAACTCGGGGAGCAGCCGGGCCAGGTCGCGCGCCCCGCCCTCGGGGAGCAGGGCCGCGACCACCTCGGCGCCGCACTCGCGGACGAGCTGGCGGATCGCCGCGGTGAACGGCGCGTAGGCGAGGCCCTCGGTCGACAGCTCCACGCAGCCCCCGTTGAGCACGTGGGCGCCGTCGGCCGTGGCCCGTTCCGCGAAACACCCGATCAGCCGTGACTTGCCGACGCCCGCCTCGCCACCGAGCAGCACGGTCACCGCCGCGTCCTTCCGGGCCTGCTCGAACGCCTCGGTCAGGTCCGCGAGCTCCCGCTCCCGCCCCACGAAGACGGGACTTACCGCCCGACCCACCATGTCTGCCAGCATGTCATGCCTTAAAGGTGTGATCTCCTTATTTTTCGCTCGGTGAAATCGGCGGTTCAGGGGGGCAGTGAGGCCCGGCCGGGCAGATGGGAGCGGCCGGGCTCTCGGGGCGGGGTCATGCCGGGATGATCTTGCCGAAGAAGCCCCGGCGGCGCTTCTCGGAAGAGTGGGCCTTCCTGTCCTCCTGCGCCTCGCGGGCGCGGCGGTAGCTGTCCGCCTCCTCGCGGAGCTCGGTGGTCCGGTGGGCGATCATCTCAAGGTGGAGCTCGGGACCCATGAGGGTTCCTCTCTGGTGTGGCGCCTCGCGGCGCGCTTTCCTTACAGACTCAAGATTCGTCCTAAGGCCCCCGGTCCCACATCGGGAGGATGTCCTATCTCCCGGACGCTTCTCGCCCCCGCACTACCTAGATCACGCCTAGGCCGTCCCGGCACTACCTAGACGGCGCCGATTCGCCTCTCCGGCAGGGCCCCGGTCCCTGTGTGTCCCCCGGAACGGCCCCGCGTCACCGCCGGGCCCCCGGGCGACAGGGCGCTCCCGCGCGGGGGCGGTCGGCGGATGTTGACGAAAACCGGCGGGGCCGCTGGGCAGGGTCCAGTTTGGAAGTAATCACACCAGTAGGCATGCTGGAGAGGTGTCAACTATGACGACCTCGCTCACCGACGTGGCAACGTCCAACGTCGCGCTGCGAAGCTTCCTGCACGGCCTGCCCGGTGTCGACCGCGTGGGTGCCGACCAGCGCGCCGCGACGCTCGGCACCCGATCCATCAAGACCACGGCCAAGGCCCGGGCCATCGACCTCGCCATCGGCATGGTGGACCTGACGACCCTGGAGGGCGCCGACACCCCGGGTAAGGTCCGCGCGATGTGCGCCAAGGCCGTCCACCCCGACCCGGCCGACCCCTCCGTGCCCAAAGTGGCCGCGGTGTGCGTCTACCCCGACATGGTCGCCGAGGCCGCGGCGGCCGTGAAGGGCTCCGGTGTCAAGGTGGCCAGTGTCGCGACCGCCTTCCCCAGCGGGCGCTCCTCGCTCGACGTCAAGATCGCCGACACCACTTTCGCGGTGGCGGCCGGCGCCGACGAGATCGACATGGTCATCGACCGGGGCGCGTTCCTCTCGGGTGACTACCTCAAGGTCTTCGAGGAGATCGTCGCGATCAAGGCCGCGTGCGGCGACGCCCACCTGAAGGTGATCCTGGAGACCGGCGAGCTGTCCACGTACGACAACGTGCGCCGCGCGTCCTGGCTGGCCATGCTCGCCGGGGGCGACTTCATCAAGACCTCCACCGGAAAGGTGCAGCCCGCCGCGACCCTCCCCGTGACGCTGGTCATGCTGGAGGCGGTCCGCGACTTCCTGGCCGCGACCGGCCGCAAGGTCGGGGTGAAGCCCGCGGGCGGCATCAAGACCACCAAGGACGCGATCAAGATGCTCGTCCTGGTCAACGAGACCGTCGGAGACGGCTGGCTCGACCCCGACTGGTTCCGGCTCGGCGCCTCCAGCGTCCTCAACGACCTGCTGATGCAGCGCCAGAAGCTGGCCACCGGCAGGTACGCGGGTCCCGACTACTTCACTCTCGACTAAGGCGTTCACATGTTTGAGTACGCACCGGCGCCCGAGTCGCGTGACGTCGTCGACATCAGGCCGTCCTACGGCCTGTTCATCGGCGGCGAGTGGGTCGACTCCCAGGGTGAGAACCGCAACAAGACCGTCAACCCGGCCTCCGAGGAGGTCCTGGCGGAGGTCGCCTGGGCCACCGAGGCCGATGTCGACCGGGCGGTCCAGGCCGCCCGCAAGGCGTTCGGCGTCTGGTCGGCGATGCCCGGCTCGGAGCGGGCCAAGTACCTGTTCCGGATCGCGCGCATCATCCAGGAGCGCTCGCGCGAGCTGGCCGTGCTGGAGTCCCTGGACAACGGCAAGCCGATCCGCGAGTCCCGCGACGTGGACCTGCCCCTGGTGGCGGCCCACTTCTTCTACTACGCCGGCTGGGCCGACAAGCTCGGCTACGCCGGGTACGGTCCCAGCCCGCGCCCGCTCGGGGTGGCCGGCCAGGTCATCCCGTGGAACTTCCCGCTGCTCATGCTCGCGTGGAAGATCGCTCCCGCGCTGGCCTGCGGCAACACGGTCGTCCTCAAGCCCGCGGAGACCACCCCGCTGACCGCGCTGCTGTTCGCGGAGATCTGCGCGCAGGCCGACCTGCCGCCCGGCGTGGTCAACATCGTGACCGGCGCGGGCGAGACCGGCGCCGCCCTGGTGAACCACCCCGACGTGAACAAGGTGGCCTTCACCGGCTCCACCGAGGTCGGCCGCCAGATCGCCAGGTCGGTCGCGGGCACCGGCAAGAAGGTCACCCTGGAACTCGGCGGCAAGGCCGCGAACATCGTCTTCGAGGACGCCGCGCTCGACCAGGCCGTCGAGGGCATCGTCAACGGGATCTTCTTCAACCAGGGCCACGTCTGCTGCGCGGGCTCCCGGCTGCTGGTGCAGGAGTCGATCGAGACGGAGCTGCTCGACGCGCTGAAGCGGCGGCTCGGCACCCTCCGGCTGGGCGACCCGCTGGACAAGAACACCGACATCGGCGCGATCAACTCCGCGGCCCAGCTCGCCAAGATCCGCGAGCTGTCCGACCTGGGGGAGGCCGAGGGCGCCGAGCGCTGGTCCCCGGCCTGCTCGCTGCCCGACAAGGGCTTCTGGTTCCCGCCGACCATTTTCACCGGCGTCGCCCAGTCGCACCGGATCGCCCGCGAGGAGGTCTTCGGCCCGGTCCTGTCCGTGCTGACCTTCCGCACCCCGGCCGAGGCGGTGGAGAAGGCCAACAACACCCCGTTCGGCCTGTCGGCGGGCGTGTGGACGGAGAAGGGCTCGCGGATCCTGTGGATGGCGGACAAGCTCCGCGCCGGCGTCGTCTGGGCCAACACCTTCAACCGGTTCGACCCCACCTCGCCGTTCGGCGGCTACAAGGAGTCCGGATACGGGCGCGAGGGCGGACGGCACGGGCTGGAGGCGTATCTCGATGTGTGAGCATCACAGGGCCAGACGCCGTCCCCGCCGTGCCCAGAGCACCCGGGGCCACGGCTTCGCCCGCGCCGGACGGCCGGTGCTGCGGGGCTGGTTCGCCCACCGGTGCGGCGTGAGCCGCTGCGGTCAGATCTTCGTGCCGGCCCGGCTGGCGCAGCAGGAGAGCTCGTGGAGAGGGCTGGGAAATGAGTAAGGCGGAGCGGCCGGGCCGGGCGCGGGCGGGCAAGCAGGCGGGTGCCCCCGCGGCGGACGGTACGGGCGAGGGCGCCGGGAACCGTACCGGCGAGGACGAGGCAAGCCGCGGGCCCGCGCGGCTCGCCGTGCGCAAGACGTACAAGCTGTACATCGGCGGGGCGTTCCCGCGCTCCGAGAGCGGAAGGTCCTACGCCGTGGCCTCCTCCAGGGGCGACTTCCTCGCCAACGCGTCCAAGGCCTCCCGCAAGGACGCCCGCGACGCGGTGACGGCCGCGCGCAAGGCCTTCGGCGGCTGGTCGGGCGCCACCGCGTACAACCGGGGGCAGATCCTCTACCGCGTCGCCGAGATGCTGGAGGGCCGCCGGGCCCAGTTCGTCGCCGAGCTGGCGGAGGCCGGGACGAGGAAGGCCGGGGAGGTCGTGGACGCGGCCGTCGACCGGCTGGTCTGGTACGCCGGGTGGTCCGACAAGATCGCCGCCGTCGCCGGATCCTCCAACCCGGTCGCCGGGCCCTATTTCAACATCTCCTCGCCGGAGCCGACCGGCGTGGTCGCGGTGGTCGCCCCCGACGAGCCGCTGCTGGGGCTCGTCTCGGTGATCGCCCCGGTGATCGTCACGGGCAACACCTGCGTCGTGATCGCGAGCGAGCGGGCCCCGCTGCCCTCGATCACCCTGGCCGAGGTGCTCGCCACCTCGGACCTGCCCGGCGGGGTGGTGAACATCCTCACCGGCTCGGTCGCCGAGATCGCCCCCTGGCTGGCCGCGCACATGGACGTCAACGCCCTCGACCTCACCGGGGTCGCCGACGAGGGCCTGGCGGTCGCGTGCGAGGAGGCGGCGGCGGAGAACCTCAAGCGCGTCTTCCGCCCCGCGGCGACCGACTGGTCCGCAGACCCCGGCACCAGGCGCCTGACGGCCTTCCTGGAGACCAAGACCGTCTGGCACCCCACCGGCGTCTGACGCGCCCGGCCTGCCGCGCGCCGGGCCCCGCCAGGTCCGCCCCGCGGGCTCCGGCGCGCCGGGCTCCACGGCGTCCGGTCCATGACGCCTGGTCCGCCGGGTCCGGCGCGCCAGGCGTCGCCACGCCCGGCCTGCCACGTCCGGCCCCGCCGGGCCTGGTGGGGCCGGTGGTCAGGTGAGCGGGGCGTGACGGGTCCAGGGGTGGGCGGCCTCGAGCTGGCCGGCCAGAGCCAGGAGCTGTGCCTCGCCGCCCGGTGCCGCGACGAGCTGGACCCCGATCGGCATGCCGTTGGAGTGCCTGCCGTACGGGACGTTCATGGCCGGCCAGCCGGCCATGTTCCACGCGGCGGTGGCGGGTGCGTACGCCAGGTTGACGCGGACGTTGGCCAGCAGCCCCCGGCGGCCCCAGCGCTCGGCGGGCGGCGGCACGGCGGCGAGCGTCGGGGTGACGAGCACGTCGGCGTTCCCGAACCACTGGTCGGCGCCGTACGCGCGCCAGCGGTCGCGGCCCGCCGCGCCGTCCGCCCCGAACCTGGCGAGCAGCCGGCCCATCCTCGCCAGGGACCTGGTGCGCCGTTCCAGCCCGCGCGGGTCGAGGCCCTCGACGTCGCCCCTGGCGCACGCGAACCAGGTGGCCACGGCGGCGGCGCCGACCCGGAGGGACATCCGCTCGGCGTGGTCCACCACGGTGTGCCCCGCCGCGCCCAGCGCCTCCGCCGCCCCGGTCACCGCCCGCTGGAACTCGGCGTCCACCGAGAGTCCCGGCGGCAGCGGCATCGGCGCGACCGCGACCCGCAGCCTCAGCGGCTCCGACAGGGTGAGCCCGCCCGGATAGTCGTCGATGGCGCGGCCCACGCCCAGGGCCTCGCTCTCCCCGGGCGTCGCCAGCGACATGTCGCCCGCCATGACGGCGAGGGCGAGGGCGAGGTCGGCCACGGTGGTGGCCAGCGGCCCGTTCTCCGACATCCCGTACCAGTCGTGCTCCGGCGGCGGGACCAGCCCGTGTCCCGGCTTGATCGAGAGCAGGCCGCAGCAGGCGGCGGGGATGCGCAGCGAGCCCAGCCCGTCGTTGCCGTGGGCCAGCGGTACCATCCCCGCCGCCACGGCCGCCGCGCTCCCGCCCGAGGAGCCGCCGGGGGTGCGGCTCGGATCCCACGGGTTGCGGGTGACGCCGTACACGCTGTCGGAGAATCCGGCCAGGCACAGCTCCGGCACGTTGGTGATGCCGACGACCACCGCGCCCGCCGCCCTCAGCCTGGCGACCACGGGGTGATCCTCGTCCGCGGGCACGTCGGACGTCGCCGCCGAACCGTTGCGCGACGCCTCCCCGCGGGTCGCGACATTGTCCTTGATCGCGATCGGCACCCCGGCGAGCGGCAGCCCGGACAGGTCCTCCCGCTCCTGCAGGGCCCGCGCGTCGGCCAGCGCCCGCTCGGCGAGGACCACGCGGAACGCCCCGACCCGCCCGTCGCGCTCGGCGATGGCGTCGAGGTGCTCGGCGACCACCACGGGTGCCGTGACCTTCCCCCGTCGCACGGCCTCCGCGATCTCCACTGCGGAACTTCCCACCCACGACATGCACCGAGTGTGGTCTGGCGAATGCGTAAGGGGAAGCGCCCCACGTCTCAATCAGATGACTTGTCCGGCTCATCGGCGTTATTTCGCCCGGCGTGACCGGGCTTCCGGCCCGCCGGAGTCAGCGGCGGGGGTTGGTACGGCGGGTGGCGGTGGCCGACAGGGGATCGTCGGGCCAGGGATGCCGGGGATAGCGCCCGCGGAGCTCGGCGCGGACCGCGCGGTAGCCCTCGCGCCAGAAGGAGGCCAGGTCGGCGGTGACGGCGGCCGGGCGGCCCGCGGGGGAGAGCAGGTGGATCACCAGCGGGACCCCGGCGACGCGCGGGGCCTCGGCCCAGCCGAACAGCTCCTGCACCTTGGCCGCCAGCACCGGCCGCTCGCCCGAGTAGTCGATCCTGACACGCGACCCGCTCGGCACCTCGACCCGTTCCGGGGCCACCTCGGCCAGCCGGGCGTTCCACGGGACCAGGCGGTGCAGCGCGGAGACCACGTCGAGGCGCTCCAGGTCCGACCGGCGGCGGGCTCGCGACAGCTCGGGCTCCAGCCAGCGGTCGGCCGCGCCGATCAGCGCGTCGTCGTCGGTCGCGGGCCACGGGTCGCCGAGCGTGCGGCGGCAGAAGGCCAGCCGCTCGCGCAGGGCCACGGCCTCGGGCGTCCAGCGCAGGATCGACAGGCCCTCCGCGCGCAGGCCCTCCAGGACGGCGGGCCGCACGTCGGCGCCGCGGAGCGCGCCGCTGGACAGCTCGATCGCGCCCAGCCGCTCCACCCGCCGCGCCGACACGTCGCCGCGCCGCCCTCCCGGCGGGATGTGCCAGGTGATCTCCTCACCGGAGCCGTACAGGGAGGCCGCGGCGAACCTGGCGATCTCCTCGTCGATCACCACCGCCTGCCTGATCCTGGCGGACGCCGCTCCGGTGGGCCGGTCGGCGACCGCGACGGCCAGCCACTCCGCCGTCTCCAGCCGCGACCCGCGCGGCAGCTCCGCGGCCGTTCCCGAGGCCATCAGGTACGAGCCGCCGCGCCGCCGCGCCACCCGCTCCGGGTAGGCCAGCGCCACGACCGTCCCGGCCACGGCGTCGTCGCTCCCGGCCGTCTCGCCGTTCCCCGGCCGGACGGCACCGCCCGCCGTCCGGCCCGTACGCCGGGCGGTGCCGGGCACGGCCCGCGCCAGGCGTCCCGCCTCCTGGCGCCAGCGGGCGGAGAAACCGTCACCGCCCCGGCGCGCGGAGCGCCAGACCGCCACCAGGTCGTCGCCCGCGTCCCTGGGCAGTTGCTCCGACAGCAGCGCCACCACCTCGGCGGCCCGGGACCCTGCGCCGATCCCGTCCGTGCCGGCGTCGATCAGGGCCCGCGCCAGGCGCGGATGGACCCCGACCCCGGCCATCCGCCGTCCCCGGTCGGTCACCCGGCCCACGGGGGGAAGGCCCGGCGAGTGCTCCGGCGCGCCCGGTGGCCGCGGCGTGCCGGGAGAGTCCAACGCGCCCAGGGCGTACAGGGTGCGGCGGGCGGCGTCCATCGCGGCGGCCGGCGGCGCGTCGAGCAGGGCCAGGCCGGTGGCGGCCGGATCGCCCCAGCAGGCTACCTGGAGGGCGAAGCCGGTCAGGTCGGCGAGCGCGATCTCGGGTCGCGCGTGCTCGGGCAGCCGGTCGTGCTCGGCCCGCGACCAGCACCGGTAGACCACGCCCGGCGCCTCGCGGCCCGCCCGCCCCGCCCGCTGGGTGGCCGAGGCCCTGGACGCGCGGACGGTGGTGAGCGAACCGAGACCGCGCGCGTGGTCGGTACGGGGCTCCCTGGCCAGGCCGGAGTCGACCACGATCCGCACGCCCGGCACGGTCAGGCTCGACTCGGCGACCGAGGTGGCGAGCACCACCCTCCTCCCGTCGCCCGGGGAAAGGACCGCGTCCTGGACGCGGGCCGGGGCCTGGCCGTGCACCTGGAGGACCTCGACGCCGGGGAGCATCGCGGCCACCCGGCCGATCTCGCCGACGCCCGGCAGGAAGCAGAGCACGTCCCCCTCGTGCTCGGCCAGCGCGCGCCGTACGACACCGGCGACGTGGGCCAGGAACGCCGGGTCCACCCGCATGCCGTGGGGCGGTGCGATGGTCCCGGCGGGCGGTGCCCAGACGGGCGTGACCGGGTGCATGGTGCCGGAGGCGTGCACGATCGGCGCGGGTTCACCGGGTTCACCGGGTTCACCGGGTTCACCGGAGGCATCGGAGGGGACGGCGTCGCCGGGGGAGCCGAGGAGACGGGCCCAGGGGGCGGCGTCGGCGGTGGCGGAGGTGGCGACGATCCGCAGGTCGGGGCGGAGCGCGGCGCGGACGTCGAGGAGGAACGCCAGCGCGGTGTCGGCGTCCAGGTGGCGCTCGTGGCACTCGTCGAGCAGGACCGCGTCCACGCCTTCGAGCTCGGGGTCGCGCTGGAGCCGCTGCAGGAGGACTCCCGTGGTGACGACCTCGACGACCGTTCTCGGACCCACCCTGCGCTCGCCGCGTATCGAGAACCCGACCTCCGCCCCCACCTCGGACTCCAGCAGCCACGCCATCCGCCTCGCCGCCGCCCGTACCGCCATCCGCCTCGGCTCGGCCACGATCACCCGCCTGGGCGCCGAGCCGTCGAGGAGCCCGGCCAGCGCGAGCGGGACGAGCGTGGTCTTGCCGGTGCCGGGGGGAGCGGTGAGCACGGCGACGCCCCGCCCGTCCAGCGCCGCGAGCAACTCGGGCAGAACGTGACGTACGGGCAGGCCGGACCAGTCGGAACGCACCCGTCCAGTGTCCCCGAGTCCGGTACCGGGTGAGACGCCGCCCGGGACGGCCGATTCCCGGCCTCGTCCCGTTGAGTGGGAAAGCGACGCCGACGAGTGCGGGGGCCTCAAGGCCGGATGCGAGCAGGCCGTCACGAGCGTCTTCGGGGAATGCACCACGCTGCCGCGGCCCAGCGTCATCCTCGGTCCGCACGAGTACGTCGGCCGCATCCCCTGGTGGCTGTCGCGGATCCATGCCGGCGGCGAGGTTCTGGCGCCCGGCCGCCCCGAGTGGCCCATCCAGCCGATCGACGTCCGCGACGTCGCGGCCTGCGCGCCGGACGTTGCTGAACGGAACCTCGCGGGGTCCTCGACCTGGCCGCGCCGATCGGACACTCCACGTTTGGGGCGTTCCTGGGCGCGTGCCACGACGTGGCCGGCGGCTCGGCCGAACAGTCGGCGCTCTCATTGCTCTGTCAGCACATGAGCAATCTCGTCGGCAAGCGCTGGGTTGGTGGCTGCGATGAACATCTGGCGCCGATCCATCGCCTCGGCGATATCGCCCAAGGTATCGAGCTGGTAGTTCAGTGAGATGGGCTTGCCCTGGAGGTCGATGACGGTCCCGCCGGCCGCGCTGAGGATGTAGTGGCCTGGGGCCAGGTCCCATATTGCGAAGCCCTTTGAGAACTCGATCGTCGCGTCCGTGAAGCCGGCAGCGACATGGCACAAGCTGACGGAGCCGAAGTCCACACCGATACGGCCACGGCTGTTCCCGTTGCCGGCAGGCTGGTTCAGTTCCTCGATCAGGCGGTTCTGCTGGGCCAGTGCCTGAAAGCGGTCGGGCTTCATCAGGAAGTTGGTGATGAGGGCTTCCTGTACGGGCACGGCTTGCCTCGGCCGGAGGGGATGAGTGACGCCGTTCTGCTCACGCAGGAACGCGTGATCCTGGCCGGCCTCGTCACGGGCCGCGGTGTAGATCTGGAGGTGGTGGAAGATGTCACCCACCACGGCCGCGATCGGACGTGCGAGGCTTCGCGAGTAGACCATGACGTGCGTGTAGCCGTAGAGGGAACGAACAGCCATCTCGCTCGTGTCCAGCGGATCCACGAGGACGCACAGGTCGGGGTCAGGGTCGTCGCCTATGACCTGCGGGTCGGCCTCTTCGCTGGCGTAGACGAAGGACGGGAAGATCTCTGAGAGCAGTTCCCGATAGCGGTCGTGGAGGAGCAGGTCGTAGTCGGACAGGAAGTTGCCGGTGTGCCGGGCGTTCGTGCGGTCGGCGTGCTTGCCCGAGAGGGCAGCGCCGATGAGCTGAGGGCGAATCTCACTGATCAGCGTGGATACCAGGGTTGTGAGATCTTCGGCGATGCTCGGAAGCTGGGCCTCGGGCACTGCATGTACCTCCGTTGTCAGCGTAACTCCAAGGGTGGTTCGATCCCCGGAAACGATGGGTTGCATGACTTGCAGGCCGACGACGGCCGCCAACCCCGAGCAGACGCTTCATGACGACGTCGGGATCTACACCCAGTACATGACGCCCGATCTCATCGAGGCGATCGCCTACCGGGGCGCCGACCCCGCTGACGATCCGCGCTGGGCGGAGTCCGGCGCCGCTACCCACGAGGAGTACGCCCGGTGGGCTCAGCACTGCTGCGGGATGGCTGACCTCCAGATGATCCTCGACCACCGTGACGGCTACGCGCCGCCGATGATGGAGCTGCTGCGCGGGGTGCTGCCCTACGGCGGCTACGTCGAAGACGGCCAGGGCCGGATCAAGGGCCTGTACTACCAGCCGTTCGCCGACTACGTCCGCGCTGAGCACAGCCTGGACGCGACCGTCCATCCGCACCTGACCATGCAGGAGATCCCCGGCTTACTGGCGGCCGGGTGCTTGGTGATGGCCTCGGTTCACAAGGAGATCCGCCGCCCCGATCTGCCCGCGCCCGGCCGGGGCGGCCACCTGGTCCTGCTCACCGGCCACGACCATGGGCTGATTCACCTGCATAATCCCTCCGGCCACACGCCCGGCGCTCGCCGGGCGAGCCTGCCCGTCGACGTGTTCGAAACGTTCTTCGGTGGCCGTGGCATCGCCTTGCTCGCGTGCTGGAACAAGCCATGGGAATCAAGGTATTGATCTCGGTGGACATGGAGGGCATCGCCGGGATCGTTCACCCTGCGGAGACCACCCCGGAACGCTACGACTATGAACGTGGTCGGCGATTGATGACGGCAGCGGCCAACGCCGTGGTGGCGGGGCTGATTGGTGCCGAGCCGACAGCCGAGGTGCTGGTGGCCGACTCCCACGGCTCCTACCGCAACATCCTGCCCGAGGAACTCGACCAGCGAGCCCGGCTGATCCGTGGCAAACCTCGTGAAATGGGCATGCTGGCGGGCTTGGAAGTGGGAGCCCAGGTAGCGATGTTCGTGGGGTACCACGCCCGCGCGGGTGCCAGTGGCGCCGTACTCGCTCACACCATCGCCGATGCCATCCTTGACGTCCGCATCAACGGCCGCTCGTACGGCGAGATCGGAATCAACGCCCTGTTGGCGGGCTCATACGGCGTACCCGTCGTGCTGGCCAGCGGAGATGAGGCCGCATGCGACGAGTTCAGCGCGCTGGCGCCCCGGGCCGTCACCGTGCCGGTCAAACGAGGCCTCGGCCAGCACGCGGCCGACACTCTTCACCCACAGGAGGCACAAGACCGCTTGCGTCAAGGCGCCGGCCAGGCGATGCAACTCCATGCCGACAATCCGCCGACCCTGGTTTCTCAACCGCTGCAGGTCGAGGTCGATCTACATCAGCCACGCTCGGCAGACCTTTCCGCCCTCATTCCCGGCGTCACCAGAAGCGGGCGCACCGTTGTCTTCACCGCCGAGACCATGACAGCCGCCTACGGCATGCTCCAACTCATCGCCCTGCTCACACAGATCGGACCGTGAGCGGGAGCGGCGGCTAACGGTGACGGGGGACACGGCCGGGGGTTCGCGCCTGCGGTGGTGTTCGTCGTGCTGGGCGGGGGAATGATCCCTCTGTGATCGGTCTGACCGCTATGTTCCTCACCGCTGTGACCGCCTACCAACACGCCGCCCGGCTGCGGGCGGACGACCGGCAGCCTCCCGCCGGAGCCGGGCTTGCTTCGGGGAGTGGCGCCTCGCGGCGGTCGCCGAGGGGGGCCGCAGGGCCGCCCGCGGAGGGCGTCCGTGAAGTCCGTGGAGCCCGTGAAGGTCAGGAGCCCGTGAAGGCAGGGAAAGCCGGGAAAGCCGGGAAAGTTCGTGAGGTCCGGGACCGGGGAGCCCCGCCCGCCACCGTGTGATCCATAACGCGGAGGCGAAGAGTGTGTCTCGGGAACATGTCAAATGGGTTACGACGGTTTTAACGTGCGCTGGTAAGGGCCGGTGATACGGGTCACAGGGCCACAAAGGAGCACGTCATGACCGCATCCCTTCCCGCGGGTCTACTCCGCATCCTTCTCACCCTGTCGCTCGGACTGCTCGGACTGCTCGGACTGCTCGGCGCGGCGACCGCGACGACGTCTCCCGCGCGAGCCGCGTCACTCGTCCAGGTCGGCTCGTTCGGCAGCAACCCGGGCAACCTCACCATGTTCAGCTACCGTCCCGACGGATCGACCGCCGGGCGCCCGCTGGTCGTCCTGCTGCACGGCTGCCAGCAGAACGCGAGCGGCTACTTCGCCAACTCGGGATGGCGCAAGTACGCCGACCAGTCGGGATTCACCCTCGTCCTGGCGCAGACCAGTAGCGCGAACAACGGGTTGAGCTGCTTCAACTGGTTCGAGACCGCCGATACCACCCGGGGCCAGGGCGAGGCCGCCTCGATCCGCGCGATGGTCGCCTACGCGGTCTCCACCTACGGGACCGACCCGGCGCGCGTCTACGTCTCCGGCCTGTCGGCGGGCGGGGCCATGTCGGCCGTCATGCTCGCCACGTACCCGGACGTCTTCGCGGGCGGTTCGATCGGGGCCGGGCTGGCGTACCGGTGCGCCACCAGCATCCTCCAGGCCTCCCCCTGCCAGCGCGGTCCGGTCAGCAAGACCCCGCAGCAGTGGGGCGACCTGGTACGCGGCGCCCACTCCGGCTACTCGGGACCGTACCCGCGCGTCGCGATCTGGCAGGGAACGGCCGACCCCACCGTCGTCCCGGTCAACGCCGCCCAGCTGCGCGACCAGTGGACGAACGTGCGGGGCGTCTCGCAGAGCCCCACCTCCACGCGGAGCCTCACCGGCGGCACCTCGCTGAAGGTGTACGGGAACGACGTGGTGCGCGTGTACGAGATCGCCGGCATGGGACACGGCCTGCCGATCGATCCCGGCGGCGCCGCCGACCAGTGCGGCAGCGCGGCGGCGTACTTCCTCGACACCATCTGCTCGGCCTACCACGACGCGCAGTTCTTCGGCCTGACCGGTGGCACGCAGCCGACCCCGAACCCGACCGTCACGCCGACCCCGACCCCGACCCCCACCCCGACGGTGCCCCAGACCTGCGTCAGGGCGAGCAACTACGCCCACACCGTCGCCGGACGGGCCTACCAGTCCGGCGGCTACACCTACGCCAACGGGTCCAACAACGCCATGGGCCTGTGGAACACCCTCATCACGCACGGTCTCAAGCAGACCGGTCCCAACCACTGGGTCGTCGCCGACAGCGAGTGCTAGCGAGCCCGCGGACGGCGGGAACCCGAACGCGACCGACCGGTCGATCAGCCGGCCGGTCGCGTTCGTTCGCGACATCGCCCGCGTCGCGGGCGCGCACCGGCCGATGCGCCTCGGTGTATCCACGGCGCGTGCGACCATCCCGCGCCGATCGAGGACGAAACCATCCGCGATCATCGACCCCGGCCGGAATCGAGGGCTACGGGCGCGAGGCGTATCGCAGGGACTCGGCGGCGGTGAACAGGGAGGCTCCCAGAAGGACGACGTCCTTCAGCAGGAACTGGCCCGCGAGGGAGAGCTTCGGCTCCCCGCGCCTTTCCTGCCAGGCCTCCGGCGTGGTGATCAGGAAGCTGAGCGTGGTGGTGAACATCCCCGCCGCCGCCAGGCTGCCGAGCGCCGAGGCCCTGGGGGCGAACGACTTCGCTGCGATCAGCGATCCGATGACGATCTCCGCCACGCCGATGAGCCTGGCCAGCCGCTGTTCACCGAGCTTGGTGGCAAGTCGCGAGAACGGCGGACTCGAGGTGATCAAGGGGCGGATGTTCTCGACCTCGTAGTCTTCGAACTTGAGCCGCCCGATCACCACCAGGTTGAGCGCCAGCCCGAAACGAAGCGTCGAGGCCCCCGCGATCTGGAGATTGCAGGCGGTCGTGGGTCGCGTTCTCATACAGGTATCCCCTCGCATGGTGCGTCGCGAATGTCCTGCGTGTGCCCAGTCTACGCCGGGCTGTATTCAGCGGCGCCGGGCAGGACCGCATGCCGGCCGGGGAGTGCGGGGGCATCGGCCCACGAGCCGATGGAGCGCTCCGTCATCTCGATCGTTCCGGTGTGCCGGCACCTGCCGGCACACCCGGCTCGTCACCGGCGTCGGGAGTCAGATGGTGTCGCCGATGGCGCGGGCGGCGTTGATCAGGCCGATGTGGCTGAAAGCCTGCGGGAAGTTGCCGAGGGGCTCCCCGGTGGCCGAGTCGACCTCCTCGGCGAGCAGACCGACGTCGTTGGCGTACGACGCGGCGGTCTCGAACGCCCTCCTGGCCGCGGCGCCCTGCCCCATGAGGGCCAGGGCCTGCGCGAGCCAGAAGGTGCACAGCAGGAACGTGCCCTCCTGGCCGGGGAGCCCGTCGGCGGCGTGGTAGCGGTGCACCAGGCCTCGATCGTCGGTCAGGTGGGTGGCGATGGCGTGCACGGTGGACCGCACCCGCGGATCGTCCGGGGAGAGGAACCCGACCATGGGCATCACCAGCACGGCGGCGTCGAGGTCGGTGCCGTCGAACGTCTGGGTGAAGGCACCCGCGCGCTCGTTCCAGCCCTGAGCCAGGATCGCGGCGCGGATCTCCTCGCGAGTGCTCGTCCAGTCGGCGATCCGGGCGTCGGCCCCCAGCATCGGGGCCAGCGCGATGGCCCGGTCCAGTCCCACCCAGCACATCAGCTTGGAGTGCGTGAAGTGGCGGCCGGACCCGCGGATCTCCCACAGGCTCTGGTCCGGCTCTCGCCAGCGACGGGCGGCGGTCTCAGCCACCCCGACCAGAAAAGCGCAGGTGAACGGGTCGAGAGGGCCGGTGTCGCAGTAGACCTGATGGGCCGCGTCGAGCAGCTCCCCGTAAACGTCGATCTGGCGTTGGCGCCAGGCGTCGTTGCCGACCCGCACCGGCGCGCTGCCCCGCCAGCCGCGCAGGTGCGGCAGGTGCCGTTCGCTCAGATCGCGCTCGCCGCCCACGCCGTACATGATCTGCAGGTCGACGCCCCGGTCGAGCTGGGTGGCACAGGCGTTGGCGAGGAAAGTGAAAAAGGCGGTCTCCTCGATCTCGCAGGTGGCGGTGGACAGGGCCTGCAGGGTGAAGCTGGCGTCCCGGATCCAGGTGTAGCGGTAGTCCCAGTTCCGCTCCCCGCCGATGCTCTCGGGCAGGGAGGTGGTGGCCGCGGCCACGATGGCCCCGGTGGGGGAGTACGTCATCGCACGCAGCACCCGGCCACTCTGGTTCACCTGTTCACGCCACGGGCCTTCGTAGTCGGCGTGATGCCGTGACCAGGAGCGCCAGCCCGAGACGGTGTCCTTCGCCCGGCGCGCGATGTACGGGGGAGTGCGGCACAACGGGTCGGGCGCCCACGCCCAGCCGGCCTGCAGGGCGAACCCCAGGCTCTGTCCGGCGCGCAGGGTGACGGCGGTGTCCGCGACCGAGCCGCTCACCCGCAGCTCGACGGGGCTGGACAGGGCGAGGACGTTGGCCCCGCCACGCGAGATCAGGCCGCCTCGGACAGGCTGCATCAGGGGGTGGACGAGCCCGAACTCGGGTCGCGGCACGTACGCCATCTCCACGGGCACGCGACCTTCGACGCAGGTCACCTGACGCAGGAGCAGGCCGGGCGAGGACGCGCCCAGCGAGTGCCCGCGTTCCCGGCTGCCCAGGGCGAGCGCATCGAGGAGCACCACGGTTCCGTCCCGGCCGCGGAAGGTGGTCTCGAGCACCAGGGTGTGCTCCAGATACCGGCGGGTGACCTCGGTGGGGCCGGTGGGGCGGATCGACCAGTATCCGGCGTCCTCGTCGAGCAGCCGGGCGAAGAGCGCCGGACTGTCGAATCGCGGCAGGCACAGCCAGTCCACCGAGCCGTCGGAGGTGACCAGCGCGGCGGATCGGCAGTCCGACAGCAGGGCGTAGTCGTTGATCGGTCGCGTACTCAATGGGCACCTCGTCCCTCCCCCGGGAAGGATCGTGGAGTTCGCGGCGAGCCAGGCGGTTCGGGTGGCCCGGGTGGTTCGGGCGGGCGGGGGGCGGAGGGGCTCTACCCTGTTTCTTCCCGCTTTTCACCAAGACCGTTCACTTGACGAGCGAAATTCTTTTCCCGGGCGAGGAGATGGCCAAGAAGGGCGCGGTGACGGCCGGCCCCTCCGGACCAGCCGTGATCATTTGGCGGACAGGCTCTAGGCCGAGGGGTCGAGGACCCCGAAGCTCACCAGGGCGATGATGATGATCCCGAGGGCGATCCGGTAGATCACGAAGCCGGTGAAGCGGTGGGTGCTGATGTACTTCAGGAACCACGAGACCGCCAGGTAGCCCACGATGAACGAGATCACGGTGGACAGGATCGTGGGGCCCCATTCGGGCGCCGCACCCTCGCCGATCTTGAACAGCTCCAGGAAGCCCGCGCCCAGCACGGCCGGGATGGCGAGCAGGAAGGAGTACTTCGCGGCCTCCTCGCGGCGGTAGTCCAGCAGCAGCCCGGCGCTGATGGTGCCGCCGGAGCGGGACACGCCGGGGATCAGGGCGAGCGACTGGGCGAAGCCGTAGATCAGGGCGTGGGTGAAGCTGAGGTGCCGCTCCAGGGTGAGCCTGTTGCGGGCGGTGTGGTCGGCGAACCACAGGATCAGTCCGAAGACGATCAGCGTCGTGCCGATCAGGCGCAGGTCGCGGAAGGCGCCCTCGATGGAGTCCTTGAAGAGCAGGCCGAGCACCACGATCGGGATGGTGCCGACGATGACGTACCAGCCCATCCGGGCGGCGTAGTGGCCGCGCAGGTCGGGGGTCCACAGGGAGCGGGTCCAGGTGGAGATGATCTCCCAGATCTCCTTGCGGAAGTAGATGACCACCGCGGCCTCGGTGCCGAGCTGGACGACCGCGGTGAACGCGGCCCCCGGGTCCGGCCAGCCGAAGAACGCCGACACGACCCTGATGTGGGCACTGGAGGAGATCGGCAGAAACTCCGTCAATCCCTGAATCAGCCCGAGGACCACCGCTTCGAACCAGCCGATCACTTCAGCACCTTCCGTACCAGCGCGTGCGTAACCTACGCGAGGCTAGCGGAGCGGCGGAGCAACTGTGACCCGGCCGTACGGCCGATGCCGACCGCGCTTCTTTCGTGATCGGCCGTAAACCGAACCCGCCCGCCAGACGGTAGTCATCATCGGAACACCGAGGCGGAGGCACGATGACCGAGTTCGCGGAGTACGTCGAGCAGCGCCACGAGCGGCTACTGCGAGCGGCGTACCTCCTCACCAGAGACTGGGCGATCGCCGAGGACCTGGTGCAGACCGCGCTGGCCAGGGCCTGGCTCGCCTGGCAGCGGATCGACGGCGATCCCGACCCGTACGTCTACCGGATCATCACCAACACCCACGCCTCCTGGTGGCGGCGGCGCTGGCGGCGGGAGGTCCCGACGGGGGAACTGCCCGACCGGCCGGACGGGCGGGACTTCGCGAGCGACGTCGGCGACAGGGACGCGCTGTGGACGGCGATCGGCACCCTGTCGGGGCGCCAGCGCGCGGTGGTCGTCCTGCACTACTTCGAGCACATGCCGCTGACCCAGGTGGCCGGGGTGCTCGGATGCTCGGTCGGGACGGTGAAGAGCCAGCTCAACAGGGCTCTCACCCGGCTCAGGGTGGATCAGGGGATCCAGGCGACGACGGGAGTACGCAGATGAGCAACACCGAGAACGACCTCAGGGCGCTCCTGGAGGAGCGCGGCGCGGGCAGCGGCAGAGGCGGCGGGAGCGGCAGAGGCGGCAGAGACGGTGGAGACGGTGGAGACGGTGGAGACGGTGGAGACACGGCCCGGCTGGAGGCGATCCTCGCCAGGGGCCGGGCGATCCGGCGGCGGCGGACGGCGGCCACGGCCGCGGCGGTCGTCACCGCCGGGGCGCTCGCGGTCGCCGTGGTGGCGCCGTCGCTGTCCGCCGGAGGCGGGGCGGAGGCGCCGATCGTGGCCGTCGCCGCCGACCCCACGCCCGTTCCTCCGCCCGTTCCCACCGCCGTCCCCGGTAAGGACCTTCCCGCGACCGTCAACGACCTGCGGAACCGTCATGAAATGCGGCTGATCCACGCGTACCGGTCGAATACCTTGGGCGTGAAACGCACCGTGAAGTTCACCCCGACCAGTGTCTTCACCGGATTCCGGGTCGTCTGCGAGGACCCGAGGGCAGTGGTGGTCAAGGTGATCGGGACGGGGAAACACAGATCGGGCTCCGCCGGCGAATGCGGCAGCGGCTGGCCGGGGCTGATCTCGCAGCACGACGAGAGGTCGGTGCCCCCCGGCTGGACGTCGCGCGAGCAGAGTGCCACGGTCTGGGTGCTTCCCCCCAGGCCGCGTATCTCCCGTGAAGCGCTCAAAAAGCTGAAGTGCCCGGAGAAGGAAGTGGAGAGGACGGGGATGTGCCGCGGGCATTACATGATCTGGGCCCTGATAGGCCCGCGGATGGACACGCGGGTGCTCGAGCGGGTGCTGGCGAATGTGGGCAGCAGGCCCGGCCGCTGGGCGATCGGCGTCTACGACCGCCCGTCCTCCTGACCCGATCCCCCGGCCCTCGGGACGACTCCCGTCAGACGGCTCGGCCGCGAGCGTACCTGGCCGCCATCGTGTGGAACACCTCCTTCGGCGCCCAGCGCTCCCGGTCGAGCATCCTGACCACGCCGTAGGAGGCGAGGTCACCGTCCCCGACGCGGCCGAAGCCCGCGAAGGTGAACCAGAGCGCGGTGTCCACCCCTTCCTCCTCGAAGACGTCCAGCAGCTCGGTGAAGTAGCGCACCTGCTCGCCCTCGTCCCGTACGGCGTCCTCGGGCGGCAGCCAGGCCATGCCGCCGCGCTCGCCCGCGCCCCGCCAGGCGCAGGTGCCGAACTCGGTCACCGCGACCGGCTTGCCGTGCTTGAACTTCTCGCGCAGCTCCTCCCTGAAGGTGCCGGCGTTGTAGGCGGCCCGGTAGCTGTCGGCGCCGACGATGTCGAACGGGCCCCAGTCGACGAACTCCCATGGGGCCGCCGCGTAGGTGATCCGGCCGCCGAAGCGGGGCCTGACGACGGCCGCGCTCTCGGCCAGGAAGCCGTTGAGCCGTTCCAGGACGGGGCCGAGCGAGGACCACCACTCCAGGTCGGCCTCGTCTATCGTCCGCATGCGGTCGCGGTACGTGGCGCCGGGGATGAACCCGGGGCCGAACGCGCTGATCTCGCACCCGGCCACGAACACCACCTCGGCCCCGCCGCGCCGTACGGCCTCGGCCCGCTCCGCGGCGTCGGCGAAGGTCGAGAGCATCGCCTCGGCCGGGAGATCGACCGGGAAGGGGGCGAACCAGATCTCGAGCCCCGCCGCGGCGGCGTGCTCGGCGGCGACGCTCAGCCGCGCGGGGTCGCCACCGGAGATCCGTACGGCGTCGCAGTGCAGTTCGCCGGCGATGACGTCCATGTCGTGCCGGACGGCGCCGGGGTCGAACACCTTGCGGGTGTTGTCCTGGCCGGGGAGGAACCCGGTGTCATAGTTGATCCCTTTCGCGCGCATTACTCTCCCGGTTGGTCGAGACCGTGTTCCAGTAGGTCGAAGGCGAGCTCGACGTCCCCGCAGAGGCGGCTGCCCGCCTCGTCCAGCGAGGCGCCGGAGACCAGGTGGCGGAAGAACCTCTCCTGCAGGGTCAGCACCGAAGCGGTGATCTGGGCGGCCATCAGAGCGGCCGTCAGCTCGTCGCGCTCTTCGGCGAGCACCCGCGCCAGCGCCAGGCGCTGACCGTGGAGCAGGTCGTTCGCCCCGCTGCTGAGCGCGGGGCTGGAGAAGATCACTCGCATCTGGACGATCAGCGTGTCCCTGTCCACGGCCTCCGCGGGCTCGGTGGCGAATCCGCGGTAGTACGCCCGCAATGCCTCCAGCGGTGACTGCCCGGGAGGCCGCGCGGCGACGATCCCGGCCAGGTCCTCCTGACCCACTCCCCGCAGGACGAGTGACTCCTTGGTCGGGAAGTACTTGAACAGCGTCACCTTCGCCACCTCGGCGGCCTCGGCGATCTCGTTGACGGTCACCGCGTCGAAGCCGCGCTCGGCGAACAGCCGCAGCGCCACCGCGGCGATCCGCCGTCGGGTCTGCTCCTTCTTCCGCTCCCGTAGTCCTGCCATGCGAGTACGGTAAAGGCGAACCGAGTTCAAAAGCAAACCCGGTTTATTTTTCTTGGCGACAGGGACGGGTCACGACGGGGAACGGGGAGGCAAGCGGGCCGGTTGTGGCGCGCGGCCCGGCGAAGGTGGCATATTGCCTGGGCGCGGTCCGGAGGGCGACGATCGGAGAACGGGAAATGACGGACAGGACGATCGCGGACTTCTGGTTCGACCCCTCCTGCCCCTACACCTGGATCACCTCCCGGTGGCTGGCGGAGGTGGAACGGGTGCGGCCCGTCGAGGTGCGCCGGCACGTGATGAGCCTGTCGGTGCTCAACGAGGGCCGCGACGAGGATCCCGAGGGGGACACGGAGGGGTACCTGTGGGTGCCCGTGCGCGTCTGCATGGCCGTGCGGCAGGAGTACGGCCAGGAGGCGCTCGGGAGGCTCCACGCCGCGATGTGGACCGTCGGGCGCGCTCGCGGGGATGACTGGGCCGGTTCCCTGCACGACTCCCTCGTCGCCGCCGGCCTGCCGCCGGAACTCGCCGAGGCCGGGACGTCGACGGCCTACGACGAGGCGGTGCGCGCCTCGCACGCGGAGGGCATCGGCCTGATCGGTGAGCACGTCGGCACCCCGGTGGTCGCCGCCACCGGCCCCGCCACCGGTGGCGAGCGCGTGGTGTTCTTCGGCCCGGTGATCTCCCGGACTCCCGTGGGCGAGCAGGCGGGCCGCCTGTGGGACGGGACGCTGCTGGTGGCCGCGACCCCGGGGTTCCACGAGCTCAAGGGAGCCCCGCACGAGGAGCCCCGGCTCGACGATCCGAGCTGAGCTGACGGACCGCGGGCCCCGGAGGGGCCTTCCGCGAGCGGTCCTTTTCGAAGGCGGTTCTTCCGCGAGGGGTGCGACCCGCGTGCCGGGCCGTCCGGAGGGGTCCGGACGGCCCGTGGAGGGGAAGGCGCGGGCCGCACCCGGTCTCGCTCACCGCAGCCGGGTCACCGTCCCGCTCACTGGCGGGTCAGCTTGACGTCGTCCACCCCTGCCTCGACCAGGGAGGCGCCGGAGGCGTCACCGGCCTCGACCAGGATCCGGACGCTCTGCCCCGCGAAGGCGGAGACGTCGACGTTGGCCGCGCCCCAGGCACCGTTGCGGTTGGAGGCCGCGCCGAGTTGCTGGAACACCTGGGTGGTGGTGGAGCCGACGACCTTCACCCGCAGGAAGTCGGCGCTGGAGGCGTTGGAACCGTGCGCCAGATACCAGGAGAACGCCAGCTTGAGCGTGCCCGTCGACGGCAGGGTGACCGCCGGCGACCGGACGCTGGTGATGCCTCCGTCGATGTCGTGGTCGCCCGCGGCGGTGCCCGCGAGCCTGCCGGTGACCAGGTCGTTGGTGCCGCTGACGGTGGTGCCGAGCTGCTTGGCGCCGCTGGAGGCGGTGGCCTCGGGGTCGCCGCGCTCCCACAGGCCGGAGGTGGCGGTGTCGGTGCCGGACGGGTTGGTCGTCCAGCCGGTCGAGGTCTCGAAGGTGTCCTGCCAGACGACCGTCGGAGGCACGGCGGTCGCGGTCGTCCACACCGCGTAGGCGATGGCGTCGGCGTTGCGGTTCAGCGCGGTGTCGCTGATGTTGGACGTGGTGTCGCACGCCCGGTGGTAGCAGGGATCGAACGCCTGCCCCGCCGTACCGCCCCACAGGGTGGCCTGGGCGCTGGACTTGATGCCCTCGGCGCCGGTGAAGGTACCGCCCGCGGGGATGCCGACGGCGATGAACGGCCCGTAGTCGGAGCGGCCGTCGAAGTCGGTGCCCCGGGTGGCCACGCCGATCGAGGTGAAGTACGCCTGGAGCGTCGACTCCAGCTGCGCCGAACCCGCCGGGCCGGGGCCCGAGCCGACGCCGTCGGAGTTGTCGCCGTCGTAGACGAAGTATCCGGCGTTGGGCGAGCCGACCATGTCGAAGTTGTAGTAGCCCTTGACCTTGGCCCGCTCGGCGGCCGGGAGGTTGTTCACGTAGTACTGGGAGCCGCGCAGGCCCAGCTCCTCCGCGCCCCACCAGGCGAAGCGGAGGTGCTTGGTGGGTGCCAGCGACTGGCGGGAGACCTCCAGGGCGGTCTCCAGGATGGCGGCGCTGCCGGAGCCGTTGTCGTTGATGCCCGGTCCGGCGGTCACGCTGTCGAGGTGGGCGCCGACCATCAGGATGTCGTTCGGGTCGCCGCCCGGCCAGTCGGCGATGACGTTGTAGCCGGTCGCGCCGTTGTAGGTGAACGACTGCAGGGAGGTGGTGAATCCCGCCCCGTCCAGCAGGCCCCTGATGTAGTTGGCCGAGGCCAGGTAGCCGGGGCGGCCGTGGGCGCGGTTGCCGCCGTTGGCGGTGGCGATGGACTGGAGCTGGGTGAGGTGTGCCTTCAGGGCGGTCAGCGAGATGTCCGGTGGGACGGCGGCCGACGCCGACGGTGCGGTGAACGCCAACGGGATGGCCAGGATCGCCGCCATGCCCATGGTCCACAGACTGCGCATCATGCTCCTCGGGTTTGAGGGTGTGTGGGTCCCCCGAGCGGCGCGCACCCGTGGCGGGTGCGCGCCGTACAGCGTGGTGGTGCGCTTGCGGAGCGGTCCCTAGCGGGCGGCGCCCTCGTGTGCCGCCGCGGTCCTCGCCGCGGACTTGGCCACCGCGGCGTTGCGGTCGGGAATGCCGGTCAGGTCGTAGGCGAAGTACGCGGTGGCGTAGCCCACGGCCTTGGAGTTGCGCTCGAGCGCGGCGGCGTTGATGTTGTCGATGCCGTCGCAGGCGGAGTGGTAGCAGGGGTCGTAGGCGATGCCCGCGGTCCCGCCGAACTTGGCGGCCTGCTCGGGCGTCTTGATGCCCTCGGCGCCGGTGAAGATGCCGCCGGCCGGGATGCCGTTGGCGATGAACGCGCCGTAGTCGGAGCGGCCGGTGAAGTCGGTGCCCTCGAACGGCAGGTTGCGCTTGGCGTAGAACGCCTCGAGGCGCTTCTCGATCTCCGGCGATCCGGCCGGGCCCGCGGGGGCGCCCTCGGCGTCGGAGTCGTCACCGTCGTACAGGAAGGTGCCGTCGTTCGGCGAGGCGATCATGTCGAAGTTCAGGTAGAGCCTGATCTTGTCCTTCTCGGCCTGCGACAGGCCCGCGACGTACTGGTCGGAGCCGAGCAGGCCCAGCTCCTCGGCGCCCCACCAGGCGAAGCGCACCTTGTACTTGGTCGGCACGTGGGCCAGCTTCAGCGCGGTCTCCAGGACGGCGGCGCTGCCGGAGCCGTTGTCGTTGATGCCGGCGCCCTCGGGCACGCTGTCCAGGTGGGCGCCGACCGCGACGATCTCGCCGGACTTGCCCCAGCGGGTGTCGGCGATCAGGTTCTTGGTGCGGCCGACCGTGGTCTCGGCGTCGACCTTCAGGCGGACGGTGGTGTTCGGGCTGTCGGCCAGGTCAAGGCCGACGGCCGTGCTCGCCATCACGATGGGGAAGCCGAAGCGCCACTCGATGATGTCGAAGACGAGCGGGTCGGTACGGCCGGGCTGGCCCTCGTTGAAGAAGATCACACCGGCCGCGCCGGCCGCCTTGGCGTTGGTGGCCTTGTCGACGAACGGGCAGGTGCCGCGCTGGATCAGCGCGATCCGGCCGGGGACGAACCCGGCGAAGTCAGAGGTCTCACAACCCGCCGTCGAGGTGTTCGGGGTCGGCGCCGGCGGGATGACGGCGTCGACGACCTGTACCTGCGCGGTGACGTCGCCTCCGCTGGAGGAGACCACGGTCACGAAGTCGGCCGGGTTGGCGTAGGTCTTCGCCTCGGGGGCCGTCTGCTGCAGGACGGAGGGGCTCGCCTCCTCCCAGCCCAGCGGGAACTCGACGTCGGTCGTGGAGGTCTTGTACCCGGCCTTGCGCAGCTTGTCCTGCACGTAGGCGAGGGAGGCGTCGTAACCGGGCGTGCCCGCGGCGCGGTTGCCGCCGTTGGCGGTCGCGATCTCCTGGAACTTGTCCAGGTGCTTCTTGACGTTGCCGCCCTTGATCTGCGTCGCGAACACGTTGGCGAGGACGTCGGTGACGCCGGGGGACGTGGTCGCGATGGTCGCGCTCGCCGGGACGGTGAAGGCGAGGGGGAGAGCGATGGCCGTGACCAGGGTGGCGGCCTGGACCATGCTGCGTCGTAACCTCAGGCGCATAGCGCTCCTCGGGGTGGAACGGAGGGGGATCCCCTATTACGTACATGGCGGAACGTACCGTGATCAGCTGGTTTCGCCTAGATGCGCTGACGCTCAGGTGCACGAAAAGTTATCAAGCCGACCCTGACAGGGTTTTCTCAGGGATGTCTCGGGAACGGGTGAGTTCCGGTCGTTCGTTTGAAGAGACGAAGAACACCGATTCGGGGAGAGGTATCGTGCACCGTTCGAGAAACCACAAGATAATCGCCGGAGTCTGCGGCGGGATCGCGGAGACCCTCAACATGCCGCCCACCCTTGTCCGGGTGTTCTGGCTGCTGCTCTCGCTCATCCCGGGACCTCTGTGGGTCGCCTACGTGCTCATGTGGATCTTCGTCCCCAAGGCGCCGGCAGTCCGCTACTGAAAATAAGCTGGGGGCATGAGGCGACGCCCACTGTCCCTGGTCCAGGACGACCTGGTCGACTACGAGAAGGCGATGGAGCGGATGACCGACCTGGTCGGTCAGCGGCAGCGCGACGAGCGCCCCGACACGCTCTGGCTGCTCAGCCACCCGCAGGTGTACACCGTGGGCAGGCGAACCCCTGAGCAGCACCTGCCCGACCCCGCTCACGGCATCCCGGTCGTGAGCACGGGTCGTGGCGGGCAGCTCACCTACCACGGTCCCGGCCAGCTGGTCGGCTACCTGGTCGTCAAGCTCGATGAGGACGAGGGGATCGTCGACTACGTCCGCGAGGTCGAGCTGAGGCTCGTCGGCGCGCTCGGCGCGCTGGGCGTCCCGGCCGAGCGCCGCGACACCCCGCCGGGCTCGGAGCTGCTGACCGGTGTGTGGACGGCCGAGACGGGACGCAAGATCGTCTCGATCGGCATGCGGCAGAGCCGCGGCGTCACCAGTCACGGGTTCGCCCTCAACGTCGACGGCGACCTGACCCCGTGGGGCTGGGCGGTGGCCTGTGGCATGCCCGACGTCGACATGACCTCCATGGGGCGGGAGGCCCCCGCCGCCGCGGCCATGGACCGGGTCCGCGCGGCGGTGGCGGAGGCCTTCGAGGCGAGCTGACCGGCCCGGTCTCGGGGAGCGGGCCGGTCACCTCGTGCTCTCGGGGGCCCTCTGGGATCTCGGGACCTAGGTCAGCCGATCGGCTCCTTGCCGGCCGTGTCGGCGGCCGTGCCGGTCGGGTCGAACGCCTCGGCCATGTCGATCGTGCGGCGCGGGCCGGTGAACCAGTGCCTGGCCGACAGCGTCCACCACAGGCCCACGGCCAGCACCATCACGCCGACCACGATCGGCGCGTAGTTGACCGCGGTCCAGGTGAAGTCGTCGCTGAACGGCACGGCGGCCGGGACCAGCGGCATGATGAAGTAGATCGAGACGATGAAGATCTCGACGATGGCGATCCAGCACATGACCTTGTACTTCGGCCCCAGCGTCCAGGGCCCCGGCTGGAACCGGTCGCCCATCCGCAGCCGGAGCCAGATCGGGATCGCGAAGGCGATGTAGAGGCCGATGACCGCCACCGACACGACCGCGTAGAAGGCCAGCGGCAGGCCGCCGGGGGCCTCGTACAACGCGGGCAGGGTGAGGATCAGCGCGGACGCGCAGCCGAAGACGATCGCGTTGACGGGGGTCCGGTTGGCGTCCACCCTCGACCACAGGCGCCAGCCGGGGATGGCGCCGTCCCGGGAGAAGGCGTAGGTCATCCGGGACATCGAGGTCACGCAGCTCATCCCGCAGAAGAACTGGCCGATGGTGGAGATCGCGAAGATCGCCGTGGCCAGGTTGCCGGGGAGCGCGCTGTCGAAGATGGCGCCGACGAAGCCGCCCGCCTCGTTGACCGCGTCCACGTCGGTGGCCGCGAACAGGAAGGCGAGCAGCAGGATCCAGCCGCCGATCGCCGAGTAGAAGATCGACTGCCACAGTCCCCTGGCGGCGGCGGTGGAGGCGCCCTGGGTCTCCTCCGACACGTGCGCGCACGCGTCGAACCCGGTGATCGTGTACTGGGTCAGCAGGAAGCCGAGCGGCAGCACGTAGAACCAGTACGACGAGTCGGAGAAGCCGGAGTTGTTGATCGTCTCGGTGAAGACGAACGACATCGACTGGTGCGAGTCGGGGCCGAAGACCAGGATCAGCACGACCACCGCCGCGCCGAACACGTGCCACCACACCGAGACGTTCTGCAGCGTCGAGATCAGCCGGTGGCTGAAGATGTTGATCAGGGCGTGCAGCACGAGGATGACCGCGAACAGGATGAACGCGTTGGTCAGGCTGGGGTCCCAGCCGGCGAAGAACCGGCTGAGGGTGATGTTCAGGAAGGTGGCGCAGCCGTAGTCGACCGAGGCCGTCACGGCGATCAGGCCGATGAGGTTGAACCACCCGGTGAACCAGCCGTGGATCGGCTTGCCCATCTTCGCGGCCCACCAGTAGATGCCGCCGGCGGTCGGATAGGCCGAGACCAGTTCCGACATGCACAGCCCGATGATCAGAATGAAGATCGAGATCAGCGGCCACCCCCACGCGATGGCGACGGGGCCACCGTTGTTCCAGGCCTGGCCGAACGTGGTGAAGCAGCCGGCCAGGATGGAGATGATCGAGAAGGAGATGGCGAAGTTGGAGAAGCCGCTCCAGGTTCTGGAGAGCTCCTGCTTGTAACCGAGTTCCGCGAGGCGCTTCGCGTCCTCGTCGACGGAGCCGACCGATGTTGGCTTGGTCACTCAAGCCTCCTTGCGTGGTGGTGCGGGGGGTGGGGAGATCCGGCGCTCGCGCCCCGGACGTCGTCGACGAGCCGTCCGAACCCGGGGTCGTCCAGGTCCCGTACGGCTTGCGAGAACTTGTCGGCCGCCTCCGCCTCGTAGTCGAAGTCGGCGTCGGCCGCCTGCTCCTTGAGCAGCCCGTGGTGCACGGCGAACCAGAGCGTCCAGGTCAGGTTGGACATGATCAGGTTGAGCCGGACCCTGGAGGTGAGGCGCCGGTCGTCGGTGCCGAAGTAGGCGCGGGCCAGCCGGGCGGTCAGATCGGGGTCGTAGTCCGCCTCGGCCGCGATGTCGCCCAGCTCGAAGGCCGGGTCGTTGTTCCCGGAGAGCTGGTAGTCGACGATCCTGACCTCGGCGCCGCAGCGGATGAAGTTCTCCGGCAGCAGGTCGTTGTGGCACGGCACCGTGGGCAGCGGATCGGCGGCCAGCGCCCGTTCGATCTCCGCCGCCGTGGGAAGACGGTCCTCGTAGCCGTCGGGTGTGCTCAGTTCGTGGGTACGGCAGAGGGCGAGGAACTCGTCGAGCTTGCGGAAGATGGAGAAGTCGTTGACGAACCTGGGTCCGGCGTGCAGCCGGCGGCAGGCCGCCGCGATGGGGCCCGGAATCGTCCGTACGGCGTGGGCGTCCAGGGTGGCGCCGTCGAGATACTCCAGGACCAGCGCGCCCGGCAGCCGGTGCAGCACCCTGGGGCCGACTCCCGCGTCCGCCGCGTGGAGCGTGTTGGCGATCTCCTGGTCGAGCGGTATGCCCAGGCCGGCCTCCGAGACCCGGGGATCCAGCACGCGCAGCAGCCATCGCTGCCCGTCGGCCGTGGTGAGCCGGGAGATCCGGTGGCTGAGACCACCCTTGATCAGAGTCTCGGTCACGGGCTGGTCAGCCCATTTACGGACGTCCGCTAGAGGATCTGGCATGCCGCCCTCCTTTGGCCTACCTTCATACCATTGATCCAATTCTGTGGACTAGGTGTTACAGAGGGGTTGCGCGCCTTGAAACTTCCCAGTTCCGCGCGGGCCGTCGTGATCGGCGGCGGGGTGGCCGGTTGCAGCGTCGCCTACCACCTGGCGAGGCTCGGCTGGACCGAGGTGATCCTCGTCGAGCAGCACGAACTCACCGAGGGGACCACCTGGCACTCGGCCGGATTCGTGGGCCAGCTCCGCTCCACGGTCACCCAGACCAAGATGATCATGTATTCGGCCGGCCTCTACCCCGAGCTGGCCGAGCTCACCGGGCTGGACCCGGGATGGCGCGGGGTGGGCGGCCTCCGCCTGGCGACCACGCCCGAGCGGGTGGAGGAGTCGCTGCGGCTGGCCGGGGCCGGGGAGACCTACGGCCTGGGCCTTGAGGTCGTCTCCGGCGCCGAGGCCAAGGAGATGCTCCCGCTGCTGCACGCCGACGACGTGCGGGCCGCGCTCTGGTTGCCCGGGGACGGCTGGCTGGACCCGGCGCTGCTGGCCAGGGCGCTGGCGGCCGGGGCGCGGAAGCTGGGCGTGCGGATTCACACCGGGACCCGCGTGACGGGACTCGACGTGGCGGGAGGCGCGATCACCGGGGTACGGCTCGCGTCGGGGGCCGGGGGCTCCGACGGCTTCGAGGAGTGGTCGGTCCAGGCGGAGACCGTGGTCGTCGCGGCGGGGGCGGCCAGCGGGCGGGTCGGACGGCTGGCCGGTGTCGATATTCCGGTCGTGCCAATCAAGCATCAATATGTCACCACCGAATCATTCGGGGTCCCGTCGTCCATGCCCACGGTGCGGGATCCGGACAACATTGTCTATTTCCGGGAAGAAAACGGCGGGATTCTGGTGGGCGGATATATTCGCGATCCAGAAATCTGGGACACGGTTGCTCCATTGGACGAGCCGCGAACCGTCTTTCCCCCAGATATGCCGAAATTTCGGGAATCGTGGGAATCGGCGGTGCGACGGGTTCCCGAGCTGGGCCGTACCGAGATCACGAAGGTCGTGCACGGCCCCGAGGCGTTCACCCCCGACGGCGAGTTCCTCCTCGGCGAGACCCCGGTCCGCGGGCTGTGGGCGGCGGCCGGCTTCTGCGTCCACGGCCTGGCCGCGGCCGGGGGCGTGGGCAAGGTCATGGCCGAGTGGATCGTGGATGGCTCGCCCGAGTACGACATGTTCGGCATGGATCTGCGGCGCTTCGGGGCCCATGCCCGTTCCGCGTCGTGGACCCGGGCCAAGGCCCTCGACTCGTACTCGAAGTACTACGACATCGTCTACCCCGGCGAGGAGCGCACCGCCGCCCGGCCGCTCCGCCGCTCCCCGGCCTGGGTGCGGCACGTGGAGCTGGGAGCGTCGTTCGGCGAGAAGTCCGGCTGGGAACGGGTCAACTGGTACGAGCCCGGCCGTGATCTTCCCCCGGACGACCGGAGCCCCCGCCCGGACGGCTGGGCGGGCCGGATCTGGTCGCCCGCCGTGCGCGAGGAGTGCCTGGCCACCCGCGACGCCGCCGGTCTCTTCGACCAGACCTCGTTCTCCAAGCTGGAGGTGTCGGGGCCCGGGGCCCTGGAGGGGCTGCAGCGGGCGTGCGCCGGGCGGCTCGACCGGCCGGTGGGCTCGATCGTCTACACCCAGCTCCTCAACGAGCGCGGCGGCATCGAGGCCGACCTGACCGTCACCCGCCTGGCGGAGGACCGCTTCCGCCTGGTCACCGGCACCGCCTTCGGCGTCCACGACGCCGCCTGGCTGCGCGGCCGGGGCCTCGACGTCCGCGACGTCACCTCGGCGCACGCCTGCTACTGCCTGTGGGGTCCCAGGGCGCTCGACATCCTCGGTTCCGTCTCCGGCGACGACCTCACCTTCGGCTACATGAAGGCCAGGGAGATCAGCGTCGGGAACGTCCCGGTACTGGCCCAGCGGGTGACGTTCGTCGGCGAGTTCGGCTGGGAGCTGTACTGCCCGTCGGAGTACGGGCTGACGCTGTGGGACACGCTCACGGAGGCGGGAACGCCGCACGGCATGCGCCCGGCCGGGTACCGTGCGATCGACTCGATGCGCCTGGAGAAGGGGTACCGCGTCTGGGGCATGGACATCACCCCGGAGACCACCCCCCACGAGGCCGGCCTGGGCTTCGCGGTCGCCCGCGACAAGGACTTCCTCGGCCGCGCCGCCCTGGAGGCCGGCGCGGGTGCCGGAGCGCCGGCACGGCGTCTGTTCTGCCTGGTCCTGGACGACCCCCGCCAGGTCTGCCTCGGCGGGGAGCCGGTCCGCGCCGGCGGCCTGCCCGCCTCGCGGGTGACCAGCGGCGGGTACGGCCACCGTGTCGACCGCTCGATCGCCTACGCCTACCTGCCCGGGGACACCGCCCCCGGCGACCGCGTGGAGGTCGGCGTCACCGGCACCTGGGCGGGCGCCGTCGTCACCGCGGAACCCCTCTACGACCCGTCCTCGGAACGGGTCCGGCGCCTGCCGTCCTGACCGTCCCGGCGGGCGCTGGCCCCACCGGCCAGCTGGGTTTCGCCTGGTTTCGCGGCCTTTTGCGACTCTTTGCGGCCTTTCGCGGCTCTTCAGGGCCCTTCGCGGCCTCTTGCGGTCCTTTGCGGGCCCGGTGGTGAGAGGCCGGCACCCGTCCCTGATTTCCCATAGGTCCCGTCACGGACGTGCATATCGGCCATCCTGTGATCTGGAGACCGGCGTCAGATATACCCCCCTGGGGTTGCTGGAAAGGTGGTGGTGTGGCACTGTGGTCGAGCGAACGGATACCCCCTATGGGTATTGAGAAGGGATGGTCGAGATGAACGGCGCGATCAAGGTGGGTGCGTACGCGCTGGGGCTGGCCGTGCTGTTCGGCGGAGCCCTGGGGGCGGGCCGGCTGGCCGGTCCGGTGGGAAGCGCGGCGGCCGAGAGATCTCCCGGCACCGGCACCGAGCGGGGCGCGGGTCAGGACGCCGGGGCGGGTGCGGACCACGGCGCCCACCAGGAGACCGGGCAGGGGGCGGGGCGGGAGACGGCGGCCGCGAAGGCGCCGACCGTTCCCGCGGGGCTCCAGGTCTCCCAGGGCGGATACATGCTCATGCCGGAGACCGACGAGGTCAAGGCGGGCAAGCGGACCGACTTCCGCTTCACGGTGATCGGCCCCGACGGCTCGCCCGTCACCGGGTTCACCACCCAGCACGACAAGAAGCTGCACTTCATCGTGGTCCGCCGCGACCTGACGGGCTTCCAGCACCTGCATCCCACCCAGCTGGGCGGCGGGGTCTGGTCGGTCCCGCTCGAACTCCCCGACGCCGGGGAGTACCGCGCGTTCGCCGACTTCGCCCCCGAGGGGGCGCAGCCCCTGACGCTCGGCATGGACCTGTCGGTGGCCGGAGACTACCGGCCCGAGCCGCCCGCCGTCCCGGCCGGGACCGCCAAGGTGGGCGACTACACCGTCACCCTCAAGGGTGATCTCATCCCCGGCCGTACGAGCATGCTCACGCTCTCGATCGCCAAGGACGGCGAGCCGGTCACCGACCTGCAGCCCTACCTGGCCGCGTACGGGCACCTGGTCGCGCTGCGCGACGGCGACCTGGCCTACCTGCACGTGCACCCCGACGGCGCGCCCGGTGACGGGCGCAGCGCGCCCGGCCCGGACATCACCTTCTACGCCGAGGTGCCGAGCGCGGGAACCTACGGGCTCTACCTGGACTTCAAGCACGCCGGGACCGTGCGTACCGCCGTGTTCACCGCCGCCACGAGCCCGGACCCCGAGGGGGGCGGGGCCACGGCATCGTCCGGAGACGGCCACGGGCACAGCCACCAGCCGTGAAATACCCCGTAGGGGTTAGGCGTTCTGATAGCGAGGAGAGACACGTGCCTGGACACACCCACCGCGGGGGCGACGGCCCGTGCCGGGTCGAGGGACGGGCCCGTTCCCTGGCGGCGGCGAGGTTCCCGGTCCTGACCCGCCGGCCGATGCCGGGCCGCACACGACGACGGAGAAGGTACGAGGAGATGCCGTGACGTCCACGACCACGACCACCGGCGAGGCGCCCGTCCACGGCGGGATCGAGCTCGCCATCGGCGGCATGACCTGTGCCTCCTGCGCGGCCCGCATCGAGCGCAAGCTCAACAAGCTGGACGGCGTGACCGCGACCGTCAACTACGCCACCGAGAAGGCGAAGATCACCTACCCCGCCGGCGTCACCCCCGACGATCTGGTCGCGGAGGTGGAGAAGGCCGGATACACCGCCGAGCCGCCCGCCCCGCCGGTGTCCGCCGAGCGGGACGGGACGGACGAGGAGGAGGGGGAGGAGGGAGAGCGCGGGCTCGTTCCCCTCAGGCAGCGCCTGATCACCTCGGCCGTGCTGTCGGTGCCGGTCGTCGCGATGGCGATGATCCCGGCGCTGCAGTTCGACCACTGGCAGTGGCTCTCCCTCGCCCTGGCCGGTCCCGTCGTGGTCTACGGCGGGTGGCCCTTCCACCGAGCGGCCTGGACCAACCTGCGGCACGGCGCCGCGACCATGGACACGCTGGTCTCGCTGGGGACGATCGCCGCCTTCTCCTGGTCGCTCTGGGCCCTGTTCTTCGGCACGGCGGGCATGCCGGGCATGCGGCACGGCTTCGAGTTCACCCTGTCCGGGGGTGACGGTTCGGGGAACATCTACTTCGAGGCCGCCGCCGGGGTGGTCACCTTCATCCTCGCGGGCCGCTACTTCGAGGCCCGCTCCAAGCGGCGCGCCGGTGCCGCGCTCCGCGCGCTGCTGTCGATGGGCGCCAAGGACGTCACGCTGGCCTCCGGGGAGGTCGTTCCGGTCGGCAGGCTCACGGCGGGCGACCTCTTCGTCGTACGGCCGGGGGAGAAGATCGCGACGGACGGCGTGGTCGAGGAGGGATCCTCGGCCGTGGACGCGTCCATGCTGACCGGCGAGTCGGTCCCCGTCGAGGTGCGGCCGGGCGACGCGGTGGCCGGCGCCACCGTGAACGCCGGGGGGCGCCTCGTGGTGAGGGCCACCCGGGTCGGCTCGGACACCCAACTCGCCCAGATGGCCAGGCTGGTGGAGGACGCGCAGAACGGCAAGGCCGCCGTGCAGCGGCTGGCCGACCGGATCTCCGCGGTGTTCGTGCCGATCGTGATCGCGCTGTCCGTGGCCACCCTCGGCTTCTGGCTCGGCACCGGTTCCGGCGCCGCCGCGGCCTTCACCGCCGCCGTGGCGGTACTGATCATCGCCTGCCCCTGCGCCCTGGGCCTCGCCACGCCGACCGCGCTGATGGTCGGCACCGGCCGGGGCGCCCAGCTGGGCATCCTGATCAAGGGGCCGGAGGCGCTGGAGTCGACCCACGGCATCGACACCGTCGTCCTGGACAAGACCGGCACCGTGACGTCGGGCACGATGACCCTCAGGGACGTCTTCCCCGCCGCCGGTGAGGAGCGCGAGGAAGTGCTCCGGCTGGCCGGGGCGCTGGAGGGCGCCTCCGAGCACCCCGTCGCCCGCGCCGTCGCCCGCGCGGCGGACTCCACCGCCCCGGTCGAGGACTTCGCGAACGTCGAGGGACTCGGTGTCCGGGGCGTCGTCGACGGGCACGCCGTGCTCGTCGGGCGGCCCCGGCTGCTCGCCGACCGGTCGCAGCACCTGCCGCCCGAGCTGGAGGAGGAGCTGGAGCGGGCACAGGCGCGCGGGGAGACGGCCGTCGCGGTCGGCTGGGACGGGAAGGCCCGCGCGGTGCTCACCGTCGCCGACGCGATCAAGCCCACCTCGGCCGAGGCGGTCGCCGCGCTGCGCGCGCTCGGCCTGCGCCCGATCCTGCTGACCGGCGACAACGAGACGGTGGCCCGCACGGTCGCCGAGGCCGTCGGCATCGAGGACGTGATCGCCGACGTGCTGCCCGCCGACAAGGTGGAGGTCGTCAAGCGGCTCCAGTCCGAGGGCCGTACCGTGGCCATGATCGGCGACGGGGTCAACGACGCCGCCGCTCTGGCCCAGGCCGACCTCGGCATGGCGATGGGCACCGGCACCGACGTCGCGATCGAGGCCTCCGACCTCACCCTGGTCCGGGGCGACCTGCGGGTGGCCGCCGAAGCGATCAGGCTGTCCCGCCGCACGCTGCGCACCATCAGGGGCAACCTTTTCTGGGCCTTCGCCTACAACGTCGCCGCCATCCCGCTGGCCGCGTTCGGGCTGCTCACCCCGATGATCGCCGGCGGCGCGATGGCGCTCTCCTCGGTGTTCGTGGTCAGCAACAGCCTGCGGTTGCGCCGCTTCAGGTGAGGGGCGCCCCCGCGGCGCGGGCGTTATGGTGGAGTCCGCGCGGCAGGGCGCACCCGGTCCGCGGGAAGGGCAGAGCCCACCTGAGCACCACACTGCTCATCGGCCGACCTCCTTTTCGGCCCGATCACGCGGACGTCGGGCGTGACGAAAGGGAGGCCTCCGTGCCTGTTCGCCGTCTTCCCGACAACCCCAGCCTCGAACACCTGAGAAATCAGGCCAAGCGCCTCAAGAGGGCGGTTCGCGCCGCCGACACCGCCGCGCTGGAGCTGGTCGCCGAGTTCCACCCCCGCCCGCTCCCCGGTCTTCCCGCGCGGCCCGCGTCGCCGCCGGTCGGGGGAGACCCGCGCCCGCCGGAGGGGTTCACGCTGGCCGACGCCCAGCTGACGGTCGCGAGGGCGTACGGCTTCGCGAGCTGGCCCCGGCTCCGTGCCCACCTCGACGTCCTCGCCCGGCACTCCCGCTCACCCCACCTGGTACCCCGGAGCGCGGACCCGGTCGCGGAGTTCCTCCGGCTGGCCTGCCTGCCGTACGGGAACGACGACCCGTCGCGCCGTCGCGAGGCGGCGCGGGCGCTGACCCTGGACCCGGGACTCGCGGTCGCGAGCGTCCACACCATGGCCGCGACCGGTCAGGTGGAGGCGATGGCCGCGACGCTGGCGGCCGACCCGGCCCAGGCGAGGGCCGAGGGCGGGCCGTACCGGTGGGAGCCGTTGCTCTACCTGGCGTACTCGCGGGTCGAGGGCGGCGACGCGCCGGAGACCGCCCGGCTGCTGCTGCGACACGGTGCCGACCCGGACGCGGGATACCTGTGGGAGGGGCTGACCTCGCCGTTCACCGCGCTCACCGGGGCCTTCGGCGGTGGCGAGCGCGGCGAGCCGCCGCACCCGCGCTCCGCCGAGCTGGCCAGGCTCCTGCTGGAGGCGGGCGCCGATCCCAACGACAGCCAGACCCTCTACAACCGGGGGCTCTGCGGGTTCGGCTCCGACGACACCGAGCATCTGGAGCTGCTCTTCGAGTACGGTCTCGGCCGGGGGGACGGCGGGCCGTGGCACCGGCGCCTCGGTCCCACGCACGCGACACCGGAGCAGATGCTCCAGGACGAGGTGCTCGCCTCGGTCATCAGGCGGCGGCCCCGGCGCCTGAGGCTCCTGATCGAGCACGGCGCGGGCCTCGACGGCCCCGGCACCGGCCATCCGATCTTCCAGGGCCGTACGCCCTACGAGCTGGCCGTGCTCGGCGGGCACCCCGAGCTGGCCGGAATGCTCGCCGAGGCCGGGGCGAGGATCTCCCCCTGACGCGCTGACCGGTCATCGCCGGTCACCGCGCCGCCGGTCCGCCGGGTCAGGAGATGGGACAGGGCCGATGATCAGGGTCCGGCACGGGGACTCCCGCGCCGGGCCCGTCGCGCTCCGACAGCTGGAGGATCTTCCCGACCGTCGCCTCGTCCGCGGTGTAGATGTGAGGCACGTCGACGAACACCCTCATCGACCCGCAGCCCACCATGAGACCGTCCGCGACCTCGCTCTGGATGCCGCGCAGCGGTACGTAGTTCAGGTAGGAGGTGAACACGTTCTGCGACCGGAAGGCGGCGGTCATGACCAGCCGCCCGGCACGAAGCCTGAAGGCCAGGCTGGTCAGGCACGGCACCGCGTCGAAAGGCTCGCCGGGAGCGGTGAGCGAGATCCAGCCGCTCTTGGTGTACGGCTTGGCGCGCAGCACGTCGGTGATCCAGCCGAGCTGGTCGACACCGAGGAACTGGCGGAGCCGCCCTCCGTAGCTGTACTTGAACGGCGGGACGACCGACCGCTCGCTGAACTTGCTGGAGTACAGCGGGATCTTCCCGGCGTCGCCGTAGCATTTCAGCACCGGATCGTCCCAGGCCAGGCCGGTGACCTCGAACAGCACCGCCGGAGCCTCGATGATCGGGCCGCGGTCGTCCAGGGCGGGCCCGCCGTTGTGTGTCACGTGTCGCATCAGCCAGATCCACGTCTCCCCACAAGACGCGAATCTGAGGAGGTCGGACATTCAGGTCTCCACGTTGGGGAAATGGAAGGGATTGTGTGGGAGCCGGCGTTGCCGGGAAACATTGGCGCGAACGTAGTAGACGAAATAGTGGACCAGCGCGAGCAGGCCGATGATCACCAGGAGCAGCGCCGTGGTCGGCGCCGCCCCGATCATCCCGAGCACGCCTACCGCGATGTAGGAACTGTTGACCAGGGCCAGCATCATCACGTTGATCCCCGGCCAGGCCATCGGCGCGTACGTCTCCGGATACCGGGGATCCACCGGCAGGTTGGGAGTCCAGCCGAGGGCCGAGAACTGGTCCTTGAGGTGGACCGCGTAGAGCAGGCGGAAGTTGTTGAGCGCCCGCGCGGTCCTCATGTGAGCGTTGACGGCCTCGATCAGCCGCAGGAAGGGCAGCACGCTGAGCAGCCCGAACGCGGCGACCATCGCGAACAGGTGCCAGGGCACGGTGAGCCAGGTGGTCAGCGTCTCCGGGCTGACCACCTTCGCGCTGGCCAGCGCGACCGCCGCGGCGAACGGGGCGGCGAGCAGGCTCATGGACAGCCGGGTCATCTTGATGCGCTCGTCCTTGGCCGCAAGATAGACCTGGTACGTCCCTGTGAAGTCCACGGAGACGAGGGCGAGGAATTCCCCGGGTGCGACGGGCAGCCCGTCCAGGGTCTCGGGTAGTGCTGCCGCGGTCATCCGCGGTGACATCTTCCGCATCGGGACCCCACTTTCGCCGGATAGTGGATTTTCCCGTAAGAAGATATTGACCCACTTGTCAGGCGAATGAGTGCGTTTTAACGACATACGTCTCAGAGTTCTGCGCGGCCTCTCCCGCCGGCGAGTCTTCCCTGAACGCGTCTCTCCCGGATGCCGAGGTCCGCTGCGCGCCGGAGGACGGAACCGTCGTCCGCCCGCGCGTCAGTGTCCCTCCGCCGCCCTGGACTCCTCATCCAGCAGGGCCTCCTCCACGGAGGCGGCCATCGTGAAGTAGGCCAGGAGACCGGTGGTGGCCATCATGTGGCGCAGCGTCCGGCTCACCCCGGCCAGCACCAGGCGGGTCCGGGTCTCCTGGCTCCTGCGCAGGAGCCACAGCAGTTCCGCGAGGCCGGTGGAGTCGCAGAAGGTGAGCCCCGCCAGGTCGAGGATGAGCCGCGGCCCGGCCTGGGCCCGCGTGTCCGGAGACGTCTCGAAGGCCTCCGGAGACGTCTCGAAGGAGGCGAGGACCTGTGGTGGGGGAGAGAGCGAGGCCATCGTGGAGAGCGATGCCACCCCGTCCGACGGCACCCCGTCCGACGGCGGCCCGTCCGGTGGCGGTCTGTCCGGGGAGAGGGGAGAGGGGCCGTCGGGGAAGAGTGGTGGCGGGCTTCCCGGGGAGGGGGGAGGCGGGCTCCCGGGGAAGAACGGGGAAGGGGGCTCGGGCGACAGCGGTGACGGCGGATCCGAGGGGAGCGGAGCTCCCGAGGTCAGCGGGACTTCCGAGAGGAACGGCGTCTCAGAGCGGAACGGCGTCTCCGGGAGAAGCGGTGACACGCCGGAGAACGCCGTCGGAAGCGTCGGGAACGCGGACGGCGAACCGAGTGACGGAGGAGCGGGGATCTCGGACCGCGAGTCGAGCGCCGGAGAAGCCGGGAGCTCGGACGGCGAGTTGCCGGTGCTCAGGCTCAGGGCCCGGACGATCTCTCTCCGGAAGGTCGGTGCATAGTCGTAGTCGAGCTCGCCGATCGCCCGGACCACGATGGCGCTTCCGCGCGCATCGGCCGATATCGAGAGCGTGTTCACACCTTCGGGTGGCATGGAAAGACTCCTTAGACCCGCAGTTCACAGGGCGGGCGTTCCCTCCGTCTTACCAGGTATGCAGTTCTGGTCGCCCCAATGGGGGCAATTACAGTGTACTTGCGAGATTTCGTCCTATCTGGCGGATGGCGGGGGAGGACCACCCACTCGAAGCCCCTGGCCATCGGTCCTTCGTTTCGGAAGGACGGCCTCACCGCGCGGGCTCGGCCGGGCCGCGCGAACGGCCTCACCGCGCGGGCTCGGCCGGACCGTGCGAACGACCACATCGCGCAGGCTCGGCCGGACCGGAACGGGCCGGTCCGGAGCGAGCCGGAACGGGCCGGAAAACCGGCAGGCCGGCCCCCCGGTCGAGGGGCCGGCCTGCGCGCTCCGGTGACACCGGGGCCGGATCGTGCGGGGTGGCCGGATCAGATGCCGGATCGCGTGCCCGAGGTGACGGGGACCGCCGTCACGGGCTGAGCCGAAAGGACAGGCGGACGAGGTTCCGTACGGGATCCCGCGGCTCCTCCCGGCGGTTCCACCGCTCCCGGTGCGCTCGATGCCGGGCGCCGGCGCATGCCGCGTTCGGCCGCCGGCCGTGGTCCGATCTCCTTGCCGAATCCCATCCGGTGGAGAAGCCACCCCAGGGAGCCTCCCAGGGCCACGACCCCCGCACCGACCCAGAAGAAGAGGACGCTGGCGGACACCATCGCCACCCCGGAGATCGCGAAGCCGGTGATGCAGACGATCGAGCCGGTCCAGCCCGCCACGGTGTGTCCCATGTCGTGCTCTTCGTGGATCTCCGCCAGCTCCGCGAGGTCTTTCCTTATCCCCACGATGTCTCCTCCGTCTGGAGCGCCGCCCTCTGCGGGCCGTGGCGGATCGCCGGGTGGCAGGCGCTAGGTTGAGTCCGCCCGTATCATTTATCTCACGAGCTAAGTTTCTTAGATAGTAAGGAGACTTTGTGGTGGAACGCAAGTCAGAAGCCGGCGCCTCGCCGCCGGAGGTCCTGGCCCGCATGGACCAGCTGATCGCGTTGAGCCTGGTCGGGCAGCACACGCTCGCCGAGCGCCTCGGCATCAACGTCACGGACCTGACGTGCCTGGGCTTCGTCCTCGGCGCGGGGGAGGAGGCGCTCACCGCGGGACGCCTCGCCGAGCTGGCCGGTCTCACCACGGGAGCCGTCACCGGGGTGGTCAACCGTCTGGAGAGCGCCGGTTATGCCCGGCGCGTTCCCGACCCCCACGACCGGCGCCGTGTCCGGATCGTCCCGGAAGGGGATTCGGCCGCCCGCATCGCGGCGGCGTACGAGCCCACCTACCGGCGGCTCACCGAGCTCTTCGAGAGCTATGGCCCGGACGAGCTGGCCGCCATCTCCGACTGGTTCACGCGTGCCGCCGACGCCATGCGGATCTCCCTGGCCGAGATCCGCGAATCTCCGGCTCCCTGAGGCCGGACGCCGTTCCCGTTCTGGTCGCCGTGCCCGGTACCGCCGTGTTCGATGCCCGGTACGTTCGCCATGCCGAAAAGGACGGGAAGCGGGAGAGGCGCGGACGGAGGGCCGGGGCGGCTCACGCGAAAAGGTGTTCGCCCAAAGGCGTCGTGAAGTCGTAAAGGGGCCCGACGTGGAAAAGGGCGCCGGATTCGTCGCCCTCGACGGCGGCGCCGATGTTCTCACGCGTTTTCCGGAGGGCGCCACCGGTGACTACGGGGTCCGGCCGGGACCCGTGGCGAGGACGGGGGCCCGTGACCCGGAGCGTCCGCGGGTCATAGCGTTGATCATGGTGATGGCACCGGCCGGGGCGCCGATCACCGGCGCGCGGGCGAGCTCGCGGCCGGTTCCCGCCGGGCGTTCATCCTCCGTCGCGGCGCGCGTTCTGCTTCGCGATTCCCTGGAGGACCTCGGTGACGTGGGGGGCGCAGACCGGGTCGCGGGAGTGCCTGCCGGAGAACCAGCGCGTTTCGATCACGTAGTCGGCCGGATGGCCGCAGAGACACTTACCGGAAGTTCCGGAATCCACCGGTACGACCGCCGTGCGGTGAGTCACCATGAGCTAACTTTAGACTCGTTTGACGCTTTTATGATATTTCCTCGCTTTTTTTACTAATAAATCAATCGAGGCTTGCCCGGAACCGGCCCGTGCTCCGGCGCGAAGGACTCCAGGGCCGGAACGGCGGGGGCGGGCGGTGGTTCACCGGACGCCGGCGGGCAGCGGTTCCGCGATCCGCGCACCGGCCAGATCGGCGCTGACGGCGAACCTCCCCGACAGCCCGCTGACCTTCAGCAGCCCGCGCACCACCGGCGCCGGCGCGATCAGCCGCAGCGTGCCACCGTGCCGCACGGCCCTGCGCAGGGTGGAGAGCAGCACGGCCACCCCGCTGGCGTCCATGGCGGTGACCATGGACATGTCGAGGAGGAGCCGGTATCCCGGGCGGCCCAGCGCGGCCAGCAGGTGCTCGCGGAGCGCGTTGGCGGTGAAGATGTCGATCTTTCCTGCGACGTCGCAGACCATCCAGTCCGGGTGGGCGTGCGTGGACAGGTCCATGTGGACCTCCGATCGGCGGCCGCGGGCATCAGCCCGTGGAGCGTCCGTTGGAATGGGCGGGCGGTGTGACCGATCGATGCCGCTGTGGCGATGTCGAAAGTGTGCCACATCGGAGTGCGTTTCCGTGGTGCCTGTTCGTCATCGCCGACGTGTCCGGGGCGGCGGATCCGTTTTTCGCCGGCACCCGGCCCGGTGGGGTCGCTTCACGCGGGCCTCACCCGGCCGCCGGCGGGTCGGCCCCGAGCGCCGCCAGCGCGGCGGCCACCGCCAGGGGGCCGAGCGTCTCGGCCGGCACGTCGGCGAACTCCACGGTGCAGTCCGAGAGCCCGCCGATGGCCACGACCGCGCGGGCGCGGGCGGCCAGGTCGGGCTCCGGACCGAGCAGCAGGGTGATGAGCCGCCGCCGCCAGTGGCCCATGCGGGACCCCAGGTCGAGATGGGCCAGGGTGGACAGGTCGCGCACCACCATCACGGTCACCTCCCGGTGCCGGAAGGTGATGTCGAAGTAGTTCTGGAGGAGATCGCGAGGGCTCTGCGGAGCGTTCGCCTCGGTGGCGGCCAGGAAGGTGTCGACATCGTCGATCAGCGGTTGGACGATGCTGCGGAGCAGGTCCTCCCGCGAGGTGAAGTGGTAGTAGAGCGCGGGTTTGGTGATCCCGAGCCGGTCGGCGATGTCACGCAGGCTCGTCTGCTGCACGCCCTTCTCGGCGAACAGTTCCCGCGCGACCGCCTGGATGCGCGCCTTGGTGTCGGACGGCCTCGCCACCTGTTGTTCTCTCCTGTCCTCGCGCCGGACCTCCCGTACGCGCGGGCGTCCTCGTGCTCGGACCAAGGGTACCGGCACGGCGAAAGTGACTGACTTAACGATAGGTAAGTGCTTGTGCGAGGTCGTTCGGATGACTTACCTTCCGTTAAGTAAAAAAGTGAGCGGGAGGGAAGGGCATGCGAATCCTCGTTTCCGGAGCCAGCGTCGCCGGGCCGGTCCTGGCGTACTGGCTGGACCACCACGGCTTCGAGGTCACCGTGGTCGAGCGGGCACCGGCGCCGCGCAGGACGGGCGGGCACGCGGTCGACCTGTTCAAACCGGCCCTGGAGATCGTGGAGCGGATGGGCCTGCTCCCCGCGGTCGAGGAGAGGGAGACGGGCACCCTGCGCATCACCCTCACCGGCGCGGGGAGCGAACGGCCCGTGCGCGTGGACGTCGACCGCCTGATCGCCGCGTTCTCCGACCGGCACGTCGAGATCATGCGCGACGACCTGAGCGAGATCCTCCACGGAGCGACCCGCGACCGTGTGGAGTACGTGTTCGGCGACTCGATCGCGTCCCTCAGGGAGGACGACGGCGGGATCGACGTCACCTTCGAGACGGGCGCGCCCCGCAGGTTCGACCTGGTGATCGGTGCCGACGGCGTCCACTCGAACGTGCGCGGCCTGACCTTCGGCGAGGAGTCGCGGTTCGCCGAGTTCGTCGGCACCTACCTCGGGGTCTTCTCCCTGCCCGACCACCGCGACCTCGACGCCGAGGTGCTCGCGTACGGCGACGTGGGCAGGATGGCCGCGTTCTACAGCGCGGCGCACCTGGACGAGGCGCGGGCGATCCTCCTGTTCCGCAGCGAGGAACTGGACTACCACCACCGCGACATCCCGCGCCAGAAGCGGCTGCTGCGGGAGGCGTTCTCCGGGGCGGGCTGGGAGGTGCCGAGACTGCTCGACGAGATGGACGCGAGCTCCGCCTTCTATTTCGACTCGATCACCCAGATCCGGATGGACTCCTGGTCGCGCGGCCGGATCAGCCTGGTCGGCGACGCGGGCTACTCGCCGGGCGCGGCGGTCGGGGGCGGCACCAGCCTCGCGGTGGTCGGCGCCTACATCCTCGCCGGAGAGCTGGCGGCGGCCGGTGGCGACCACGAGCGGGCCTTCCGCGCGTACGAGAGCGAGCTCGGCGACTACGTGAGATACAGCTGGGGGCTGGGCCGCAGGATGGCGAAGACCCTCGTGCCGGACAGCCGGTTCCAGCTGTGGGCCACCCTGCGGGGTACGTGGCTGCTCGCCCGCCTGCCCCGCGGCCTGGTCCGCGCCCTGGCCGGTCTCCGGCGCACGAGCGTGCGCATGCACGACACGATCGAGCCGAAGGACTACTCGGGCAGGGAGCGGGCCGGGCGTGAGCGGGCGTGAGGCCGGCCGGTTCCGGTCACCCGAACCGCCAGCGTGTCGCCGTCCTGCCGTCCGCGCCGTAACCGAAGGCACGCGTGGGCGTGACCCGGTAGAAGCCGTACTCGGGTGAGCCGGGAAGGCCGTCCTCGTGGACGGAGCCGTCGCGCACCGCGAGCTCCCACTCGTACTTCGCCCTGAAGGCGGCGGCCACCCGCCGGAGCTCGTCCTCGTCCCGTGCCCGGGTGGCGTTCCCCTCCACCACGAGGTCGAGGGTCTCGCCGGCGACGGTGATGACGCAGTGGGGGTTGCCGGCCAGGTTCCTGGCCTTGCGGGACGTCGGGCGGGTGGTGATCCAGGGCGCGTCGCCGGACCAGATCAGCAGCACGGGCACGGCGTGCGCGCGGCCGTCGGGCCGCACCGTCGAGAGCCAGGCCTTCGGCGCGGACTCCAGGCACGCCCGCGCCTCGTCCCACGGTTCGACCGTCGCCTCGTCCGTGCTGAACGGCGTCGCGTCGGCCTCGCCGAACAGGAGTTCGGCGACAGGGGTCCTCTCGGTCATCACGGGTCTCCTCATCCTCGGGGTCCTCGGGGTCCTCGGGGTCCCGCCCCTCGCCGGGCGATGGCCGGTCGGGCGGTGCTCACGCCCCGTACTCGTCGTACTCGTCGTGCAGGCGCCACCACGCGTAGGGCCGGGTCTGCGGCCGGCCCTCGGGGGAGTCCTCCCAGGTCTCCTGGCGGCCGAAAGGCGTCAGGTCGAGGAAGGTCCAGCCGCTGCCGAGCCGTTCGACTCCCCGCCCCGTGGTGGAGTAGGTGCGGTAGACGGTGTCGCCGTCGCGAAGGAAGACGTTCAGCGCGAACCCGTCGCCCGCTCCCATGTCGTCGTTGAAGGTGGTGCCCAGCGAGGAGAACCACGGGATCGTCCAGCCCATGCGCTCCCTGAACGGGATGATCTCGGCCAGCGGACCCCGGGACACCAGGACCAGGGAGGTGTCGCGCGCGTGGAGATGGCTCAGATGCCCGATGTTGTCGGTGAACATCGAACACCCCGAGCAGAAGGCGTCTCCGCCCAGCCACATGAAGCTGTAGACGATGAGCTGGCGCCGCCCGTCGAACAGGTCGACCAGGCTCACCGGCCCGTCCGGGCCCTCGAACACGTACCCGCCGCCGTCCCCCTCCTCGCCGATCCGGACCATCGGCATTCTGCGCCGCTCGGCGGCCAGCGCGTCCAGCGCGCGGGTGTGTTCCTTCTCCTTCACCAGCAGCGCCTCCCGCGCGGCCTGCCAATCCTCGACCGAGACGACCTGGGGGTGATTCATGATGCGCTCCCTCCGGTGGGTTCCTTCAAGGAACTTACTAGGGAGACGCTAACAGGGGATCGTTCCTTAAGGGAACCCTCTCGCCTAGACTGCTCTCATGCAGCGAACCCGATTCGGTGACATGGCCTGCTCGATCGCCCGCACGCTGGATGTCATCGGGGAACCGTGGTCGCCACTGATCCTGCGGAACATCTATGTCGGCATCAACCGCTTCGACCAGATCCAGCAGAGCCTGGACATCTCACGCAAGGTGCTCACCGAACGGCTCAAGTGGCTGGTCGAGAACGGCGTGCTGGAGCGGCGGGAGTACTCGAGCCGGCCGCCCCGCCACGAGTACACGCTCACCGCCAAGGGCCTTGAGCTGTGCGACCTGCTCCTGGTGATGGTGCGCTGGGGCGACCGGTGGACGGCGGGCGAGGCCGGTCCGCCGGTGCTCTACCGCCACCACGCCTGCGGCGAGATCAGTCATGTCGAGCTGCGCTGCTCGGTCTGCGACCGGCGGATGGGCGCCGCCGACGTCGACGTGCTGCCCGGCCCCGGGGCCGAACCCCCGGCCCCGTCACACGATCAGGCGGGCACGGACCGGTACGAGCACGCCGAATCCTGAGACGTGCGCCTGCCCCGGCGCCGGACGCGGCCGGTTACCGGTGAGGTGGACCTCCGGCTCGCGGTGCCGTTCCCCTGCCGAGCCCCGCCGTTTCCCTGCCGAGCCCCGCCGGTCCGGTGCCGGGCCGGTGCCCGTCAGCCGCCCGCGGCGGTCGCGCGGGCGAGGAAGAGGGCCCGCTCGCGCTCGTTGCGGGTGAGCCCGGCGGCCCGCTCGAACTCCTCGCGCGCCTCGTCGAGGCGGCCCAGCTTCACGAGCAGGTCACCCCGTACGGCCGCCAGCAGCGGATAGCCCTTCAGCGCGCGCTCCGTCACCAGCCCGTCCACGATCTCCAGACCGCGTTCCGGGCCGTACGCCATGCCCACCGCGACCGCGCGGTTCAGCTCCACCACGGGTGAGGGGGCGACATGGGCGAGCACCCGGTACAGGGCGGCCATCCGCTCCCAGTCCGTGTCGCCGGCGGACGGCGCGCGGGCGTGGCAGGCGGCGATCGCGGCCTGCAGGCCGTACGGGCCCAGCGTGCCGAGCCCTTCGGCGCGGGCGAGCGAGTCCAGCCCGCGGCGGACGAGCAGCCGGTCCCACAGTCCCCGGTCCTGGTCGAGGAGCAGGACCGGCTCGCCGTCCGCTCCCGTCCTGGCGCGCGTGCGGGACGCCTGGATCTCCATCAGGGCGACGAGGCCGTGCACCTCGGACTCCTCCGGCATGAGACCCGCCAGGATCCGGCCCAGGCGCAGCGCCTCCTCGCAGAGCGAGGGACGCATCCAGTCGTCGCCGGCGGTCGCCGAGTAGCCCTCGTTGAAGATGAGGTAGACGACCTCCAGGACCGACGAGAGCCGGTCGCCCAGCTCGGCCGGGGTGGGCATCTCGATCCGCACCCGCTTGTCGGTGAGGGTGCGCTTGGCCCGGAAGATCCGCTGCCCGACGGTCGGCTCGGGCACCAGGAAGGCGCGCGCGATCTCCTCCGTCGTCAGGCCGCCGAGCAGGCGGAGGGTGAGCGCCAGGCGTCCTTCCGTGGGCAGCACGGGATGGCAGGCCGTGAAGAGGAGGCGCAGCACGTCGTCGCCGATGTGATCGTCGAGGGTGTCGTCCAGCTCGACCTCGGCCGACTCCCGGCGGCTCTCCATGTCCCGGCCGACCTCTTCGAGTTTCCGCTCGTACCGGTTCCTGCGGCGCAGCAGGTCGATCGCCCGGTGCTTGGCGGTGAGCATGAGCCAGGCGCCGGGATTATCCGGTACGCCCGTCCTGGGCCACTGCTCCAGCGCGATGACCAGGGCGTCCTGCGCGAGCTCCTCGGCCAGCCCGACGTCGTGCACCATCCGGGCGAGCCCGGCGATCACCCTCGCGGACTCGATCCGCCAGACCGCCTCGACCACCCGGTGAGCATCCCCGACCGTCATGCTCCCCGATCCAAGCACGTCGTCCCCGGGCGAGGGCGGCAGGGGGCGGCGCCTTGGAGGACGCCGGGAGACGAGGAGTGCCCCGATCCAGGTGAGGCCGGTGAAACAGGACGCCGGGGTGCCGGAACACCGGAGCACCGGGACAACGCGGCGCCCCGGCCGGGGTTCCCGATGGGATCCCGGCCGGGGCGCCGCCGGTGACGACTTCACGCGGGGGCGGCGAAGTCCTCGGGGCCGAAGACGCGGTGGAGGTCGCCCTCACCCTCCCAGCCCTCCCAGTGGTCGCGGTGGAGCCTCATGAAGCGGGAGACCCACTCCATCGCCTCCTCCTTCGACCTGACCTGGTAGAGGGCGTAGCTGATCAGCTCCTTCGCCTCGGCGAACGGGCCGTCCGTGACGCTCAGCCTGCCCCCGGTGAGCTCGATCCGCGCGCCCTGGGCGCTCGGCGCCAGCCCGCCGTTGTCGAGCAACACGCCCGCCCTGGTGGCCTCCTCGCCGAGCTTCATGATGGCCTCCATCAGCTCGGCGGGCGGCGGGGTGTCGGGCCGTTTGGTGACCTTGAGGGTGGCCAGGTATCGCATCGCTTTTCTCCTTGATCCTGTTTCTCTAACGGTCTGGTCGGGGGCGGGCCGGGTCAGGCACGCCGGGACGCGGTGCGCCGGCGGAGATGGAGCGGCCACGTGTCGCGGGCCACCGTGTCGGCGGTCCTCGTCGTCTGCCGGGTCATGGTCTTCTCCTCACGTGTCCTGGGCCGGCTCCCGTACTCCTTCCGGCCCTCTGACCACGCTTCGAACGGGCCCGGCCGGATTCGACACGGCGGCCGGATTTCTTTCAAGATTTTTCGGGGCGCGGATCGCCTCGATGTCCCCGGAGTGACCTCTTCCCCTCCGAGCCGCGAAAACAGGGGTCCGGGCCGGCGCGGGCGGAGCGGCCGTGATCCGCGGCGCTTGGGAGACACCCGGCGGTGGCGCGGGCGCGAACCGCCCGCGAGCCTCGGACGCCGCACCGCCGGGGTGGCGTGGGATGATTTCCCCATCATGCCCGCGACGCTGCCCTTCCGCCTCGCCCGCGCGGCCGCCTTCGCCGCGGTCTGCCTGGGGCTGAGCGTGATGGCACACGTCCTCGCGGGAGGCTCGGTCTCCGTGCCGACCGCGACCGTGGCCCTGGTGCTCGCCTTCGCCGCGGCTCTCGCCGTGTCGGGGCGCGAACGGACGCTGGCGATGATCCTGCCGGTGCTGGCGGGCGCGCAGGCCGGACTGCACGTGTTGTTCTCCCTCGCGCACGCCGCGTCCCCCGCCGAGATGATCGGGCACGTCCACTCGGGGCTGCTGCCCGGCCTGGGCATGCTGGTGGCGCACGGCTGGGCCGTCGGGCTGACCGCGCTGTGGCTGGCGCGCGGCGAGGCGGTGCTGTGGGCACTGCTCCGGCGGCTCGGTGTCCGGCTGCGCCGCGTGCTCGTCGTGGTCGTGACCCCGGCGTACACGTCCTTCCTCACCGCGGGCGCGATCGAGCCGGGCGTCCTGCGCCCGGCCGTGCTGCGCCACGTCGTCAGCCGGCGCGGCCCTCCCCGGATCGTCACCGTCACCCCCGGCTGACCGTCCAGGTCACCCGGGGGCGTGACTCGTTCCCGAGCCCGCGCGTACGTGCGCGCGGGCCTGCGCCGACGCGGCCTTCGGGCTGCCCGGCGGACCGAATCAGCGTGACAATCCCGGCCGCGTGGCCGGCATGGCCCCATCGAGGCGGCGTTCGGCCGCGGCCTGCCGGTCCGGCCAGAAGAAAGGCGTCAACGTGTCTGCTCGTCGTATCAACCGTGCCGGAACCAGCCGTTACGGGGTCACCCGCGTCACCCGCGCCGGAATCCGGCGTACCGCCCCCGCGGGCGTCCTGCTCGCGGCCGTGATGGTCCTGGGCGGATGTGGCTCCCAGGACAGCACGGTACCGGCCGCCGCCCCGAGTACCGCCGCACCCGCCGCCACCCCCGTCACCCCCGCCGTCGCCGCCGTCGCGTTGACGATCACCGATCCGTGGGTGAAGACCGCGAGGAAGGGGATGAGCGCCGCCTTCGGCACCCTGGTCAACAACACCGACGCCGAGGTGACGGTCGTCTCCGGAGCCTCGCCGCTGTCCCCGAAGATCGAGTTGCACGAGGTCGTCGACTCCAAGGGAAAGATGATCATGCGGCCCAAGGAGGGCGGGATCGTGATCCCCGCGAGGGGCACCCACCTGCTCCAGCCCGGCGGTGATCACATCATGCTGATGGGCATCACCAAGGCGGTGAAGCCCGGCGCGCAGATTCCCTTCACCCTGACCCTCAAGGACGGCAAGACCGTGGAGTTCACCGCGGTCGGCAAGGACTTCGCCGGAGGCAAGGAGGACTACCGGCCCGGCATGGACATGGGAGACGGTCACGGCGACAAGGGCGCAGACATGGGCGAGAGCGACGGCTGAGCGGGAACGGAGGAGAACTCATGCGGGAACCCCGACTCAGCCGTAGGGGCCTGCTCGCGGGAGGCGCCGCCACCGCGGTCGGCGCCCTCGCCGCGTGCGCCCCCGACCAGGCTGTCCCCCCAGTCGCCCCCCAGGCCGATCCCCGGACCGCTCCGGCCGCGTCCCCCGTCTCCGGGGGTTCCTTGACGGAACCCTTCGACGGGGTCCACCAGGCCGGGATCGCGACGGCGCCCCAGACGTACGGGGTGTTCGTCGGCCTGGATCTGCTGCCGGACACCGACCGTGAGGCGCTGGTCCGGATGATGCGACTGCTCACCGACGACGCCCGGCGGCTCACCCAGGGCAGGCCGGCCCTGGCCGACACCGAACCTGAGCTGGCCGTCCTGCCCGCCAGGCTGACCGTGACCTTCGGGTTCGGCCCCGGCCTCTTCACGGCGGCCGGGCTGGCCGACCGCCGTCCGGAGGCGGCGGCGCCGCTGCCCGCCTTCGCGATCGACAGGCTCAGGAAGGAGTGGAGCGGCGGGGATCTGCTGCTGCAGATCTGCGCCGACGACGCTCTCACCCTGAGCCACGCCCTGCGCATGGTCGTCAAGGACGCGCGCTCCTTCGCGAAGGTCCGCTGGACCCAGCGGGGCTTCCGGCGCGGCGCGGGCACCCAGCCCGCCGGGCTGACCCAGCGCAACGTCATGGGCCAGCTCGACGGGACCGTCAACCCGGCACCCGGCACTCCCGAGTTCGACCGGGCCGTGTGGGTGAGCGGCGGTCCGGAGTGGCTGCGCGGCGGCACCACGCTGGTGCTGCGGCGCATCCGGGCGGAGATGGAGACCTGGGACGCCGTGGACCGGGTCGCCAAGGAGTTCACCGTGGGCCGGCGCCTGGACAACGGCGCCCCGCTCACCGGACGCGACGAGCATGACATGGCCGACTTCGAGAAGCTCAACGCGATCGGCTTCCCCGTCATCTCCGAGCAGGCCCACATCCGCCGGGCCCATGTCGCCGACCCGAACCTGCGGATCATGCGCAGGGTCTACAACTACGACGAGGGGATCACCCCGGACGGGCACGCCGACTCCGGGCTGCTGTTCGCCTCCTACCAGGCCGACGTCTCCCGGCAGTTCGTCCCGATCCAGCGCAGGCTGGCCGAGGCCGACCTGCTCAACGAGTGGACGACCCCGATCGGCTCGGCCGTCTTCGCCATCCCGCCGGGATGCTCGCCCAACGGCTGGATCGGGGAGGGCCTCCTGGGCTGAGAGGGGCCGCTCGTGCCCGTGACGACCATGTCGTCACGGGCACCCGGTGGCCGTCCCGCGTTCCGCCGACCTCCTCGAAGCCGGGGCGATCCCTCCCCGCCGGGGAGGGATCGCCCGGTCAGGGAACTAGCGGTAGTGGACGAAGACCGGGTTGGAGTAGAACCACAGGTCCTCCCAGGGGCTCTCCTCGCCGTCGGCGAGCCGACGTAGATCTCCGGTGCGGCGTTGTTGCCGTTGCGGAACTCCCGGGGGTGTCCTGCCCGTAGACGCCGAGACCGGGCGCCGACCGCGAGGCGTGGTGGGCGATCACCAGCGGCTTCTGCCGCATGTCCTTCGCGGCCTTCAGGAACTCCACCATCTTGGCCTCGGTGTCGCGGCCGGGGTCGGCGGGGAACGCGTCGTGCTTGGCGAAGCGGCTCTCCAGCTCGAACAGTTGCTATGCCTCACCGGAGTGGTGGGGATCATCAGCGTGTGGTGGTCCAGCGCCGGGGCGTCGAACTCCATCCCCCAGAACTGGAGGACCTCGGGCACGAGCACGCGCGAGCGCAGGAGGTCGGGGCCGTCCTGTCGCACTTCGCCGAGGACGTGCTCTTCACCTCCCCGACCGCGGCCGCGCTGGTCCCCGGCTCCGGAGGTGTGGTCCGGGGCAAGGCCGCCTTGCGCGAGTACTGGGCCGCGGGCCTGAGGGGCACGCCGGACCTGCGGTTCGAGATGATCGCCGCCTACGTCGGGATCAACACCCTGGTGATCAATTACCGCAACCGGACGGTGAGCGGCCGCCTGGTCAACGAGGTTCTCGTCTTCGACGGTCCCCTCGTCGTGGAGGGGCACGCCACACACCTTGACACCTGAGTGAGGCGCGGCGGCAGCGGCGCCTAACCTCCGCGAGCGATGGCGGACTCCGGGCGGCGGGCGGTCGCCCCAACGGGTGATCCTCTCCAGGCGGGGCGAACCGCCCCTTGTCCGAGCGAAGTCGGAAAGGGGTTCTTACTTGAAGTTGTAAACATTGTAAAGAGCTGCCGTTCACGAATATCCGCGCCGATATTTACGGAGATATGTTCCGGCGTCACCGGGTGTTTCACCTCATTGTTAGGCCGTGGCAGAGTCCTGCCGCGAGAGGTATCCCCCGGACAAAGGCAGAGTCCATGGTCAAACGCGCCCTCGCAACCGCCGCCCTCTCCCTCACCGCACTCCTCGGATTAACGCCGCCCGCCTATGCGGTGACACTGGAGCAAAAGCTCGCCGCACTTTCGAATTTCAGCCAGCCCACCGCGGCCAGCGCCGCGAGCTGGCTTTCCGCCTGGCAGAACCAGGGAGCCTGGGGGGACTACGCCTTCGACTGGTCGACCGATCTGTGCTCGAGCAGCCCCGACCAGCCACTCGGCTTCGACTTCAGGACGCCGTGCCGGCGTCACGACTTCGGCTACCGCAACTACAAGGCGGTGAGCCAGTTCCCGGCGAACAAGGCACGCATCGACGACGCTTTCTACTTCGACATGAGGCAGGTCTGCGCGGGATATTCCACCATCCCCAGGGGCACCTGCAACAGCCTCGCCTGGACCTACTACCAGGCGGTCAAGGAATTCGGCACGCTCAACGTCACCGGGGCGCAGATCGAGCGGATCCGCCAGGCGGCCGAACAGGCCACCCAGGACGCGGAGGCGTGACCCATCCCGCTCCCCGCGGGGGCGGGATCACTCCCCCTCGCTGATCCGCGGCGGGCCGGCCTCGTGCCGGCCCGCACCGCGACGACGGTCCGCGACCCCTGACCGTCTCGCCCCGGCGGGACACCTCGCCCATGCGAACGCCGGCGGGACACCTCGCCCACGTGAACGGATCGGGCTCACCGCGAGAGCCGCCCGCCCCGCGGGCCCCCAGGGCTCGCGTTCGCACCCCTTCGTGCCTAATATGATGGGCTGCGAGTGACAGGACACAAGGGAGACCAGAAGTGATAGGTGACGACGACATCTCCGGGTGATACCGGAAGTGATCGGCCACCGGCCGGCGCGTAGGAGCGCCGTCGCCGTGGCCATGCCGTCGTCTCACCGATTCCTGTTCCCCTGCTGGGCGGCTTTCGGCGCGCCCGCGTCCCACACGAGGTTTTCTCGCATGTCCGATGCGTTCATCATCTGCTCGAACCTTTCCTTCTCCTGGCCCGACGACACCCCGGTCTTCCAGGATCTCTCCTTCACCGTGGGCGGCGGCCGTACCGGCCTCGTCGCCCCGAACGGCGCCGGTAAGAGCACCCTGCTCAAGCTGATCGCCGGCGAGTACCGGCCCGGCGGCGGGACCGCGTCCGTCCAGGGCGTGCTCGGCTACCTCCCGCAGAGCCTGCCGCTGGCCGGTGACCTGACCGTGGCCGAGGTCCTGGAGATCGCTCCGGTGATCAGGGCCCTGGACGCCATCGAGTCCGGAGACACCGGCGAGGAGCACTTCACCACGATCGGCAACGACTGGGACATCGAGGAGCGCACCCGTGCCCAGCTGGACCGGCTCGGCCTCGGGGAGCTCTCCCTCACCCGGCCCCTGCACACCCTCAGCGGCGGCCAGGTCGTCTCCCTCGGCCTGGCGGCGCAGCTGCTGAAGCAGCCCGACGTCCTGCTGCTCGACGAACCGACCAACAACCTCGACCTGGCAGCACGCCGCAAGCTCTACGGCGTGCTGGAGGACTGGAACGGCTGCCTGCTGCTGGTCAGTCACGACCGGGCGCTGCTGGACCGGATGGACCGCATCGCCGAGCTCGACGGGGGCGAGATCCGCTCCTACGGCGGGAACTTCACCGCCTACGAGGAGGCCGCGCGCGCCGCGCGGGAGGTCGCGGAGAAGAACGTCCGCAACGCCGAGCAGGAGGTCAAGCGGGAGAGGCGGGAGATGCAGCAGGCCCGCGAGCGGGCGGCGCGGCGGGCCAGCAACGCCTCCCGCAACCTCAAGGACGCCGGCCTGCCGAAGATCTTCGCCGGGACGATGAAGCGCGACGCCCAGGAGTCGGCGGGAAAGGCGAACGAGGTCCACGCCGCGCGGGTCAACGACGCCAAGGCCCGGCTCGACGAGGCGGGCCGCGCCCTGCGCGACGAGCAGAGGATCACGCTGGAACTGCCCGGCACCAACGTCCCGGCCGGACGCACGGTCTTCCTCGGCGAACGGATGCAGGTCCACTACGGTGAGCGGGCCCTGTTCGCGGGAGAGGGCGCCGATCTGACCATCCGGGGACCCGAGCGGATCGCGCTGACCGGCTCCAACGGCGTCGGCAAGTCCACCCTGCTGCGTCTGATCAACGGCGATCTGGAACCGGGGGGCGGCCTGGCCAGGCGGGCCGACGGCCGGGTCGCCTACCTGTCCCAACGGCTGGACCTGCTCGATCTCGACCGCACCGTGGCGGAGAACATGGCCACGTTCGCCCCCGCGATGCCGCAGGCCCAGCGGATGAACCTGCTCGCCCGCTTCCTTTTCCGGGGCTTCCGCGTCCACCTGCCGGTCGGTGCGCTGTCCGGCGGTGAGCGGCTGCGCGCCACCCTGGCCTGCGTGCTGTACGCGGAACCGGCACCCCAGCTGCTGCTGCTGGACGAACCCACCAACAACCTCGACCTGGTCAGCGTCGGCCAGCTGGAGAGCGCGCTCAGCGCCTACGAAGGGGCGTTCGTGGTGGTCAGCCACGACGAACGCTTCCTCGCGGAGATCAAGGTCGACCGCTGGCTGCGGCTCTCCGAGGGCCGGCTGCTGGAGACGGGAGCCCCGGCGGGGAGCGAGGCGCCCGCGGACGGCTTCGGGCACAGGTGACCCCGTCGTGGTGTACGAGCGGGCCGGTTCCCGTCCGGCCCCCGTGCCCTGGACGCCGGCCCGTACCCGTTCGGGCGGCCGGACGCGTACGGGCCGCTGACGCGGACGCCCTGGTCGCCGAGTGGTGCTCGGATTCGTCGGCGAGGGCGGCCACTCGTCGGTGACAGCGCCGCGCGCGGTGGTTTTGCACCCGCCTTTCGAGCAGGTGCCGCCGAAACTTTCAAGTCGGGGTGACGTGGGCGCGCCACGGTCCGCGTCACCCTTTGTTCTCACCTGATAGCGGTAGTGCCGATCGGTAATCGGCTCTGAACAGGGAGAAACTCGTTCTTTGGCGCGCGGCGACGTGAGGGCGACAAGAAACGGCGCGGTGGTGGCTGTGCTGTGGGCCGGGGGAGTTCATTGACTCGACACCTGTTGTGCACTTATCGTTCCGGCCGGGTTCCCGAAAGTTTATATGAAATCTTGAAAGTTTCGGCGACCGCCCTGCGGATCCTGCGAAGAAGCGGGCGGTGCTCGGCCAACCCCGGCACCGGTTCAGGAGGAACGAACGTGAGGTCACAGCTCATCCTGTTCGCGATCGACATCTGCACGGTGATGTTGCTCGTCTTCGGGCTCTACTTCCCGCGACATCGCCGCCGCGATCTGGTCGTCGCCTACCTGGGGGTCAACGTCGGCGTCCTCGCGGTGGCGAGCGCGCTGAGCGCCAGCGACGCCGGTGCCGGGCTCGGGCTGGGGATGGCGTTGTTCGGCGTGCTGTCCATCATTCGCCTGCGCTCGACGGAACTCGACCAGCACGAGGTCGCGTACTACTTCTCCGCCCTCGCCATGGGCATCCTCGGCGCGCTGAGCACCACCTCGATATGGCTCAGCGGCGGCCTGATGGTGCTCATCCTCGTGGTGATGTACCTCGGCGACCACAGGCGGCTGTTCCGGAACTACCGGCATCAGATCCTGGTGCTCGACTCGGCCATCACCGACCACGTCGTGCTCGTCGCGCACCTGGAACAACTGCTCGCCGCCCGGGTGCACGCCGTCACCGTCCAGCGGCTCGACATGGTCAACGAGACCACCGTGGTCGACGTCCGGTACGCGCTGACCGGACGCGGCCTGACCGCCGAATCCGTCGCCCCCGCGCATTCCGGAGCGTACCGATGACCACGGCACCCCTCCTGCCGGCCCTGGCGGGGCTGGCCCCCGTCGGGCTCGCCGAACTGATCGACCGCGCCGCGCTGCAGACCAGGGTGGACCGCAAGTATCTCGTCCCGGCGGAGACGCTGCCCGGCCTGCTGGGGCGGCTCACGCCGTACGCCCAGGCACTGGACATCGCCGGCGAGCGTACGTTCCGCTACAGGTCGGTGTACTTCGACACCCCGCGGCTGGCCAGCTACCACTGCGCGGCGTACCGCAGGCGCCGGCGTTTCAAGGTGCGCACCCGCACCTACCTCGACTCCGACCAGTGCTGGCTGGAGGTCAAGATCAGCGGAGCGCGGGGGAGCGTCACCAAACACCGGCTGCCGTACCACTCGCAGGACTGCGGCACCGTGCACCTGGGGCGCGACTTCGTCGACGAGGCGCTCGCCCGCGAGCTGATCGTTCCCGCCGCCGGGAATCCCCTCGACCCGATCCTGGTCACCGAGTACCACCGCGCCACCCTGCTGCTGCCGGACACCGCGAGCCGGGTCACCATCGACACCGGGCTCGTCTGGCGGGACGCCGGCTCCACGCTGAGGCTGTCCGGCCTCGCCGTGGTCGAGACCAAGTCCACGCTGGCCGCCACGCCGGTCGACCGCATGCTGTGGCAGGCGGGGATGAGGCCCGCCCGCATCTCCAAGTACGCCACCGGTCTGGCCGCTCTCCGCCTGGACCTGCCCGACGTGCCGTGGCGGCGGACGCTGCGCCGCCACTTCCGGGGCACCGCGCCGTCGGTGGACCCGGTGCCGGCCATCTTCCACCTGCCCGCCGCCCCCCGATCCGAACAGGAGACATCGTGCGTCTGACCCTCCGCGGCACCCGCGCCGCGGCCACCGCGGTGCTCCTCGCCGGACTGCTCGTCCCGTACCCGCCGTCGGCCACCGCCGAATCGGGTTCCGGCACCCGGCCGGGCGGTCACATCGCGAGCACCGCGGCCACCGGCACCGTGGCCGCCAAGGCCAACGCCGGTGCCGCGGCGGCCGACCTGGTCGGCGACATCGCCTTCTCCGTGCCGAGCGGCACTTTCCAGGGACAGGTGACGGTGTCGCTGAGCACCGCGATCAGCGGAGCCCAGATCCGCTACACCACCGACGGGCGGCTGCCCACCGCGCAGTCGGCGCTCTACCAGGGCTCACCCCTGCGGTTCACCCGCACCACCCAGCTGCGGGCCCAGGCCTTCGTCGGCCAGGCGGCGTCCGGGGCGCCGGGAACGGCGATGTACGCCGCCCGCGACACCGCCACGGCGCACGACCTGCCGGTGATCATGATCGACTCCTACGGTGCGGGCAAGCCCGCCCGGGAGTACTTCGACGCCACCACCATGATCTTCCAGCCGGGCGGCGGCGGGACGACGTCGCTGGCCGCGGCTCCGGCGGTCGCCACCCGCGCCGGATTCCGGCTGCGGGGGCAGTCGTCGGCCACGTTCGAGAAGACGCCCTACCGCGTCGAGTTCTGGGACAACGACAACGACGACGCCGACCACCCGGTGCTCGGCATGCCCGCCGACTCCGACTGGGTGCTGCGCGGGCCGTTCACCGACAAGTCGCTGATCCGGGAGGCCTTCGTCTACGACCTCGGCAGGGAGATGGGCCTGCGGGCCCCGCGGTACGCGTTCGCGGAGCTCTACCTCAACACCGACGCCGGTCCGGTGGGCGCCGGCGACTACATGGGCGTCTACATGATCGTCGAGACGATCAAGAACTCCAAGGACCGTCTCGACCTCAAGCAGCTGGACGAGGACGACACGACCCTGCCGAAGATCACAGGCGGATACATCTGGAAGTTCGAGTGGATGGCCGCCGAGGAGCCGACGTTGCCGTGCAGCGGGCCGGCGGCCACCTGCTGGAACTACCTCGAAGTGGCCGACCCGTCCCCGTTGCAGCCCCAGCAGCGGGACTGGCTGCGCGACCACGTCCAGGAATTCCACAACGTGCTGCGGGCACCGAACTTCGCCGACCCGGCCACCGGCTACCGGGCGTACATCGACGTCGACTCCTTCATCGACCACCTGATCGTCAACGAGTTGAGCCGGAGCATGGACGCGTACGTCCGCAGTTCCCACTTCTACAAGGACCGGGACACCAAGATCTTCGCCGGTCCGTTGTGGGACTTCGACCTCACGTTCGGTGTGGGCGGATTCTTCCAGAACGACCAGATCGCGGGCTGGCAGTACCAGCAGACCCGGCAGCCACTGGCCAACGACTGGTTCACCCAGCTCCTGCGGGATCCGGCCTTCGTCGACCAGGTCAGGTCGCGCTGGCAGACGCTACGCCGCGGCCCGCTCTCCGACACCGCCCTGCAGAGCAGGATCGACGCTCTCGCCAGGCCGCTGCCCAACGCCGCGCAGCGCAACTTCCAACGCTGGCCGAACCTCTCGACGCCGGTCATCGGCTTCTTCAACACCCCGACCGCGCCCACGTGGCAGGGCCAGGTGCAGTACATGCGGGACTGGATGCTGCGCCGTACGGCCTGGCTGGACTCGACGGCGGGGTGGGGCGGTACGACCACCACCCCGACCCCCACTCCCACCCCCACTCCGACCCCCACGCCGACCCCGACTCCCACGCCGGGCGGCGCCTGCTCGGCGACGTTCCGGGTGGTCACCTCCTGGTCCGGTGGTTTCCAGGGTGAGGTCACGGTGCGCGCGGGCAACGCGCCGATCAGCGGCTGGACCGTGAACTGGGCCTGGCCCGGTTCGCAGACCGTCACCCAGCTGTGGGGAGGTGTGCGCTCGGGCTCCGGTTCGAACGTGACGGTGCGCAACGAGTCGTGGAACGGCTCGATCGCGGCCGGCGCGAGCACGACCTTCGGCTTCACCGCCGGAGGGTCCTCCGCCACCCCGGTGGCGACCTGCGCCGGCCCGTGACCGCAGCGGTCACGACCGGCTGAACGCCGAGGACCCGCAGGGACGAAGAGTCCGAGAAACCTCGAGGCCCAGGTCGGGGATCGTTTCCCGGCCTGAACCCCGGCGTTGGAGCGGGTGGAGGGAATCGAACATTCCGGCCGACGCCGCTCCCACCCGGCCCGGGTGAGCCCGTACTCGACCTCGCCGTGCTCGGAGCTCGATCATCTCCGGCCGTTCCCCGAGACGCCTTCGACCACGCCCGGGAATCAGCCGGGATCAGGGTTGTTGTGCCACTTCTCGAAGGGGGGAGCGGGCGAACGGGTGAGTTCCAGGAACTGCTGCGCCCTGTCCAGGCAGCCGGGGCAGAGGGGTTCCTCGACCGATCTGGCCGTCGCCTCCGGTGTCGGTTCGCGGAGGGTGCCCAACACCGTCATTCCGGGAGGAAGACCGCTCTCAGGGTCGATCGTGACGGTCGTCACGCTCGCGGGGACGAAACCGAAGGTGCGCTTGCATACGTAGCATCTGCCGATTGTCGTGATCTGCTCATCTGCCATATGGCGTCATCCTCCTTCATCGCACCGTACATCCCGGCCGGTTCCCTCTGGCGGGGCGCTGGTCCTCTCACGCTTGTAAGCGGTCGATGGAGATCGCGGCGCCGGCCTGACGGCACGCGACCACGCCGTCAGCCCGGGTGTCAGCGCTGAGCGGCGGCGAGCTTGGCGCGGAGCGCCGCGGCCTCGACGGGTACTCCCGGCGACTCCCAGAAGTTCTCGATCTCCCCTGCGTAGATGGAGCCGTACGCGGGGGTTCCCGGCTGGAAACGCCACCCGTCCGCGAGTGCTCCCGCGTCGACGGTGTCATAGCCGATCCGGTCGAGGAACACGGTCGCCTCTCCCCTCGCGCCGGCGTCGTCGCCCGCGATCGCCAGGGCGTTGCGGTCCGCCGCGCCGGAGGGCCGGGCCAGCGCCCGCAGGTGCCGGAAGTAGATGTTGTTGAAGACCTTGACGACTTTGGACATCGTCAGGTGCCGCTGCAGCAGTTCGCTGGACGTGACGGATCCGGCGTCGAGCTCCGGGAAGGCCCCGTCCCGCTCGGAGTAGTAGTTGTTGGTGTCGAGGACGGTCTTGCCGGCGAGCGGCTCCACCGGAACGTCGAGGTAGGCCCGCAGCGGGACGCTGACGACCACCAGGTCGCCGGCCGCGGCGGCCTCGGCGGAGGTCGCGGCGGCGGCCCTCGGCCCGAGCTCGTCGACCAGTTCCTTCAGCGTCCGGGGGCCGCGTGAGTTGCTCAGCACCACGTCGTAGCCCGCCGCGACGGCGAGCCGGGCGACCGTGCCACCGATGTTCCCGCTGCCGATGAATCCAACAGTTGTCATGGCGACCCCCAACTGCCGCGCCGCACCCGGCATTCCCCGCCGCTTCCCCACGGACCGCGGACGACGGGCGGCGGTCCCGGCCGTGCCGGAGCCCGTGGGTGTGGTGCCGCTGCCGCGAGCGGAAGGGCTTGCATGGACTCGTGGTCATGGGCGCCGGGCAGGCGCGTGAGGAGCTTCACCACCCGGTGGGGCGGCTCGATCGGCCGGTGTGACCGCCACGCTCGCGGACACCGGCCCGGTGATCGCCGTCGTCGATCGAGATGGCCGGTCGGGGGCCGCCGTCGCTACCCGTGCGGCGCCAGCCCGTACATCGCCGTGGAGAGCAGGCGTTCGACCAGGTCGGACGATCCGCCGGGTTGTTGCGCCGCCCAGGCCAGGCCGATGGCGAGCGAGATCACCTCGTGGACCGTGACGTCGGCGCGTACCTGCCCGGCCTCCTGCGCGCGTTCCAGCAGCCGCGCGCCGGAGGACTGCATGGCGGCGCAGGACAGGTGCATTTCGGAGCTCTCGTCGGCCAGCGCCGCCATGATCGATTGGGGTAGCCCCTGGTAGGTGCGCGTGCCGGCGGCCAGCTCGTTCAGCCATGTCAGCAGCGCGTCGTGCGGCGCGTGCGCGGGCGAGTCGAGCAGCTGCTCGGCGCGCTCGCGCAGCGTGTCGAAGTTGCTGTCGAGGATGGCCTCGAGGAGGGCCTCGCGAGTGGGGAAGTGCCGGTAGAGCGTGCCGATCCCGACCTCCGCCCGTCGGGCGACGTCGCGCAGGGAGGCGTCGGTCCCATCGGCGGCGAACGCGTCGCGGGCCGCGGCCAGCAGACGTTCGCGGTTACGCCCTACCTCTGCCCGGGATGTGCCGGCCACGTGTGTCTCCTCGGTTTGACCTGCGGAGCAGTGCTCCGTATTGTGCGGCGGGCAGTTGCGGAGCGGTGCTCCGCCCTGCTGATCAGCGTACCCATGGAGCACACATGACCACGACAGATCGGACGATCCTCGTCACGGGAGCGACCGGGCAGCAGGGCGGCGCCACCACCCGGCACCTGCTCGCCGACGGCTGGCACGTACGGGCACTGGTCCGGGACCCGCGCGGCGCGGCGGCGACACGGCTCGCCCGCGCCGGCGTCGAGCTGGTCACCGGGGACATGGACGACCGGGACAGCGTCGACGCCGCCGTCCGCGGCGCGCACGGCGTGTTCAGCGTCCAGCCCGCCTTCATCGCGCCCGGCTACGCCGAGAACGAGCTGCGGCGCGGCCTGAACGTCGTCGATGCCGCGATCGCCGCAGGCGTCCGGCACCTCGCCGGCACGGTGCCCCTGGACAAGGCCGGGTACGCGTACCACGCCTTCCGCGACGGCGCACACCGCGGCCGATGGGTGCTCACGAGCTGACACGGCCGCCTGGCCCGTCAGGCGGCCCGTCACCATCCCGTTGGCCTCGGCGTCGAGCACGTAGTGGTTTCCCGTGACGAGCACGCCTGCCTCCATGCCGAGCGGGAACACCCACGGCAACAGCGCCGACCGCGGCTTCTCCCCGGTCCTGGCATGGTGGACGGATGACGATCCGCGGGGTGCTGTTCGACGTCGACGACACGCTTTTCGACTACTCGACCTCGGAAGAGGTCGGCGTGCTCAAGCACCTGGCGGCCGAGGGGCTGCTGGAGTTCTTCCCGTCGCCGGCCGACGCGGTGGCGATCTGGCGGAAGATCATGGAAGAGGAGTACGCGCGATTCCTCGCCGGTGAGCTGACATTCACCGGGCAGCGACTCTCACGGACCCGGCGGTTCCTGGCACATGTCGGGGGCCTTCCCGCAGGCGGCATCTCTGACCACGAGGCGGGCGTCTGGTTCGCGAGATACGGGGAGTTCCAGAACGCCGCGTGGGCCGCTTTCCCTGACGCCGACCCTGTGCTCAGAAAACTCGCGCCGCGATTCCGGCTCGGTGTCGTCTCCAACTCGTCGCTGGCGTACCAGCAGCGCAAACTACGCGTGATCGGCCTGCTCGACCACTTCGGTGACGCGATCGTCTGCTCCGACGAGCACGGCGCGCCCAAGCCGAACGCCGGCATCTTCCTGGCAGGATGCGCGGTCCTTGGAATGCCGGCGCACCAGGTCGCGTACGTCGGCGACAAATACGAGATCGACGCTCTCGGCGCTCGTGATGCGGGCCTTCGCTCGTACTGGCTCGACAGGGCGGCCACCGGAGCCACGCCCCTGGACGGGATCACAGTGATCCGGTCCCTGGATGAACTTGCGATCGCACTGATGGGACAGGACCTGCCGCCGCCGGCCGGTGCGGGAGCGTGACGATCGACGTACAGGTCCCCGTTCGTGGCCGGGGCCGGCGCGCATCCGGCACGCGCGCCATGGTGTGCCGTCCTCGGCAGGAGGCGAAGATGACGCCGTCCAGCGGGAAAAGCCGTGGAGACCGCCGCGCCAGGCTGTTACGAAGGGCGGAGGACAGGAGTACGGGCGAAAGGCGGCGGGCACCGTGGACGCGATCGGGAAACTCGCGATCGGCGATGTGTCGATCGTGGCGAAAGACCATGGCGGGCACGGTATGGACGTGCTTCTCCTGCATGGTGGCGGGCGGACGGCCTCATGGCTCAGCTGGCCGGGTTCGAGCCGGAGACCAGGCACGCGGACTGGACCGGAGCCGAGTTCACCGCCGAGTCCCTTTCCCACGTGTCCGTCTACCGCATCCCGGCGGACCGTTAGCGTCGTCGGAAGGCTCGGGCACCACGTCGTCTCGGGGTGCCGGTGACGGTCGGGTGATCGGCGGCCAAGGGCACGTGGCGGGCATGCGGGGATGCCGGGGAGGGTGTTCATGCTGATCAGGGCGGCGCGGGCGGACGAGGGCGCGGCGCTGGCCGCGCTGGTGTTGCGGTCCAAGGCGCACTGGGGGTACGACGAGGTGTTCATGGCGGCGTGCCGGGAGGAGCTGACGGTCGCGGCGGCGCGGATGGAGGCGCGGCGCACGGTGGTGGCCGAGCGGGACGGCCGGATACTGGGGATGGCCACGCTGGAGGGCGAGCCGCCGACGGGTGAGCTGGGCATGTTGTTCGTCGAGCCGGAGGCGATCGGCCAGGGGGTCGGACGGCGGTTGTTCGCACACGTGACGGAGGCCGCGGCCCGGGCGGGGTTCGCGCGGCTGGGCATCGATTCCGACCCGCACGCCGAGCCGTTCTATCTGGCGATGGGGGCAGTACGGGTCGGCGAGGTGCCTTCGGGGTCGGTGGCGGGCCGGCTGCTTCCCCGGCTGATCGTGGACGTCGCCCGGGGCGCGAGGAGCCGGTGACGGAGCGGTTGTCGTCACGGGGGCCGTCATGAGGGCCGTCACGGGGGCCGGATCGGTTCGCTTGAGAGGTCAGCGCGCGGGGGCGTGGAGAGGTGTTGAGATCGACTGCTACGCGCATCCTCGTGGCGAGCTTTCGAGAACAGCCGGTTACGGTGATCGCCCACGAGCCCCCGCGCGATCCCTGGATCTTCGTGCGTACCGCGCATCTACCCGTACACGAAAAACGGACGTGACCGGACCGTCGCGGACAGCGCGAGCAAGATCGCGAAAGAGGCCATGCGGAAGGTGGTGGGGGGACGGGGTACGCAATGGGCACAGAAGATCGGCAAGGCCCTGGAAACAATCAAGACCCAAATCTGGAAATCCGCCTCGATGCGGTGACGCAGATCGCTCCGGACGATTTCTACGTCACTGCTGCCATCCTGGCCGAGACAGCGCGGCCGGTTACGGGAAAGGCAACAGAATGATCACTTTCGACGGGACCTTCTACTGCATCACGAATCCCGAGTTCGAAATGACCATTCCAGCATGGGAAGGATACGAGCCGGACACCGCCGACCAGGCAGATGCGACGATCACCTTCCGCGATGGCTCCCGCCGGTATGCGACCTTCATGACCCTGGATGTAGTCCAGCAGATCATGGACAAGAACGCGCGCACCGGTGAGCGCCTCGGCGGCCGGTACTTCTGGTGCTCAGATTTGATCGTCATCAGGGACGTCGGGTTCGAAGGTATGGCGGCTGCGATCCATGACCTGATCTCCTCAGGAGACATCGAAGGAGCCTGCGGTCTGCTCGACCCTCTTGACGAGGATGGAGAGAGCTCAACGCCTCCGGAGAGCTCGGAGTGAGAGCGGAGCGGGTGCGGGAATCGAACCCGCGCTGTCAGCCTGGGAATCGTCCACTGACCCTGCTGCCCTGGGCCGGGAAAACGGGAGGGCAGGCGGGGGCAGGTCGAGTCTCCGTGATTCCTCGTGAGTGACCGTGGTCCCTCGCCTGTTCCGGCACGCGATCAAGGTCGGGGCCTCTTTCTTGTCCGACCACCCCGGCCACGGTCAAGGGCTCACGGCCTGCCCCCGAACGGTGCTGGATAGGTGTGATCGTGAGCCGTTGTGAGGGAATGGTGCAGTACTCGCTGCGGTACCGCACCATTCCCTGGTTCTCCCGTCCTCCTCGAAGACAGGTTGTCGATGCGTCTACATCCAGGTGAGACCGAGGCCGTTGGCTGGCGGGTGGTGACCGTGCTCGACGCCGTCCGGCAGCTGTGCGACGCGTCACCCGACGTCACCGGACGTCCGCGGGTGATCGCGATTGACGGCCGGGGCGGCGCCGGCAAGACGACCCTGGCCGAGCGGCTGCGCAAGGCGGTGCCCACCTCCGCCACCGTGCACACCGACGACATCGCCTGGAACCACGCCTACTTCGACTGGGGCGACGTGCTCGTCGAGAACATCCTGAAGCCCCTGCACCGGGGTGAGGCGGTGGACTTCCGCCCTGGTGCCTGGATCACCCACGACCGGCCCGGATCGATCACCGTCCCCGCCGGTGCCGACGTCATCTGGGTCGAGGGCACCGGCGTCATCCGCGAAGAGCTCGCCCCGTGGTTGGACGCCTCGGTGTGGATGCAGGGTGACCTCGATGAGCAGGAGTGCTTGCTGGTCGTCCGCGACGGTGACTCCCCCGGGCAACTGGAGCACGTGGCGAACTGGCTGCTGGAAGAACTGCCGTTCATGGTGCGAGAACGGCCGTGGGCCCGAGCCACCATGATCGTCGCCGGCCCTCCGCGGATCGACCACGACCCGGACACCGAGTTGGTCGTCGCCCCGCCGACCGACCCTTAGGTCGGCCGACCCACCCGCGGAACGCGGATGAGCGGTTCGAGATCAAGAACGCCGGGATGGAACGTTCTGGGGAACGCCCCGTGTTGACCATCTCGGATTGTCACTCCGGCCAATGGCCCGGCGATCAGCTCGACTCAGGCCGCACCGGCCGAGCGTACAGGGTTGAAGCAGCCCGCGATGGCGCGGTTCGAGGCAGGTGGGACGATGCCGACGATTCCGATGCAGGAGAGGCTTGCGGAGGCATTGGAGATGCGGCTCAGTGTCCAGTTCCAGCCGTTGCGTGAAGCTAGTCGATCTGTCGAAGAGGTAATGAAGCCATCCGTCTCATCGGCACGTAACGGACACGGCGTTGGATCTCCGTATGGGATGCTGCCGGCATGCGGAACCGCCCACCTAGGCAGGCCATGCGATCGCGAACCGTATGGACTGTGGCCGCTCGGCTCGGCCAGATGCACTGGTTCTTTGGCAACGTCTATGAAGCGATGGTGGACATGCCTCAACTACTGGCGGATGCTCGATCGCATCGAGTGCCGAAGCTTCTGGGAGCCGGAAGTCCGCTGCGCTATTACCTTCCGGTGGCACCGCTGACCTTGGCAGGCACTGCGGCCAGTCTGATCGACAGTTGGCGGTCCGGTGGTGACAGACGTGTCATCATCGCGGCTGCGGTGAGCATGGCATCAGCGACGGCGCTGACGGCCTATCTGGTGCGGACCGTCAACCTTCGACTCCTGCGAAGCAGTGAGCCGCTGAGCGTGACGGAAGTTCGCGGTCTGGTTCAGACCTGGCACCGTGGCAACCTGGCGCGTTTGCTGGCGCTCATCGTCGCGATGTGGGCACTGCGTCAGGCTTCCTGCGTAGCAGATTCTGCAGCGAACGCCTGAAGGTGGCGGTGGAAGCATGTAGTCAACCGAAGCGACTCCACGAAAGCCGGAGTACATCAGAACCCGCGCCGTCAGCTTGGGAATTGCATGGACCATGCCTTGTGGGGGCGCTCATCTGGTTGTCGGGCCGGGCGTGAGTGACCGTGGTCGATCCCTCGTCACCGGGGCCGACGGCACGACGATCATTGTCCGGCCAGGGGCATCGGTCAGGCTCCTGCTCCTGAGGGTCGTACTGCGCGGGTCAGGAGAAGTGGACTTCAGGCGCCGGCCAGGTCCCGTCTTCGGTGAACCGCGATCCCCAGTAGAACGGGTTCACGTCGCGAAGGGTGCGAGCGCTCCATCCCACCGCGCTGGAGTCGTCGGGCACACCGACCTGGACATCAGGCCCCCACAAGGCCAGACGTTCGAGGAATCCTGACATGTCAAGACATGGCAGAACCCCTGCTGGTCGCCTGGATAGAGCGTCCAATCACGTACTGCGATCAACCGCATGCGCCGATGAGGGGGAGGAGGATCATCCCGACCCTTGACCACTTCTGGCTGTCCTGCTGCCACATCGACCGCGGGGCGGGGCAGTGGCTCGAGAAACTCGAACAGCTCTGAGAATGGCTGAAGCCCGGGTCGGGAATCCATGCCCGACCCGGGCCTTGAAGCATGGAGCAGGTGACGAGAATCGAACCCGCGCTGTCAGCTTGGGAAGCGGCCACTGATCTTCGTGCGCTGACCTGCGGAATCATAGGTCCTACTAGGGGCAGTGTGACTCCCCGCTGTTCCCCGTGATTCACCATGATCGCCCGCTGCATCTGACACGACGATCATGAGGTCAACCAGTACGGATGCACCTGAGATTCGGCCTCTCGGTCTCGTGCCCAGTGGCCCTCGGCACCCTCGGCCTGTGCACCATCCGCGCCCTCCGAGACGGCGGGCCGGGCTGACGAAGGAAGCCCGGACCTTCGATCGCCGTCAACCGGCTCGGTGATCAGCCACAGCGCGATCACGACCCGTATGGGTGTGGTGGCTGACCCATGGCTAGGGCCAGATCAGGCCCTGGTCGGTCCAGATGACGCCCTTGTTGCGACACAGGCAGAAGGGGTGGCCGATCGGGTCGGTGTAGACCCGCCAGCCGTAGCCGTCGGGGCCGATGAAGTCCTGCTGCAGCGTCGCGCCGAGGTCGAGGACGCGGCGCTGCTCGGACTCGATCTCGTCCACTTCGAAGTCGAGGTGGAACTGCTTGGGGTGCTCGCTGTCGGGCCATTGCGGAGCGCGGTAGTCGTCCACCCGGATGAAGGCCAGCTCGACCTCGCCGAACTTGATGCCAGCCCAGTTCTCGTGGCTGCCTTCCTTGACAGGGCGGCCCGTCACCTCGGAGTAGAAGGCCGCCAGCTTCATCGTGTCCGGGCAGTCGATGATGAAATCGGTGAATCGCAGCATTCCGCGATCTTTTCACAAGATCTTTGATACAGGCCTTAGCCACGATGGCGGGTACCGGGCGGCTACAGGAGCCTTGCCCGAGCTGTCCTCTGTGTGGACGCAGTGGCGGGGCCGGCGACGGCGCGTCCTTGGTCGGTGGGTGAGGCTTGGTGCGGCGGGCGCTGCGTGCGGCGGGCGGCCCGCGTTCCCGCCGTCGGCCGGGACCGGCGCCCACGCCGCACGCCCGGCCGGGCGGAGCGGGCGGCGGGCCGTGCGGCGGCGCGGAGCGCCGTCGCCTTGACCCGGCCACCGGGGAACTGCTGCCCACCTGGGACGAGGCGCTCGACCAGCTCGGCGCCGACGAGGCGGCCGAACCGCTGCACGTGGTCCGCTTCGGTACTCAAGTCGATGTTCAGGGCGTGCTCGCCGGATCACCCGACGCTGACCAGTGCATCGGCTACCTGTCGAAGTACCTGACCAAGAGCCTCGGCGACCCCCTCGACCCTGAGGACCCGGACAACCACGCCCGCCGTGACCACGCGACCCGCATGGTCGAGGCGCTGCGCTACGAACCGTGTTCGCCGACGTGCCCGAACTGGCTGAGGTATGGCGTGCAGCCCAAGGGTGCCAAGGCAGGCATGCTGCCGGGCCGGTGCAAGGGCAAGGCGCACAAGGCCGAACACCTCGGCTACGCGGGCCGTCGCATCCTGGTCTCCCGTAAGTGGTCCAACAAGACCCTCCGAGAGCACAAGCAGGATCGGCGGGCCTGGGTGCTCGACATGCTCGGCCTTCCCGACGACACCGTGACCGACCCGCACCGCTACCTCTGGCGACCGGTCTCCTCCAAAGATCCCAACCGCACCCCGCCGGCCAAACGCCTGCTGCGCGAGGTCGCCAACCGCCGGCGCACCCGCGCACGCCTGATCGAACTCCAGGCCAGAGCGGACGGCCTCCCTGTTCCAGATCTTTCGGCAACTCCGGGACTGGAAGTGGCGGCATGACCAGGAAGACCAGGCAAGAACCCACCTCGCCTCTCCCGGAACTCGCACAAGGCCGGTTGCTCACCGTCGAAGAGGCCGCCGAACGGCTGAACACCTCGGTCCGCTTCCCCCGTCGCCTGATCGAGGAACGACGGATCGCCTTCATCCACGTCGGACGCAACGTCCGCATCTGCCCTTTCCCTCGCGTGGAGACCGAACCGGGAGAGGTTTGGTGGCAGCAGTCACAGACGGCCTTGATCCGGAGGAGTCGAGATGTTGGGCTTGCCTGGGACGCGGCAGAGGGAAAGAGTCGGCTTCCACCCCAACCATCTACAGCCTTCGTGGTGCAACTTAGATCATCCAGGAGCCGAGTACCCCCGCCGGAGGCATCTTCTGACTGGACAGGCGAGATCGGAAGGGTGTCGTGCTAGCGTCGCGGCTCGTGCTGGAGAACGTATATGTGGGTAGCGCGGACGTGGATGCGGCCTGTGACCGTGGTTGGCTGCTCGGGCACTTCAAGCCGGCTGATGATGTCCGGCACAGTGACGGCGTTGAGATCAAGTGGGGCGTGCATCCGCGTGGCGATGAGCGTGCGCGATGGGTCACCGGTGAGAAGCGCACGGCGCTGCTCATGTTGATCAGCGGCCGTTTTCGGGTGGAGCTGCCGGGACGTAGCGTGCTGTTGTCCAGACAAGGTGACTACGTCGTGTGGGGTCACGGCGTCGATCATTCCTGGTATGCCGAGGAGGAATCGGTGGTGCTCACGGTCCGCTGGCCGTCGGTCCCGGGTTATGCGGTTCCTGACCAGGGACTCGAAGACCCGTCAGGCGGCAGCGGAGGGGCCGGCGCTCATATGAAGTACCCGAAGGCGCCGCGAAGCGGTGAGAGCCGGTAGTCGGAGCCCGCCGAGTAGGCGGCGGTGCGGCCCCACTGCGGCGGACGATGGTCGAGTGCGGCGCGCGGGCCGATTCCCGCCGCCGTTCGGGACCGGCGTCCACGCCGCACGCCCAGACAGCGGACGGCAGAAGGCCGAGTACGGCGACGCGGCGCGCTGCCGCTTGACCACGTGGGCCGCGCTGATCTATCTGCACACCGAGAACGGGCGGGATCAGATGATCGCCGACGGCACGGGAAAGCTTGCCGAAGCCGTTCTCAAGAAAGAAGATCCACCGGCATCGGGCACGCATCTGGCACGGGAAGCTCGCTCGTTGTCTATCGCTTGACGGCAGCCTGGTTGTGCTGCCGCTGATAGGCGATCTTGTCGGTGGCGAAGTCTACGCTTCCCGCCCATGACCAGAGATGAGACTCCTGTCGTGCAGATCAAACAGATGGATGTGGAGGTGGATTACAGCCAGGTCTATCTCGTGGATGAGGGGTGTGACGCGTACGGCCAGTTTGATGGCGTGCCGGGCCACCCTGTGGGGATCATCCAAGTCGAAAAAGGCAGGGCCTCCCTGCTTGTGGGTCCTCAGTGGGGAACGGTGGAGTTCACGGTGACTGTCGCCGATCAGGATCCGGGTGCCGACCTCGATGGCTACGAAGACATCGTCGAGATCAGCTATGAGTCCCCATCAGGCCGTGTTTCTCTGGAGGAGTGGGAAGGGCGGGAACATTCTCTTCCTCCGTTGCCCGCCGGTCCCGGAGCGTATCGTTTGCGCTACCACGTCAGAGGTATGGACGAAGAGGACGCGATCGAAATAGGTGATCACTACTTCCTGCAGATCTGGCCTGAGCCGCCACGTGATCCCACCGTGCTCAAATCCACGAGTTCATCTTTTCAGTACTGGCTGAACTCTGAACGATCCAGGCAAGCTGGCGTGGAATAGAGCGATCTGCATTGTCAGCTTGGGAAGTCTCTGCGCGCCATGGCCGCTGACCAGGCAGAACGCTGACCTGTGGGGGAGTGGGATGAGTGTCCGTGACCCCCTGTGAGTCCTCCTTGATTTCCCTGCTGACGGGCACGCAACGGGCTCGATGTGACGAAGCGACCGCTTCCTTATCAGGACCATCCGCCGCGTGATCAGAAGCTCGCATCCTGCTCTGGGATGGCACCGGGCGGTCGTGATCGTGAGCGGTTGTGTGGGGCTGTTGCGGTAGCCCAGCCGTTTCCTGGTTCTCCCCATCCTCCTCGTAGCTGCCGATCCCCAGGGTGAGGTCGCCGTGTCAAGGGTTAACGAAGTTGATCGCGTAGTGACGCCGTAGGCATCCTTGACTCGGGGCCTCAACCGGGATACTCGATCAGCGAGGAGGACGGGTTGCTGGCTTCTGAGTGCGACCGTCACTCAGAGTTCATCGTCTACTACCTCCCGTCAACAGCGTCATCCATGCATATCTCGCATGGTGCCAAGCAAGGGCGCCAGGTGGGCTGCGCCTGAGAATCAGCCCAGGCTCCAAATGGCGGCAACAGGGAACCAGCGTTTAGCGTCGGCCGTTCTCTTGGCATGGGGAAGGTTGAAGATCGCTTAGATGACTTCTTCGATCGGCATGGATGGCTTGCGTTCCTGTTAATTGCCCTGATGTTCAGTGTTGCTCCCCTGATCCTGTTGGGGCAGGTGTTTGATCAACCGTGGCTTTGGTCGCGAGTCGTGGTAGGCGGCGCAATCGGTACGAGCGTGGTCGCTGTTCTCGTAGGGTTGACCTTGGTTCGGAAGATACGTCGAATGGCGTTCGGTGGGCTCGCCCTCTTGGTCGCGGTTGCGCTTGGAACTACCGCTGCAATAGGTGGATTCAGTCGGAGGCATGACCCTATTCCTCTGGGAAACGCCGGGCAAGCGGAATTGGCGGGCTTGTTGACTGCGATCGTCGCCTTGGGCGCTGTGGCGGTCCTGGTCATAGGCGCCTATTGTGTGCTTAGACAGAAACGGGGTCGGCGGCACCACGGTCGAGTAGAGGAACTTGCCCCGAATATGTATGCGGCAACGTGCGAGTGCGGCTGGCGGGGAAAGGTCAGACAGGACAGCTCGGCAGCCTTCGTCGACGCGGGCAACCATGCGAACAAGGTAGACCTCTTGATACGGAAACAGGACCTCTTCCCCTTCAACGGGGCGGCATCTATTCAGCGGCCAGCGGCGGCGCGTCCTGGGGCCTGTACGGACTTCGGATCTTCAGATGGGTTGAAGGCTTCGGACCCTCAAGATGGCTCCGCGTAGATGAAGGTCGGCCTCCTCTTCTCCTCAGAAGCCGGGTGGTCAGCCGGCGGCGGTCGGAGTAACCCGCCGGGTGCGCCGGTAGTACGACCAACCGGCGACCGGTAACGCGATCATCCACGCGAGGAAGATGGGCAGGCCGATGAACGCGCCGGTCAGGGTGAACGGATCGTCCGGACTCGCCTCGGCGATGGCACGAGGGATCTGCACGGGCAGGGTGAGCGAGTAGCCCACCAGCAGGACGGAGCCCAGAATGGTCGGGGTGAGTGGAAACCATGGGGGGACCCGGTGTCCGCCCAGCACGGGGATCCACCGGGGATAGACCAGCCCCCAGCCGCTGATCAGACCGAGCGACAGGATTCCACCGAGGACGGCGAGCAGCGCCAGCACCCCGAGGTACATGGCACCCGCAGGGATACCCAGGATTCCGTCCTCTGGGTAGCTTTCCGTGCCGTGACTGCGGCCGTGATACCAGGCGTCGAAGCTCGCTTCATGGGCCAGGAACGGGATTCCGAGTATCCAAGGGATGTGTAACGGCACGAATCCGAAGATGGGAGCCGCCCAACCTACTGTTCCGGCGATACGCGCCCAGCGGGGTGGCGGAGGAACTGCTGTATGTGTCATGGCCGTAGGATCCACGGCGTCGCCTGTGATCAGACTGAGAGATGCTGATGAGTCTCTCAGTCTGATCACAGGCGGCCTGGCCCATCACAACAGGCTGACCGCCCGCGCCGGCCGCCTCGTCCATCACGACGAAGTCCTGTACACCGAGCGCCGCATCAGCCACATCAAGGAGTGGCGGGGCCGGTCTTCAGCTTCGACGACCTCGGACGGCCACCTGGCCGGGCTCAACCTAAATGGCGTCATCGTATAGATGCGAAGCCTGCAGCACGCCTGAAGATCCGAATTTCAAACAGGCCGTAGTGGCCCGGGAAGATCGAACAGCTCTGAAGGCGAGTAAGGTCCGAGTTGGGAATCCATCCCTGACCTGGGCCTTCGCTCTTGGAGCGGGTGACGGGAATCGAACCCGCGCTGTCAGCTTGGGAAGTGCATCGATCCCGCCTCGTGGGGTGGCTGAGCTGGGCGTTGGGCCGGTCATGAGTGACCGTGGCTGACCCCTCGTCACCCTGTCTAATGGCACGCTAATGGCACGACGATCAGAGCCGAAGCCCAGGTCAGACGCCGTCGGTCCGGTAGTCGAAGTACACGGTGAGGCTCGGCCAGTCGCCATCCTCAGCGATTTCGTTGTGCATGATCACATCGTGGACTTCGATGTCGCCCAGGTCCTCGATGCTGTCGGCCACTCTGCGGAGGAGCACGGGCACGTCTCCTTGTCCTGGTCCCTTCGGGTTGGTCTGGGAGAAGTGGTGCATGGTGTAGGTGATCCGCTCGGACACGTCGAGCCTTCCTATGATCGCGTTGCTGTGACGCAGCATAGGGAGAACGCGGCCTCATGCCGCACACTCCGCCCGCCTGCTCATCCCGTCTGCCGTCGACCCGCCCGCAGGGGAAGCAGGCACGGGCCGGGGCGCATACACCATCGTCAACTTTGGTTCATCGGGGACTAGGAACCCCAGTTTGGAAGATTGCGGCGTGCGTCCCCGTGACCTGCTGCGGCCCAGGTAAGAGGCGTTTTAGCCTTATCCGTGAGTCCCCGTGATTCCCCCTTGCTGACCCTCCTGACGGGCACGCAACGGGCACGGCTTGAGAGCCTCGTGCGGACGCACACACCCCGCCTGCCGGATCTTCCCGTCTGCCTCGTCCCACCCCGGAGGGGCAACAGCTCGGGGACGGAGGATCAAGGCCGTCTTCGCGTGTACGTCAATCGGTAGACGTTCCTCGGCCATGGGACGCCAACGATCACAGACGGCCTTGATCCGGAGGAGTCGAGATGTTGGGCTTGCCTGGGACGAGGCAGACGGGAAGATCCGGCCCCACCTTAGCCACCTACGGCTCCATAGGTTCGTTCGGACGATCATCCCGGAGCCGAGTGCCCCCGCCGGAGGCATGGGTTTCCTTCTTGGATTGCTCGATGAGTACGGCCAAGATACCGATCAGCATCGCGAGGATGCCGGACAGGAGGAAGGCGATCCCTAGCCCTGCCCAGCGGATCGTTGTCACTGTCGATGCCGCCTCATCGGGAAGTGTCGTCACTAGATACACGATGCTGAAGCAGAGGATGAAAAAGCCGCCGGCAGGGTGAGGCTTGAACCAATTCATGCCGACTGATCTTAAAGCGCGGATCTGGGCCGCAACAGCGTTCGAGCGGCGAGAGCAAATCGGCCAGCACTGATCCGAATGCCGCTCGAAGCTCCGCGTATCAGCCGGGGCCAGTGGTTGAAGTGATCGTATGGCGGCGGTGCGGCCTCGGTGCGGCGGGTTGGATGGGGACGGCGGGTGCCGGGTGCGGCGGGCGGCCCGATTCCCGCCGCCGTTCGGGACCGGCGCCCACGCCGCACGCCCGGACGGCGGGCGGTGGGAGGGCCGTGCGGCGGCGCGCCGCGCTGCCGCCTTGATACCTATGAGAACAATTCGGCAGTGGACAGCGGGGCTCTTGCGTCTTCGTCGGCACGAGTAGTTCATGAGCCTGAGTGACGGCTTGAGCAGCTTCCCTGGCAGGACCCTGCCGTTCAGGGGCATGCGCAAGTTCGACGCAGCCAGCGCTCAGGAGGGGTGACAGCCGTGTGACCGTTCCTGCTGCTGGTTGTTAGGGTTGTGGCAATGAGCGAAGAGCGATCTACGGGACCAATGGGCTTCAGGTAGCTCGCCAGGAAATACCTGGCGGTGTGACCAGGGAGTCTCATGTCCCGCACTGCTCACCATGTTTCCCCATCGCATTCCGACATCGGTTATGTCCTCGATCGTCCTGGCCCTTGGCGGTTGGTGACTGTCGCTGATCTGCGTTACAGCGACGCATGCCTGAAGGAGGCAGCTCGAAGCGGGCGTCGGCCGCACCCGAAACTTGTCCGGCGTAGGACTGTCGTCTACTCCTGGGCGCGGGCCGATCCGCGGGATCGATCCGTAGCGTGGTGGGCAAACATCGAGGAGCGTCAGGGGCGGCAGCGCCTTCGCCGTTCCACCGAGTTGATCCGCCAGGCGGTCAACGCCACATCCGACGGTTATCGCCTCGCTGAGTTGGCTGAAGACTTCGACGTTCCGCCAATGCGGCACCGTCGCAACGCGGTCTGGCAAGCGTGATCATCAGCCAGATGCCATACCCCTGATGATCGGACCGACCGATGACGGCAGCAGGTTCGCCGGTCACCTTTCTCTCGTACCGCACTGACGATGCTCCATGCTTACCGGCGTTTACGCGGCGGTACGGATTACTTCGGCAACTGCTGGCCGTGCTCCAGATACAGCGGACGGCTGATGGTGCGAGCGGTGACGGCGGCCGTGACGCGGTTGGCGAGGCGTTCGATCAGGAGGCTGGGTAGTTCCTCGGTGGGGTGGAAGTCGTAGCCGGCCAGTTCGTCGGCTCCGAGTCGGATGTTGTCGCGCATGCTCGGGCTGAGGGTTCCGCCGTCGAAGAGGAACAGGACCTTGTCGCCTTCCTCGGGGTGGGGTGCCCAATCGACCACGAGGAGGTCGCCGATCGGCGGTTGGATGCCGAGTTCTTCCTGAACTTCGCGTACGCACGCTTGAAACGGGGTCTCACCAGGCTCGATGTAGCCGCCGGGAATGTCGCGATAGTCCTTGTAGTGAGGGCGAACCAGCAACAGGCGGCCGTGGTCGTCGAAGAAGAGTGCCCCGGCTGCGGCGCGGGGGGTGGCCATGGGCGGGGTCTCTTGTCCGGTCATGATCCCTACGGTACGGGAAGTCCGCCCGGTGTGAAGGTCGCTCAGGTGACGCGCAGGCGACGAGCGAGGTCAGTGAGCCGGTGGCTGGGCTTGCCCTTCTGGCGACGAATCCAGTTCAGGACGAGCTGGCGGCTGAGGTAGTGGTGACGGATCTGCTCGGGAGCGAGGTGTTCAGCCTGAAGGAGGGCATCCAATGCCTCGTCGGTGCGGTTCCACAGGCTGAACGCCTGGGCGACGGCGATTCCATGACGGGCTCGACGCTCGATCGGCAGGGCGCTGGTGTCCAGGTCAGGGCCGATGTCGATGGCGACTTGGATGTCTCCCAGCTCGATGGCGGTGGCCACCTGGTGGATGGCCACGTTGGTGGGGCCGAACGCGGTCCAGACGTGGTTGGCGTCGCCTCCCAGTCGGCGGGCCGATTCCGCGGCTTCGGCGAGGAAGGCGCGGGTGGTGGCGCGGTCATCGGCTCGGGCTGCGGCCATCGATCCTGCGAGGAAGAGCGTGCCGTGTACCGATAGGAGTTCGGGGCTTCCCTGGGGCAGGTCTGCTTGGAGAAGTCCGGCGGCGTCGCTCGTCAGTTGTGATGCGGCGTCGTATCGACCGTTGGAGAGCAGGGCGTGGGTGACGGATCGCAGCAGTGAGGCGACCACGATCTGATTACCGGAGTTCTGAGCGTAGGTCAGGCCCCGTTCCGCGGCGATCCAGGCCAGGTCGTTCTCCCCGATCTTGACGAGGATGCTGGTGGCTGCGTGGTAAGCCTGACCGAGCAGGCTGAGGGCCTGGATGTGCTGATCACCCTGGTAGGCACCGGCGGCGTGGTGGGCCTCGGTGAGAAGTGCCGGCAGGCGGCGGACCACGAGGCCATACCGGGATGCCTGGTAGGCATGCCAGACATCGGCGATCTCGCTGCGCAGTTCGCAAAGGCTGGGCGGTTCGTGGGCCTGGGCGAGGGCGGCGAGCGGGGTGAGCTGACGGTAGTCGGTGATCGCCGCACGTAATGCCGGGACGGTGCGGTCTCCGCTGTCGGGGCTCCAGTCGAGTAGGGACGGCTCGGCGAGAAGGTCGCCGAGTGCGACGTCCAGAGCGACCGCGAGGGACTTGATCACCGACAGACGGTCAAGCTCGATCCGGTCGTTTTCTATCTTGCTGAGCCAATCGACCGTGCGACCGACGAGTCCGGCCAGGACTTCTTGTGACATTCCACGCCGTCGGCGATACCACGCTACGCGTTCCCCGATGGTCAGATGATCCGTCATGCCTCGCATACCGATCAGCCTCGCACGGATACCTCGGGGACCCCGGAATTCTTTTCCGGGGCGGAGCGGCCACCTTTTTCTAGTGTCTCGACTGACCGAGAAAACGTCCATTGCGACGGAGGAAAGGGAGTGGACACGACGGGCTCACGAGAGACCAGCGGGGAGGGCTGCTGCTCGGCCTGCCGGGGCAAGGGGTGGCGATATGCGCGGGTGAGCGCGGCTTACGGCGCTCAGATCATCGATGGTCGGCGTGCTCCAAGAACGCGGAGCGATTGCTTCGACTGCGCTGGAAGCGGACGGCGGGAGACATGACAGACACGCTTGTGTGGTGGCGACCGGCTGAGCCGGTGACCAATGACCCTTTATATGCGGCTGTACGCCTCGCCGAGGAACTGCGTAATCTGGAAGTGCCCGCCGATATTCACCACGGTATCGGAATCGCGCTTGTTTCGGTCTGGATCGATCTGGTCGTCTGGACCAACGGGGTCTCGTATCACTGGTGGTCGGGGAACACGTCGGCGCGCATGCGCCGGCTCTACGCGTACAGCCCGGTGAATGATCCGCTGACGGCCGCTCGTCGGGTTGCTGTCCGGTACGCGGACCTTCGCGACGGTCATCCGTTGTCGAAGGTGGTCGAAGAGACCCAATGTGTACTCCCGGATGATCGCCGACCGGTCAACCTGCGTGGACGGCGTCTTACCTCGCCCGTATGGCCGGAGTGATCGCTGTGACGGTCAGCGAGTTGAACGCTGTCTACGGCAGGCGGTGGAGGATCTCGGCGTCCCTCGGGGGCGGGTGGTACGCGGTGCGTCGGCATGACCTCTCCAGGGAGAGCCTTCAACGTGGCCTGTCCTATGTGCGCTGTGGGCAGACCTTGGAGGAGTTGGCCGATCACTTGGCCGCCGAGAAGCGAATTGAAGATCAGTGGTGGGCCGTCAATTTGCAGGACGAGAGTTTCGGTCCTGCCGTCGGCGTTCCACCGAAGCGGGCGCGACGACGAGGTTGATCCCTGCTGGTGTGTCATTGACACGCAGGCGTGTCCCTCTCTGTTGCGCCTTGGCCCGGCAAGCCAGCCCCGAAGGGCTACCACACCCAAGCTTGCCGGGCCTTCCATGTTCCCAGGGGGTGGAAGATCATCGCTCTGATGCTACGCTCGACCTGATAGGACATGTTAAAGCTGGTAAGGCGGTTGTAATGGCAGCTCCACGCGAGGACGGTCTCAAGTACGAGCGCGTACTGAACGCCTTGAGGTCGCGCATCGCGGACGGGACCTATCCGCCGGGAATGATGCTGCCCTCGCAGAGTCGGCTTGTCGCCGAGTTCGACGTGTCACGGCCCACGGTGATCGAGGCGTTGCGACTGCTCCGCCAAGAAGGCTTGATCGAATCTCAGACCGGGCGCGGCTCGTTCGTGCGCGGGAAGGTGCCCGTACTGAGCATGGAACGCGCGCACCCCGGTCAGCGACTTCTGGATCTCGCCGAGTCGGAATCCTCCGCCGAGTTGCTGCAAGCCGGGATCATCGTCGCCCCCACTCGGGTCACCACCCTGCTTGACCTGCCCGCCGGATCCAAGGCATTCCTGCGGCAGTACGTTCTCAGTGACGAGGACGGCCCCATAGAGCTGATTTCGGCATGGTTCCCCATCGACCTGGTCTCCGGAACCAAACTGACCTCGCCCGAACCTATGGACGAGGGAATCCGGCGTCACCTGTACGGCCGCAAGAAGCTCCGGTTGGACTACGCCGTCGAACGCACGCTCTCACGAGCAGCGGCGGTGGATGAGGCGCAAGCCCTGAAGATGTCCATCGGCGCGCCAGTACTGAATCTCGTGGTGACCGGACACGACGCCGACGGCAGGGCACTTCAGCTCGTCGACGCGGTCCTTCCAGGGGATCGCCATGAGCTGCGTGATGCCTACCCCTTGGCCTGACCTCGCCTGATCGATCATCTCTAAATTCCGACTTGACATGACAGGTTGGTGGACCTACTTTCATAGAGCAACCTGATAGGTCAGGTTGATGCTTACATCCTTCCTGTCAAGCTAGGAGAACGCGTCATGGCCATCCAAGGCCCCATCCCCGTCCACTTCGAGCAGGTCTTCCCGCACGGCTGCTTCATCGTCGGCGAGGTCGAGCAGGTCAAGGACTTCGACGCCTCGTCCAAGGGCCGCACCGTCTACGCCAAGGACAAGAACACCGGAGAGCTGGTGTGGCAGGTCGCCGTCATGGACGCCGACCCGACCGTGAAGGCCGGCCAGAAGACGGTCTCGGTCAAGATCCTGTCCCCCATCCAGCCCGTCGTTCCGGCCGCGCTGCCGGGCCTGCCGTTCGTGCCGGTGGAGTTCGACGGCATGACCGCCACCGCCTACGTCAACCAGAACACCGGACGCCTGGCCTGGTCCATCCGAGCAACGTCGATGCGCCCTCCCCGCACCGCGGCGTCCCCGGTCAAGGCTGCTGCGGCCGGTAAGGACGTGGCCGCGTGAGAGAGCACCTGCCCTACACCCGCGCCGTAGTGACCCTCGACGAGGACGGCACCCGGCTCGACACCTCGTTTCGCACCCCGCACCTGTCTGTCATGGCGCTGGTCGCCGATGGCGGGCGGCCGTTCCTGCACCTGTCCTCCCGTGAGGCCCAGGTGATCGTCTCCACCACGGGCGGCGGACCGGTCACCGAACAGGACGTGATGCTCGCCCGGCAGATCGCCGACGTCGCCGCGCGCTACCTGGCCGACTGCGAGCGCCTGCACACCGAACAGTCCACCAACCCCCACCAGGTCGTCGACGAGTCCGAGCAGGGCAAGGCGGCCTGACACGAAGCGGGGCCGCTGGAAGGTGCAACTTCCGGCGGCCCCTCGGTTCTCCCCAGACGCGAATCAAGAGAGGGCTCCAGCCTAATGTTCAAAAAACTGCCCGGTGACGAGGCTCGTACCCTCGTCACCACGACCCTCGACACCGCCGTGGTGTTCCGCCCGGCCGTGGTCCGCACTCCGGCCATCTTCACCATCACGATCTTCCTGTGGCGGCTGCTGGCCGGAATCGTCCGACTCGTCTGGCGTCACCCGATCGCCGTAACTGTGCTCGCCGTTCCCGCGGTGCTCGGCGTCTTGTACGGCTGGCGCCTCGCCGTGGTCGTCGTCGCTGTTCCGCTCTCGCTGCTGGCGCCGTGGCCGTTCTTCGATCGGGCCTCGTTCAACCGCTGGATGGGCTGGCGGCTGCTGGCCTGGTGGCGGCTGGTGTGGGTGTATCGGCGGCACTGGCAACCGGTGATGATCGTCTCCGGGCTCGGCCGGAACCTGCGCGGCCGGGATTACCTGCCTCGCATCGTGCGCGTCACCTGCACCTCGTGGGCGGACCTGGTCACGGTGAAGATGATCAGCGGCCAGGCGGTCAAGGACTGGACCAACCGCATCGAACACCTGGCCCACGGCTTCGGTGCCACCTCGTGCCGGGTGACCGTCGCCCGCTCGGGCCGTCTGCTGCTGGCCTTCCCTCGGCGTGACCCGCTGGCCATCCCCTTACCCGCCCTGCCCATCCCCGAGGTGGCGTTGGTCGGGCCGGTGAAGATCGGCCGGTGCGAGGACGGCACCCCGTGGCGGCTCAAGGTTCACGGCACCCATGTTCTGGTGGCTGGCGCTACCGGGGCGGGCAAGGGTTCCATCATCTGGTCCACCATCCGGGGTCTCCTGCCTGCGGTGCGGGTGGGCCTGGTTCAGGTGTGGGCGTTGGATCCCAAGCGGATGGAACTGTCCTTCGGCCGCGCCCTGTTCGGCGACCACTACGCCGCGAGCCCGGCGGCGTGTGCCGATCTGCTGGAAGCGGCGGTGACGGTCATGCAGGAGCGGGCCGACCGGTTCGCCGGCCTCCAGCGCAACCACACACCCACCGTCGAGGATCCGTTCGTCCTGGTGGTGGTCGACGAGGTGGCGTTCCTGACCGCCTACCAATCCGACAAGGGCCTCAAGCTCCGCATCTCCGCTGCGCTGGCGACGCTCACCACCCAGGGCCGTGCGGTCGGGTTCGGCGTGATGGCCGCTCTCCAGGACCCGCGCAAGGAAGTCATGAACGTCCGCAACCTGTTCCCCGACAAGATCGCCCTCCGGTTGGATGAGTCCGAGCAGGTGGACATGGTCCTCGGCGACGGCGCACGCGACCGCGGAGCCTTGGCCGATCACATCTCCCCGGTCCCCGAGCAGGGTGCGGGCATCGGCTACGTCCGCCTGGAGACCTCACCTGAGCCGATCCGCGCCCGTGCCGGCTACGTCTCCGATGCCGACATCCGCGCCATGGTCGCCGACTTCGCCGAGGAGGCACACCAGTGAAGATCATCATTCAGGGCACCCTCGCCGAGATCGACACGATCCCCTTCCGCCTCCTGGGCACCCTGTCCGACTCCCCGGCGCGGTTTGAGCTGGTGCTCTCCGACCTGGTGAACATTCGGCTGCGCCGTGACCCCTATAGCGCTTCCTACCGCTTCACTGCCGACGTGCTCGCCCGAGAGGAGGACATGTGACCGACACCCCCACCCCCTCGCCGGACGGCTCCGACCGCACTCTTCCTCGTCTCATCCGTGACACCCTGCCCTTCGCCCTGGACGTCGCGGTGGAGGTCGCCAAGAACAACGGCGTCTGTATCCGCCCGATCGAACTGCGGCGCCTGGACACCCACACCGGCATGACCGAGTCGTTCAACATCCCCTGCGGTGCCACCCAGGAAGCCAAATGTCCGCCGTGTGCCCAGCGCAACAAGCAGCTGCGTAAGGCTCAGTGCCGCGAGGGCTGGCACCTGGAGGCCGAACCCGTCACCGAACCTCACCCCTCCACCGAAGACCAGCGGTGGCTGATCGAGTTCCGGGCCGACGTGCAGGCCAAGCGGGACGAGGCCGAGAGGGACGGGGAAGACACCCTTGACTGGGACGAGGCGATTGCCGGGATCGATGCGGAGATCAACGCCGCTGGGATGCGGGGCAACATCCTCGGCGGGCGGTCGACTCCCAAGCGCTCGCGCTCGACGAGGCGGCGCCAGGATGCGCCGGACCTGCCCAAGCGGGCCAAGCAGGACACCACCCTCGGCCGGACCTTCATCGCCCCCAATGGCAGGGTGTATCGGCCGTCGCTGTTCGTCACACTCACCCTGCCCTCCTACGGCAAGATCCGCTCCGGGCTGGGCGTGCCGGTCGATCCGAACACCTACGACTACGCTCGCGCGGCCCGCGATGCGCTGCACTTCTCCAAGCTCGTCGACCGCTTCGTGCAGAACCTCCGCCGGGTCGCGGGTTACGACGTGCAGTACTTCGCCACCGTCGAACCTCAGAAGCGGCTCGCCCCGCACCTGCACATGGCAATCCGCGGGACCATGCCGCGCGCGGAGATCAAGGCGATTGCCGCCGCGACCTATCACCAGGTGTGGTGGCCATCGGTCACTGAGGTCCGTTTCGACGGGGAGCACTTGCCCGTGTGGGCGGAACGGGCCGACTTGGGCGACGGCGCCACCTACCCGGACGGACAGGCCGGCGACTACCTCGACCCTGTCACGGGTGAACTGCTGCCCACCTGGGATGAGGCACTCGACCAGCTCGACGCCGACGAGACGGCCGAACCCCTGCACGTGGTCCGCTTCGGCTCTCAGGTTGATGTTCAGGGCATCGTCGCCGGATCGCCGGACGCGCACAAACGCATCGGCTACCTCACCAAGTACCTAACCAAGAACCTCGGCGACCCCCTTGACCCTGAGGACCAGGACAACCAGGCCCGACGTGATCACGCCGTGCGGATGGTCGAGGCGCTGCGTTATGAACCCTGCTCACCGACGTGCCCGAACTGGCTGCGCTACGGAATCCAGCCCAAGGGTGCCAAGGCGGGCATGCTGCCGGGCCGGTGCAAGGGCAAGGCGCACAAGGCCGAACACCTCGGCTACGCCGGGCGCCGCGTCCTGGTCTCGCGTAAGTGGTCGAACAAGACGCTGCGCGAGCACAAGGCCGATCGCCGGGCCTGGGCGCTCGACATGCTCGGGCTTCCCGACGAGACGGTGACCGACCCGCACCGCTACGTCTGGCGACCGGTCTCCTCCAAAGACCCCAGCCGCACTCCACTGGCCAAACGACTGCTGCGCGAGGTCGCCAATCGCCAGCGCACCCGCGCACGCCTGATCGAACTTCAGGCCAGAGCAGACGGACAACCCGTTTCAGATCTTTCGGTGACTTCACTGGCCGCCTGACACCTGACAGGAGAATCCATTGGACGAACTACTCAAAGCGCACGAGGCCGCCGCACTGCTTCACACCTCGGAGCGCTTCATCCGCCGGCTGATCGCGGAACGCCGGATCGAGTTCGTGAAGATCGGCCGTCACGTCCGCATCCGAGAGTCCGCACTGCTCGCTTTCGTCGTCGCGGGGACGGTTGAGCCCCTGATGACTCACGACGTCACCGGAAAGGCGGCCTGATGGCAAACAAGGACGGTCACCGACGTTTCGGCAACGTCCGCAAGCTCCCGTCCGGACGTTTCCAGATCCGCTATCCCGGCCCGGACGGGCGTATGCGGACCGGCTCGGACACCTACGACCGTAAGGGTGACGCGGAACGGGCACTGTCCCTCGTTGAGGCTCAGATCATCAAGGGGGAGTGGACGGATCCGGATCGCGGGAAGATCAAGCTTCAGGACTACGCGGAGACGTGGATCTCCCAGCGCGCGGGCCTCCGCCCCCGCACCGTCGACCTCTATCGCTGGCTGCTCAAGAAACACATCGCCTCGCACCTGGGCGGGGTCCAGCTCGGCAAGCTCTCCACCGCGATGATTCGGCAGTGGCGGGCCGACCTGCTCGGCAACGGGGTCTCGGTCAGCATGGCGGCCAAGGCGTATCGCCTGTTGCGGGCCGTGTTGATGACGGCGGCCGAAGAGGATCACATCATCTCGCGTAACCCGTGCCGGATCCGCGGGGCCGGTGACGAGCACGCCCAGGAGCGCCCGGTGCTCACCGTGGCCCAGGTCTTCGAGCTGGCCGACCTCGTGGGCCGTCGTCCGGTCGGCAACGTCCGCAAGCTCAAGGACAACGCCTATCGGCTGCGCTTCCAGCGGCACGGCGAGATGCGCACCCATCCGGAGGTCTTCACAACACGGGCGGACGCCGAACGGGCGCTGTGGAAGATGGGCACGGACGGTCGGGCCGACTGCACCCATGACCGGCGTTTCCGCGCCCTGGTGCTCTTGACTACTTTCGCCAGTCTGCGATGGGGCGAGGTGAGTGCGCTCCGCCGCAGTGACATCGACCTCGATGCGGGGACGGTGCGCATCCGGGCGGCCTTCGTCGAGCGCTCCACGGGTGAGCTGGTCCTCGGCCAGCCCAAGTCCAAGGCTGGGCGTCGCGTGGTCGGTATCCCCCAGGGCGTCATTTCGGTGCTGCGGGAGCACCTGGCCACCTATGTCCAGGAGGATCCCGGCGCGCTCGTCTTCCCCGGCGCCAAGGGCGGCCCGCTCCGGCGCAGTGGGTTCAACACTCGCACGCGCTGGGTGGATGTGGTCAGGGAGATGGGTCTTCCCGGTCTCCACTTCCATGATCTCCGTCACACGGGCAACATGCTCGCCGCAGAGTCCGGCGCGGGGCTCAAGGATCTGATGGCCCGAATGGGTCACGACAACGTGCGCGCCGCGATGATCTATCAGCACGCCGTGCGGGGTGCCGACAGAACGATCACGGACGCAATCGACCGGCAGATCAGTGGGCGCGACGACGAGGAGGACGGCTCGTCGGGGAAGCTGATCCCGATGCGCTGATCGAGAGCTAATGGCACGCTAATGGCACGCGAAGATCAAATAGCGTTAGAAACAAACAAGGCCCTGGTCGGGAATCCATCCCTGACCTGGGCCTTCGCTCTTGGAGCGGGTGACGGGAATCGAACCCGCGCTGTCAGCTTGGGAAGCTGATGTTCTGCCATTGAACTACACCCGCGTGCGGCGTGCCGCGAGTCACCACTCTAGCGGAAAGTTGGGCGACTCTCGTCCCTCCCGGGAGCAAGATTCATGCGTTCCCTCCGGAGGCGGGCCTCACGGCTCCGCCGTTGCCAGGTTCCCCTCCCGGAGGCAAGCTTCACGGCTCCGCCGTTGGTAGGTTCCACACGTGCTGCTTTCCGATCGTGACATCGCCGCTCAGATCGAGGCTGGAAGGGTCAGGATCGATCCCTTCCAGCCGGAGATGATCCAGCCGTCCAGTGTTGACGTACGCCTGGACCGCTACTTCAGAGTTTTCGAGAACCACCGGTACCCCCACATCGATCCGGCGGTCGAGCAGCCCGATCTGACGCGGATGGTCGAACCGGACAAGGACGAGCCGTTCATCCTGCATCCGGGGGAGTTCGTGCTGGCGAGCACGTACGAGGTCGTCACGCTGCCGGACGACATCGCCTCGCGGCTGGAGGGCAAGAGCTCGCTGGGCAGGCTCGGGCTGCTGACGCACTCGACGGCAGGGTTCATCGACCCCGGGTTCAGCGGGCACGTCACGCTGGAGCTCTCCAACGTCGCGACGTTGCCGATCAAGCTCTGGCCCGGTATGAAGATCGGTCAGCTCTGCATGTTCAGGCTCAGCTCCCCGGCGGAGTATCCCTACGGTTCGGAGAAGTACGGATCGCGCTACCAGGGGCAGCGGGGACCGACGCCGAGCCGTTCGTACCTCAACTTCCACCGGACTCCCATCTGATTTCCATGATCGTCGACGGGGGAGGGCGCGGACCCTCGTGAGGGGTCCGAACGCGGTTTAGCGAGGGACCGTGATGGAAATCACCCTGATTGTTCGCGAGGGCCGCCGGTCTGTCCGACCTTGGTGGATCTCGGGGAAACGTCGTGGAAGCAGGAGCTTCGGGGGAGAGCGGGGGCGACGCGCCGGACGGTGATCCGGGGGAGAGAGTCCCATACGTGACCTGCCTTCGGCATAATGTGGCCGAAAACTAGCAAAAACGGTCACCGGAAAGATGCTCGCAAGACTGCCTCAAGCCGTGTGTCGCCGGGTACCCGCCGGGTAACGACATCACGAAGAGTGCGTGTCTGGCAGGTGAAGTTCGCATTTCCGCTGGTAACCCGTACCCTTCTCTGCGGACCATCCCCGCACATCTGGAGAACGACGTGCGCCTGCGTCTCACACCTAGTGAGGACAGCTACTACGACTTGTTCGCCGACTCGGCGAACAACCTCGTCACAGCGTCCCGTCTGCTGGTAGAGATCATCAGTGACGGATCGGACCGGGAAGCCCTGGCCGAGAAGATGCGCGCATGTGAGCACGCCGGCGACGAGCGCACTCACGCGATCATGAATCGGCTCAACGAGAGCTTCATCACCCCCTTCGACCGCGAGGACATCTACCGCCTCGCCTCGAACCTCGACGACGTGATGGACTACATGGAGGCGGCAGCCGACCTGATCGTCCTGTACCAGATCGACCACCTCCCCAAGGAGGTCGTCCGGCAGGTCGAGGTCCTGGAGCGCGCCGCCGAGCTCACCGCCGAGGCCATGCCGCGGCTGCGTTCGATGAAGAACCTCAACGAGTACTGGATCGAGATCAACCGGCTGGAGAACCAGGCCGACCAGGTCTACCGACGCCTTCTCGCCAAGCTCTTCGGCGGGGAGTACGACGCGTTGACCGTCCTCAAGATGAAGGAGGTCATCGATCAGCTCGAGATGGCCGCCGACGCCTTCGAGCACGTGGCCAACACGATCGAGTCGATCGCGGTCAAGGAAAGCTAAGTGGATCTCACGCTCGCACTCGTCATCGGCGTGGTGGTCGTGGCGCTGGTGTTCGACTACACCAACGGCTTCCACGACGCCGCGAACGCGATCGCGACCTCCGTCTCGACGCGCGCGCTGACGCCGAGGGCCGCGCTGTTCATGGCCGCGGCCATGAACTTCCTGGGTGCGCATCTCGGTACGCAGGTGGCGGCGACCGTCGGCAAGGGCATCATCGACGCCCCGCAGGGAAGCCACGGCCTCGTCATCGTCGGCTCGGGTCTGGTCGGCGCGATCACCTGGAACCTCGTCACGTGGTACTTCGGCCTTCCCTCGTCGAGCAGTCACGCGCTGATCGGCGGCCTGGTCGGCTCCGCGCTCGCCTCGGCGAGCACCGTCCACTGGGACGGGGTGATGGAGAAGGTCGTCATCCCGATGATCCTGTCTCCGCTGATCGGTTTCAGCCTCGCCGGGCTCATCATGATCGGAATCCTGTGGGGATTCCGGCGCTCCCAGCCCACGAGGACCAACCGGGGCTTCCGTCTCGCGCAGACCGTGTCCGCGGCGGCGATGGCGCTGGGCCACGGCCTCCAGGACGCGCAGAAGACCATGGGGGTCATCTTCCTCGCCCTCGTGGTCGGCGGCTACCAGAACGACGGTGACCCGATCCCCCAGTGGGTCATCCTCTCCGCCGCCACGGCCATCTCGCTCGGCACGTACGCGGGCGGCTGGCGGATCATGCGGACGCTCGGGCGCCGGATCATCGCGCTCGACCCTCCGCAGGGATTCGCCGCGGAGACGGCCGCGGCGACCGTGCTCTACACCGCGGCCATCGGCTTCGGCGCCCCCATCTCCACCACTCACACGATCACCAGCGCGATCATGGGCGTCGGCGCCACCAAGCGCCTGTCGGCCGTGCGCTGGGGCGTCGCGGGCAACATCGTGACCGCCTGGATCCTCACGATCCCGGCCGCCGCGTTCGTCGCCGCGCTGTCCTACTTCGCGCTCCACTGGATGGTCGAGTAGTCCTCGGGTGACCGCGCCGGACCGGGAGCGAACCCGGTCCGGCGCGCCCTGCTTCCAGGGGGCGTCCCCGCTTTTCGGTACGTCAGGCGGAAGACGTCTCTACTTCCGGTACATCACGTCGACGTCCCACCGGGTGAAGCCCAGCCTCTCGTACAGGCGGAGCGCCGCGGGGTTGTCCTCGTCCACGTACAGCATCACCTGGCTCAGGCCCCGCGACCTCAGGTACGTCAGGCCCGCGAGGGTGAGCGACCTGCCCAGACCGCCGCCCTGCTCGGCGGGGTCGACGCCGACGACGTACACCTCGCCGAGGGGTTCGTGCGCGTGGTCGCCGTCACCGTGGACCTTGGTCCAGTGGAAGCCCACCAGCCGGTCGCCGTCCCCGGAGCCGTCCGGTCGTACGGCGAGGAAGAATCCGGCCGGGTCGAACCAGGGCTCCCGCTCGCGCCGCTCCAGGTCCTCGATCGTCCACGTTCCCTGCTCGGGGTGCCGGGCGAAGGCCTTGGCGTTGAGCGCCACCCACGCCTCCCGGTCGGAGGTGCCGGGCTCGAACGTGCGCAGCCGTACCCCCTCGGGAAGCTCGAAGCCGGGGATGTCGGAGGACAGGGAGCGGCGCATCCGCCACAGGGACCTGACCTTGTCGAATCCCGCCGAGCGGGCGAGGGCCTCGGCGGCCGGGTGCCCGCCGTGCGCCCACAGGCGCAGGTGCCCGCCGGTGTGGTCGAGCACCGTCTCCAGCAGCCGCCGCCCGTATCCCCTCCCGCGGAACGCCGGGTGGACGACCAGCTCCCCGCTGGGTCCCTCGACGGGGTCGGTCGGGTCGACGTGGGCGTAGCCCGCGAGGTCGTCCCCGGCGTACAGCAGCACGGCTCCGGCCCGTTCGTCGCCGCCGTAGCGCAGGTGCAGCATCACATGTTCGTTGAGCGGCCTGACCCCGTCGGCCTCCGTGGCCGCCTCCACCACCGCGAGGACGCCGGACACCTCTTGCTCGCCGAGCGACCCTTGGTACTCCACACGCGCGTTCATGGTGTGGACTCTAAGCGGGCACATGTTTCCCGAGCCCACCGGGGACTGGCAAAAGGCGCCATGCACTCGCCGGGTGAATCGTTACCTCTCGGTCATTCCTTGCACAGGTGGTCCCTTTAGTGTCGTGGTTCATGATGTCTCGTTCCTTCCAGCGGCTGGCCATGGCGGGCGTGCTCGCCGGGGCCGGTCTCGTGCTCGCGATGGGACCGGCCCAGGCGGGCAACAAGCCCGCCGGCCCCGCCGTCAAGACCGCCAAGACGGTGCCGGTCCGCCTGCTCTCCCTCAACGACTTCCACGGCCACCTCGAGCCGCCGACCGGTTCGTCCGGCCGCATGGTCGACGAGACCGGCGCCACGGTCGACGCGGGTGGCGCCGCGTTCGCCGCCACCCACCTCAAGCAGCTCTCCGACAAGAACACGCTGAAGGTCGCCCAGGGCGACCTGATCGGTGCCACCCCCCTGATCTCCGCGGCCTACCACGACGAGCCCTCGGTGGAGTTCCTCGGCAAGGTCGGCGTCACCGCCTCCGCCGTGGGCAACCACGAGTTCGACGAGGGGTACGCCGAGCTCAAGCGGATCATGAACGGCGGCTGCCACCCGGTGGACGGCTGCTCGCCCGCCGGTACGTGGAAGGGCGCGAAGTACAGCTATCTCGGCGCGAACGTCATCTTCAAGCGGCCCGAGCGGGGCGCGGAGAAGGAGGCGCTGGAGGCCCTGGGCGGGACGAGCGGCGGCTCGCTGCGCGACCTCCTCAAGGACTACGGCATCCCCGCGCTGCCCCCGGTCGCGATCCGCTGGATGAACGGCGTGCCGATCGGCTTCATCGGCCTGGTCACCCAGACCACCCCGAACATCGTCACCGCCGAGGGCGTCAAGGACCTCGAGTTCGTCGACGAGGTGAAGGCCGCGAACGTCGCGTCCAAGCTCCTCAAGATCGTCGGCGTCAAGGCCCAGGTCGTGCTCGTGCACGAGGGCGACCAGGTCACCGCGGGCCAGTCGCCCGACGCGTGCGCCGCCCAGCCCGGCGCGGGCAACCGGATCGCCACCCAGGTCGACGCCGAGATCGACATGATCCTCAGCGGCCACTCCCACCAGGCGTACCTGTGCCGGGTGACCGACCCCAAGGGCGGCACCCGCCTCTACAGCCAGGGCGGCTCCTTCGGCCGGGTCATCACCAAGGTCGACTTCCAGGTGGACGTCAGGACCCGCGACGTCGTGCGCTCCTCGGTCGTGGCCGACAACCAGGTCGTGACCAGGACCGTCACCCCCGACCCGGAGATCGGCGCGTTCGTCCAGACGTGGAAGGACCGCGTCGCGGCGGTGGCCAACAGGCCGATCGGCCGGATCACCGCGGACATCACCAACACCGCGGTGGCCTCCGGGGAGTCCCCCCTGGGCAACCTCATCGCCGACGGCCAGCTCGCCGCGACCAGGACCGGCGGCAACGCCCAGATCGCCCTGATGAACCCGGGCGGCGTGCGGGCGAGCCTCACCTACGCGGGCTCGCCCGCCGGTGAGGGAGACGGTGTGGTGACGTACGGAGAGGCGTTCACGGTCCAGCCGTTCAACAACCTCATGCAGGTGGTCACACTCACCGGGGCGCAGCTCAAGACCGTTCTCGAGCAGCAGTTCGTCGGCGGTCCCAACGCCCAGGCGTTCACCAAGATCCTGCAGCCGTCGTCGAACTTCACCTACACCTACAGCGCGAGCGCGCCGTGGGGTTCGAAGATCTCCGACATGAAGATCGACGGTGTCGCCGTGACGGACACGCAGACGATCAGGGTCGCGGCCAACAACTTCCTGGTCGGCGGCGGTGACGCGTTCCTCGCCTTCAAGGACGGTGCGGACGTGTGGAGCGGCCCGCTGGACATCGACGCCTTCGCCGCCTACTTCGCGGCGAACCCGTCGATCACGCCCCCGGTGCCCGACCACATCACGGTCGTTCCGTAACGCGGGCGAAAGACGCGCCACGCCGCGAGGATCGCGGTACGTCGTGAGGCATGGCACACCGTGAAGGTGTGACACGCGCGAGAGGCCCATCGGACGCGTCCGGTGGGCCTCTCCGCACGTGGTGCCGGGGGCGTTTCGCCGTACGTCGCGAGGAGCCCGGTGGGGCAGGAGGGCCGTACGCCGTGAGCGGTATCCGCGGCCCGGCCCAGGCCGGCGTACGGCCGGGGATGTACGGGCGACCTCCTCCTTCCGAGGGTCGGCACAGCGGGCACGGTGGCCTACCGTGTCAGGGGTGAGGACCCGGAGAACCGACGCGCTGGTCGCGGCCGGGGTGCTGGCGGGGATCGTCGGGGGCACCTACGGCGGGCTGTCCGGCTCGGGTTTCCCCGAGCGTCCGCTGGACACGCTCGGCCTGGCGCTGATCACGGTGTCGTCGCTGGCGCTGGCATTCCGGCGGAGCGCGCCGCTGCCGGTGGGAACGATCACTGTGGCCTGCGTCGTCGCCTACCACGCCTGGCGGTACCCGGGGATCTTCGCCGCCGCGCCCGCCCTGATGTCGATCTACACGGTGGCGGTCCTCGGACGGCGGAGCCTGGCGGTCCGGCTGGCGGTCGCGATGGCCGTGGGGATCTACGGCCCCATCGCGCTGTCCGACGTCGACCCCGCCCCCGACGGCGGTTTCACCCTGCTCAGCGGCTGGCTGGTGGCGATGGTGGTCCTCGGGGAGATGACCAGGAACCGTCGCGCGTACCTGAACGAGGTCGAGGAACGGGCGATCGAGGCCGAGCGCACCCGCGAGGAGGCGGCGCTGCGCCGGGCCGACGAGGAGCGGCTGTGGATCGCCCAGGAGCTGCACGACACCCTCACCCACAGCATCTCGGTCATCAACGTCCAGACCTCCGTCGCCGTGCACCTGCTCGACCACGACCCCGCGCGGTCCCGCGAGGCACTGGCCGTGATCAAGGAGTCGGGGCGGGAGGCGATGCGCGAGCTCCGCGCCACGCTGGGCGTGCTGAGGCAGGCCGATCCCGACGACCCCGAGGCGGGCCTGGCCAGGCTGCCCCGGCTGGTCGCCAGGGCGGAGGCGGTGGGGCTGCCGGTCAGGGTCCTCGTCGTCGGAGAGCGCCTGGACCTGCCCCCGGACGTCGACCGGGCGGCCTACCGCATCGCGCAGGAGGCGTTCACCAACGTGCTTCGTCATGCCGGGCCCGCGTCGATCACGCTGACGACCGAGTACCGGCCGGGAACGGTCGTGCTGCGCGTCGAGGACGACGGGGAGTCCGCCGCGGAGGTCACGGGATACGGAATGGGGCTGATCGGGATGCGCGAGCGCGCCGTCGCCGCCGGAGGGTCGCTCACCGCGGGCCCGCGTCCGCAGGGCGGGTTCGCCGTCCGTGCCGAGCTGCCCCTGGCGGGGCGGCCGTGATCAGGGTGCTGCTCGCCGACGACCAGGCGCTGATCCGCGCGGGCTTCCGGGCACTGCTCGACATGGCCGGCGACATCACCGTCGTCGGCGAGGCGGGCAACGGCGTCGAGGCCGTCGAGATGTCCCGCGCGCTACGGCCGGACGTGGCGCTGCTGGACGTCAGGATGCCGCTGCTGGACGGCATCCAGGCCACCAGGAGGATCGGCGCCGACCCCGAGCTCGACGCGGTGCGCGTGGTGATCCTGACCAACTACGCCCTCGACGAGTACGTCTTCGCCGCGCTGCGCGCCGGGGCCGGGGGCTTCCTGCTCAAGGACATCGAACCCGCCGAGCTGCTGAGGTCGGTCCGGGTGGCCGCCGCCGGTGACGCGCTGCTCTCGCCCTCCGTGACCCGGCGGCTGATCGAGGAGTACGTGTCCACTCCGCCCAGGCCCGTCGCGGGGCCCGGCCTGGAACGCCTGACCGGCCGCGAGCTGGAGATCCTGGCACTGGTCGCCACGGGCATGTCCAACGCGGAGATGGCGGGGCACCTGGCCATCAGCCACGCCACCGTCAAGACCCACGTTAGCCGGTCGATGACCAAGCTGGGGGCGCGCGACCGGGCACAGCTCGTCGTCTTCGCCTACGAGTCGGGACTGGTCACGCCCGGAGCGTCGGGAGCGCCCGGAGCGACCGGAGCCCCCAAGGCGTGCGGAACGTCCGGTACGCCTGGCTCGTCGTCCGGTGGACGCGCCTGAAGGGCACGCACGTCACGCATGGCCGGACACGACCGCGTACCCGTCTGGCGTGCCCGGCGGCACGGGCGTGCCCGGCTCACCGCCCTCGCGAGAACTCCGCGGGGCGGAAGCGGGAACGTGCCACGGCCGTTTCCGGTGACTCCCGGGAGCCCCGGGACACAGGGCCGAGGAGGACAGGGCCTAATGGCGCGCGGGCTCGCGCTCCTCGACGGGCTCGTTGCCGCGCTCGGGGACGAACCGGTAGCCGACGTTGCGGACCGTTCCGATCAGCGCCTCGTACTCGGCGCCGAGCTTGGCGCGGAGCCGCCGGACGTGGACGTCCACGGTGCGGGTACCGCCGAAGTAGTCGTACCCCCAGACCTCCTGGAGGAGCTGGGCGCGGGTGAAGACCCTGCCGGGGTGCTGCGCCAGGTACTTCAGGAGCTCGAACTCCTTGAAGGTCAGATCCAGTGCGCGCCCGCGGAGCCTGGCGGTGTAGGTGGCCTCGTCGATCGACAGGTCGCCGTTGCGGATCTCGTCCGGCACCTCCTCGGCGGCGGACAGGTGGAGCTTGCCCACGGCCATCCTGAGCCGCGCCTCGACCTCGGCGGGTCCGGCGGTGTCGAGGATGACGTCGTCGGTGCCCCACTCCGCGGTCAGCCCGGCGAGTCCGCCCTCTGTGACGATCACCACCAGGGGGCAGGCGACGCCCGTGGTGCGCAGCAGCCGGCACAGGCTCTTGGCCTGGACGAGCTCGCGGCGCGCATCCACCAGAATCGCGTCGGCGGGCGGGGCGTCGAGCAGGGCGGATGCCTCCGCGGGCGCGACCCGTACCGAGTGCAGTAGCAGCCCCAGCGCCGGAAGCACCTCAGTTGAGGGCTCAAGGGCGTTGGTGAGCAGCAGGAGATTGCTCACGATGCCTCCTTCCCGCGTCATGTCGGCGATAGCCGCACAAACACGTAAGGACCCGGGGGCTACATTGCCCAGGTCCCGTAGTAGGTGAGGATAACCCACAAGGGTTCAGCGTCCAGCGAACGTCCACCTGGTGAACACCCGTTCTCCATGTGGATTCACCGTAATGGCACGGTAACCGTACGTGTGCTTGGGGAGTTGATTCACTGATGGCGACGGTCATTGTCAGATATTGGGCCGCGGCGAAGGAAGCGGCGGGGATCGCGGAGGAGCGGTCCGAGGCCGCGACGCTTGCCGAGTTGATGACGAAAATCACATCGAATCGTGAAGGGCTGGCTCGCGTGGTGAGCCGGTCGTCGTTCCTGGTGGACGGGGATCCGGTGGGCCTGCGGGCCCACGAGACGATCATCCTGACGGACGGGGCGACGGTCGAGGTGCTCCCGCCGTTCGCGGGCGGTTGAGCGGGGTGGACGCTACCACCGGCGCGGCGTTTCGGACAGGATTGCGGGGGGAGGTCACGCCAATGGCCCCTCTCGGGCCGGGGAACGAACAGGGAGTCGGATGCGCAAGCTGATCGGTTTTCTCCTCCTGCTTCTCGTTCTCGTGGTGATCCTCGACAGGGTCGCCGTCACGGGAGTCCAGCGCGAGATCGCCACGCAGGCCACGGCCAAGTACGACCTGTCGACCCCGCCGGAGGTCACGATCGAGGGCATCCCCTTCCTGACCCAGGCGATCGCCGGGCGCTACGAGGAGGTCAGGGTCGCCGCGGGCGCGATGACCATCTCGGGCATCCGGCTGTCGAGCGTCGACTTCACCCTGCGCGGCGTCACGGCCCCGCTGGAGGACCTGGTGCTCCGTCCCCAGCAGGTGGACATGCGCGCCGAGCGCGTGGAGGGGGCGGTGGTCGTCCCGGTGGAGACGCTCAACCAGCGGGCACCTCGCGGGATCAAGGTCAGTGTCGTGGGCGACGAGCTCAATGTCAGCGGGGAGATCACCGTGCTGGGACAGAAGGTGCCCGTGAAGGCGGCGCTGAAGGTCGAGATCGTCAAGGGCGGCCTGCAGCTCGTTCCCGGGAAGGTGACCCTGGGCGGAGGCATCCCCGTGCCCGATCCCGAGCGGTTCATCAACTACCGCGTCCCGATCGGCAAGCTGCCGTACAACCTCAAGTTGACCGAGGTCAAGGCCGTTCCCGAGGGGCTGCGCATCTCGGGCGAGGCCTCCGACGTGCCCCTCCGAGGTTGAACGTGTCCCGTGCCTGAACCGGATCGTCCCGCCGTACGTCGTGAGGATGTGAGCCAAGCCGGAACCGCCGACGAGCAACTCGTCAGGGCGCTCTTCGACGAGCACGGCGGGCCACTCTACGGCTACGTGCTGCGGCTGACGGGCGACTCGGGGAGAGCGGAGGATGTCGTGCAGGAAACGCTGCTGCGGGCCTGGCGCCATCCTGACGCGTTCGCCGGCCGTTCCATCCGCGCGTGGCTGTTCACGGTGGCCCGCAACCTCGTCGTCGACCAGCACCGGGCGCGCAAGGCGCGCCCCCCGGAGACGGGTGACGAGGCGCTCGCCGTGGTGCCCGCCGACGACGAGCTGGAGCGGGCCGTCGAGTCGTGGGCGGTCGCCGAGGCGCTGGCCGCGCTGCGGCCCGAGCACCGCGAGGTGCTGGCCGAGGTCTACTACCAGGGGAAATCCGTCAAGGAGGCCGCCGAGTCGCTCGGCATCCCCGCAGGAACGGTTAAATCGCGCACGTATTACGCGCTTCGGGCGCTCAAACTGGCGCTGGAGGAGCGGGGGCTCGCGCCATGATGATGACCTGTGACGAAGTACGGATGTCGCTCGGGGTCTACGCTCTCGGTGCCCTGGAGCCGGACGAGCGCGTGCTCGTCGAGGCCCATCTCGCCGAGTGCGCCGAGTGCCGGGCCGAACTGGAGGAGCTGGCCGGGGTGACGGCGTTCCTCGGCAGGGTGTCCGAGGGCGACGTGGCGCAGGTGGCGAGCCCGCCCACGGCGGTGCTCGACCGGCTGCTCAGCGCCAAGGTCAAGCGGCGCCGTACGAACCGCCTGATGCTCTCGCTGGCCGCCTCGGTCCTGGTGGTCGGGCTCGGCGGCGGCATCCTGTGGACCGTCACCCAGAGCTCCCCGGAGGTCGGCACGGCGTCGGCGCCTATGGCGGACAGGCCGGTGACCTCCGCGGAGGGTGGCCAGGAGAGCGCTCGGTCCTTCGAGGACCCGGCCGCGCCCGACAGCGACGCCAAGGCCAGTGCCCAGGTCAGGTCCTCCACGTCACCGCCCCGGGAGGCCTTCAGATCCCCGGCGGCCAGCTCCGCGCCGGATACCTCCGGATCCTCGACGGCCGGTCCCGCAGCGAAGACCTCCGGGTCTCCGACGGCCGGTCCCGCACCGGAGGTCCTGCTCGCCCCGAGTGAGCTGCGGTTCAAGGGGGCGGACGACACGGGCACGGTCCGCGCGGTGGTGACCGCGTCCGCGGGGGAGGGGGCGACCACGATCAAGGTCACGCTCACCGGGGTGGCCAAGGGCACGCGCTGCCGGCTGGAGGTGGCCGGGGAGGGCGGGCTCAGGGAGACGGCGGGCAACTGGGTCGTCAACCGGGCCGCCTACGACGAGTCGGGTGACTTCGAGGGCACCACGACGATCCCGCCGGAGCGGATCACGTCGTTCGAGATCACCACCGCCGGGGGACGGGTGCTGCTCACGATCCCCACCTCCTGACCCGCCCGGTGCGCCCGTCCCGCCGGGTCGTCCGCCCGGTCCGGGGAAGAGTCGTCCGCCCGGTCCGGGAAAACGGTCCAAGGATGGGGGCCGGCGCGGGAATGGCGCGGGGCGCACGCCTGTTGTCGTGTTCCGTGACCGGTTTGACGGTGGTGGTCGTCACCCTCGCCCTCGCCACGCTCGTGGGCGTGGTGCTGCGGCGACGGAACGGCGTGGCACGGGAGGTGCGGGGCGACGTGGAGCGGCTCACGTCCGGTGACATCCACGCGGAGCTGGGAGAGCGGGCCACGCTCGTGCAGTTCTCCACCTCCTTCTGCCAGCCGTGCCGGGCGACCCGGCGGATCCTCGGCGAGGTGGCCGGGATGGTGCCCGGCGTCGCGCACGTGGAGATCGACGCGGAGTCCCGCCTGGACCTGGTCCGATCGCTGAACATCCTGCGCACCCCCACCGTCCTCGTGCTCGACGCGTCCGGGCGGGTCGTGAGGCGTGCCTCCGGTCAACCCAGGAAAGCCGACGTCATCGGTGCCCTCGGTCTGGCGGTCGGCGAATGAGCGGGGCACCCTATCGCCCATTGAACGATCATGTCTCAGAAATTGGACAGGGATGTGACAGATGGCGGGACGCCGGGGTAATGTCGTGGACATGAACTCCACGACAGAGCTGCTCACGAAGCGGCGCGCGGTTGATTTCTGCCGCGTGACCACCGCTCTCTGTCGCGTTTCCTAAGGGCGATCTCAAGCGGCCGTCGAGCCGCACCGATCTGCACAACCCTTCAGGAGCATCAGGCGATGCAGGTTGATTCCCGAGCTCTCCGCTTCGCAGCGGCCGTCACCACCGTTGTCCTCGCACTCGTCCTCGTGACGGGCAGCGCGTGGCTGCTGGCGGCGCAGGCCGTCGTGTTCGCACTGGGCGTTCTCGGCATCTCGCCGTACGGGATGATTTTCAAAGGGATAGTGAAGAGTCCGCCGAAGGAACTGGAGGACGCCGCCCCGCCGCGTTTCGCGCAGGGGGTCGGACTGGCCTTCGCTCTGGTGGGCTTGGTCGGATACGTCGCACAGATCACGCCGCTGGCCCTCGGTGTCGTCGCAGCGGCCCTTTTCGCCGCATTTCTCAACGTCGCTTTTGGTTTCTGTCTCGGCTGCGAGATGTTTTTGATCATTCGCCGTTTACTACCCGCCGCACGATGATCCTGGAGGATCAAAATGAGCCGCTCCGCCGTCCTGGTCGACGCTGACTGGGTCGAGGCCAACCTCGACACTCCCGGCGTCGTTCTCGTTGAAGTGGACGAGGACGCCAGTGCATACGACAAGGGCCACATCCGTGGCGCCGTGAAGATCGACTGGAAGCAGGACCTTCAGGACCCGGTCCGTCGCGACTTCGTCGACCGTGAGGGCTTCCAGGCGCTGCTGTCGTCCAGGGGCATCGCCAACGACGACACCGTGGTCCTCTACGGCGGCAACAACAACTGGTTCGCCGCCTACGCGTACTGGTACTTCAAGCTCTACGGCCACGAGAACATCAGGCTTCTCGACGGTGGCCGCAAGAAGTGGGAGCTCGACTCCCGCGAGCTGGTCAAGGACGTCTCCGCGCGTCCCGAGACGAACTACCAGGCCAAGGACCAGGACCTGTCCATCCGCGCCTTCCGTGACGACGTCGTCGCCGCGATCGGCAAGCTCAACCTGGTCGACGTGCGCTCGCCCGACGAGTTCACCGGCAAGCTGCTCGCGCCCGCCCACCTCCCGCAGGAGGCTGCGCAGCGCGGCGGCCACGTTCCCACCGCCCGCAACATTCCGTGGTCGAAGACCGCCAACGACGACGGCACCTTCAAGACGGACGAGGACCTCAAGGCCCTCTACGAGGGCGAGGGCATCGACTTCGCCAAGGACACCATCGCCTACTGCCGCATCGGGGAGCGCTCGGCGCACTCGTGGTTCGTCCTCCACGAGATCCTCGACCAGGCCAGCGTGAAGAACTACGACGGATCGTGGACCGAGTACGGCTCGCTCGTCGGCGTGCCGATCGAACTGGGAGAGGCCCGATAATGACTCAGGGATGCGCTGCTCCGGAACAGACTGTTGCCCTTCCGGCCGGGATCGACCTTTCGAGCCAGGCCGTCATCCAGGGCGTGGTCTCGGGCGCGGGCACGGCATACGCCCGCCTGCTCGACCACGCGGGAGAGTTCACCGGTGAGGTCGTGGTGTCCGACGAGGGCATCTTCCGTTTCTTCGCCGCCCCCGGTGACTGGACCGTCCGCATCATCGCGGGCGGCGGGGTCACCAAGGACATCCCGGCCCAGGCCCGCCTGGGTGAGGTCACCCAGCTCGCCGTGGCCGTCTGACCTCTCGGGGCCGGACTCGCCACAGCGAACCAGCACGTTGACCGCACAGCACGAACAGCACGAACCAGCAGGGTGACAGGACCGGCTCTTCTTCGGGAGGCCGGTCCTTTCCGTTGTGCCGGACGCGCCGGACGTGCCGACCGCGCCGGAAGCCCGCCGACCCTGAAGGTCCGCCGGTCCTGAGGGTTCGCTCGTTCCGCGGTTCGCCGTTTCGGAGCTCGCCGTTCCCGAGAGGGCGGAGCGGTGTCTCCGCCCTCTCACGTCAGACCGTGAGACGGTCCGCCAGCCGGTTCTCGACACGATCGAGGGCATCGACGTAGTCGGGCTCCGGGGACATGGCCGCCGCCAGGCGCAGGTGGGGCAGGGCCTCGGGGAGACGGTTGGCGCGTTCGAGGGTCCGGCCGAGCAGGAACCGGGCGTAGTGGTCACCGGGGGTGCGCTCCAGAAGCGCCTCCAGCGTCTCCCCCGCCCGGCCGAGCTGAGCCGAGCCGAAGTAGGCGCGGGCCGCCAGCAGCCGGACGGCGGGGTCGTCGCCGTGATCGGCCAGCAGCGGACGCAGCGTCCACAACGCGCCGAGGGGATCCCGGGCGTCCATCAGCGCCTCGGCCTGGCGCAGCCACCTGACCTCGTCGGGGAGTGCCCGCCGGGGAGCGGCGTCCCGTACCAGTTCGGCGAGGACCTCGGCCGGCTGCGCGCCGGAGACCACCGTGTCGCCGACCGCGAAGGTCGGCGAGGTGGCGATGCCCTCGGCCTTGCCGCGCAGCAGCTCGGAGCGGACCTCGTCCGCGCCGTCACCGCGGTCGAGCGCCTCGGCCATGCCGTCCAGACCGGCCTCGGCGGCGAGCGCCACCAGGGTGGCGCGGTCCCCGATGTCGGAGCCCTCGACGAAGTGGGCACGCAGGATCCGCTCCACGACCGCGCCCTGGAGCGCGGCACCGCCCCGCCGGTGGGCGAGGGCGATCACCCGGTGGGCGTCGAACGTGTTCGCCCGCCACACGGCGCCCCGCGGCCGCCCGCCGTCACCGGCCCGCTCCCCGGCCGAGAGCGGGGCCGGGTGGAGGGCTCGCAGGGCGCCCTCGGCGACCGGGTCGCGCAGCTCCTCCTCCAGCGGCTCCGACGGCACCGGAGCCATCGGGTCGATGACGTACGGGCGCCAGACGATCTCCACGTCCTCGCCGAGTTCCGCCTGCTCCAGACGTCGCCTGCCGATGTAGGCCCACGCGCAGGCCATGTCGGCCCAGACTTCCATGCGCTTCATTGCCGCTGCAACAAACGGGGCCGGTCGTTTATTCGGTGGGCCCACCGGCCTCGCCGGTCGGGCTGCGCTCTGTCAGGGGAGTCGTTAGCATGCGTCGGGTGCCTGAAACGCCTGTTATGCCCGCACAGTCGCCGGCAGTCGGCCGGAGGTCCGCATCCCTTTCCGCGGCCTCGCTGCCCATGCACACGCTCAGGATCTTCGGCGCCTGCGCCCTGTCGCTGATCCTCTGGTTCTCGGCCGGCAGGGTGGTCCGAGGGCTGCTGATGGTGGCCGCCAGCGAGGTCTCCCACGGCGACTACCTGCAGGTACGGCTCGTCATCACGATGTTCGTCTTCACGTTGATCGTGTTGAACGAGCTCGTGATCATGGTCGGCATGCTGCACTCGGTGCGCGGGGCGCTTCGGGAGATCCGGGCGCGGCGGGAGGGCGGCGAGGCGGACGAGAGCATGTTCGGCGCGCTGAACCGTGCCACGCTGGCCTTCGCCACCATCTATCTCGCCTGGAGCTTCCAGAACGCGGACGCCAGGGAGTTCATCGCCGTCGACACCGCCAGGCGGGTCGACCAGGACTTCGCGGCGAGTCTCGCGGGGCAGGAGGTGGAGGGCGGCACCGGGCTCTCCACTCTGGACGTGCGGGTCTCCCTGGGGGTCGCCGTGGTCGCGTACCTGCTCAAGACACTGTTCAGCTGGTGGCACGTCAACGGCAAGGTCAGGGGCAGCGGCGTGTTCGCGACCTTCTTCGAGCTGGCCTTCGCCTTCTACAGCATCAACGCCCTGTTCGCCTTCGCCGACGCGCGGGCGGAATGGCTGGACGACCGGGTCGTCGTGGCGGCGGCCAAGGACTGGGCCGAGGAGGCGGGTGAGGCCATGCCGTGGTGGAAGGCCTTCTGGGACGCGGTCGGGGACGTCTGGCCCCACATGATCGACGGTCTGGTCGTGCCGCTCACCTGGCTGACGGTCGCCTCGCTCGTCTACGGGGCCTTCGCCGAGGACACCCGGGCCGTCGTACGGGGAACCAGGCTCGACAACGTGGCCACCCGGATGGAGCGGACGCACACCCTCACCCAGACCACGATGACCCGTGCCACGGCCGGGTTCCAGGAGCGCTGGGTTCCCCCGGTGAACGCCTTCCGGCTCGCCGTCCGGGGCGGTCCCGCGCTGTTCGGTCTCTTCTGCCTCGGTTATGTCGGGATCAGGGTGGTCACCGACTACGCGGACCGGGGCGTGCGGATGCTGATCGGAAACGAGGATCCGTTCGTCTGGATGGCGCTGGCCGGGCCGGTGTCCTTCGTCAGGGAGATGGTGGTGCTGACGCTGACCGTCTGCCTGCTGGCGGCCACGTTCGACATCGCGGCCACCCGCAGTCGTGAGGCGGGGGAGACGCTCACCGCCGGAAGCGCAGCACCTGATCCTGAACAGGGTCCTTCTGCTCCGCGGCCTTCTTGAAGATGTCCTTCACGGACTCGTCCTCCACGACGTCGTACGTGGCGGGGCGGACGTGGACCTCGACCTGCCCGGCCAGTTTCCTGGGCACCACGGCGACCATGTTGTAGGAGTAGGCGGCACCGATCTTGTGGTCCTTGGCCTCGTCCGGGACGTCGTCGCTCTCGGGGAGGACCTTCCACACGCGGCCGTCGGAGTGCCTGACCTCGACCTGGGGTTCACCGCGCAGGCTGATGCCCTCGGCGTCCAGCGCGGTTCTCGTCACCTTGATCTTCAGCCACTGGCGGTCGGCGGGGAGGGGCTTCTGGCCGGGCAGGCTGTCCACCTGCTCGACCGAGGACTTCCACGACACGTGCATCAGCGTCATGGCACCCCCCGCCGCGACGGTGTAGATCCTGTCGGCGGGGTTGCCGGTCCTGTAGACGGTGTAACCGTTCCACGTGGAGACCGCGATGCCGAGGCCCACGAGCACGATCGCCGCGCCGGCCCGCAGCACCGTACGGCGCCTCCTCGTCGGCGGGGTCTCCTCCGTGGCCGCCGCGGTCTCCTGCGGCGGGCGTTCCCCGGGCGGCGCGTCGGTGGGTGCGGCGGGGGCGGCCGCGGGCATCGCCGCCGCCGTCCCGGTTCCGGTGGTGGAGGGCCTGGGCGGCGGGGACCCGGTGACGGAGGGGAACGGCTGGGTCGAGGCTCCCTCCGGTTCTTCCGCCGGCTCTTCCACGGGCGGCCTCGGGGGCCAGACCTGCTCGTCCGGGAACGTCCGCGGAGGGCCGGGCGTCCACTGGCCCCCGCCCGGAGGTTGCCGGCGCTGAGGCGGGGTGGGGCGGCTCCTGGCCGGGGTGGGAGGTACGGCGGGGAGACCCGGGGCCGGGGTGGGAGGCGCCGGTGACGCGGCGGGCCGAGACCGGGGTGCGGGGGCCGGCTGTGCCGGATCGGGGAACCCCTGCCCGGCATGGCGGTTCCCGGGCTCGGGCGGGTTCAGCCGCCGGGCCCGGGGAAGCGCGGGCCGTTCCGGATTCTGTCCGGTACGCGGCCGGTGGGCCGCGGGAGGTTCCGCGTGACGTCCGCGAGGTCGCGTGGGCGCGTCGTCGTCGAGACCGGGCGGTGCCGGGTGCCTGAGGGGAGCACCGGGGACGCCGGGAGCACCCGGAACGCCGGGAGACATCGGTCCTGGCGGCGTCGGGCGCTCGCCGGCAGCGCCGGGAGGCATCTGGCCGGGGGGCATCTGGCCGGGTGGTGTCGGACGCTCACCGGGGGTGCCGGGGGGTGCCGGCCAGGTGCCGAGGGTGGCGGGCCAGGGGCTGCCTCGGTAGGGATCGTGAGACGGCGTCGAGGGATGCCCCTCCGAGGCGGGCCCGTTCTCCCCCGCCGGCCCGTTCTCCCCCGCGGGCCGGGGCCCGCCCGCGGACCGTTCCTCCCGCGCGAGCCGTTCCTCCCGCGAGGCGAACCAGTCGCGGCCCTGCTCGTCCTCGGGACCTCCCCGGTGCGGCGTCCCCATCAGTTCCTGCTCGCCAACTCGTAGACGTCCTTCGCGGTGGAGGTCAGCCGTCGCGCGGCCGCCTCGTCCAGACCCAGGTCTATCTCGATCTCGGGTCCGTTCGGCTCGACGATGAAACCGGATGAGGGGGCGAGCAGGATCCGCGAGTCCGGGAGCTCCCCGGGCGGGATCTCGAAGACCGTCACGCCCTCGGTCCACCAGCCCGGCTGGATGTAGGGATGGGTGATGGTCGACATCTGGTCCACCCTGTCGGAGGCCACGTAACGGTGCCCGCCGCCCGTCAGCAGCCGGGGAGGCCCCAGCTGCTGCGGCTCCCAGGTCGCCGTGGCGCCCACCTCGACGATGATGAAGACCCCCTTGGCGGTCACCCGTTTCTGCTCGCCGCCGGCGTTCTTGGCCGCGATGGCCTTGGCCGCGTGCACCGCCTTGACCCGCGCGGAGATCCGGGAGCCGGTGACCTCCTCGTTGATGTCGCCGGTCGAGGTGAGGGGCGCGTCATGGTCGGCGATCCCCGAGCCGAAGGCCTGCAGTCCCACGGCCGATGCCGCCAGCGCGATCCCGGCCAGCACGGCGCCGGCGGCGCGCCATCGGCTCGGCGGCGCGGTGGTTCTGCGGCGGGCGGGCGCCCCGGAGCGGGAGCGGGAACCGGGCCGGGGGCGGTTCTCGGGCCGAGGACGAGTCTCGGGCAGCGGAGGAGTCTCGGGCTGGGAACGGGTCTCGGGCCGGGAACGGGAAGAGGCGTTCACGAGCGTGTCCCCTTCTGCGCGACGGGAAGCGTGACCTGGGCCGTCACCACGGGTTTCTCCTTGCCCGCGTCGTTCTCCGTCACCAGGAACCAGCCCGGCGACAAGGTGATCCCCTCACGCCACTCGTACTTGCCGACGTCGATCGTCAACTGCTTGGGAGCCCGCTGCCTGTCCTCCAGCTCGTACCTGACCACCACGCTGGTCGGCAGGGCCGGGTGGAGTTGTGTGCTCTCGCCTCCTCCGGTGGGAGAGAACACCGACGCGCCGTACTTGCCCTTTATCGCCGGGGTTATCTTGAGCAGGGACGTACCGAAGGACCCGCCGGCCAGGCCGCCCTCGTAGAGCAGTCCCGTGATCGCGGTCTCGTCGCCCTTGTTGGTGACCCGGAACTCGATCTCCAGGAAACGCTTGGCCGGGCTGCCGAACAGGCCGGGCTCGCTCAGGGTGCGGGACCCGACGAACGTGGTCGTGAACTGCTCCTGGTCCACGGTCGAGCCCTGGCCGAGCCGCTTGGGAGGCTTGTCGGGGGCCGTGGCGAAGCCGCCGAGAGCGGCGGTGACTCCCAGACCGGCGACCGTCACCAGGGCGACGAGCGGGACCGCGATGGGGCGCCGTCTGGTGGGACCCTCGGGAGGCGGAGTCATGAGAAATGATGTTAATCGCTGACGTCCGTCTCATCCGACTCATCTGTCTCTTAAGTCCTGGCGAACCTGGGGAAAATACAGCGGATTGACGGGAACGCTGCCCGAATACGATGTCGAACTCTTACGCTGTCTCCGAGGCTTCCGATGAGCCCGATGGCGGAGGTTCCGTGGCGGACGTGCATCCAGAGCATGCGCAGCTCCAGGCGGACCGGATCTACCTGGGCTGGCAGTACGCCTTGTTGCACCCTGATCCGGGTCCGGCTCCCAAGCGACCCTCGCCCGTCGAGAATCCTCCCGAGCCGCTCGACCCCGAGTGGGTGCGCAGGGAACGCCTCAACGAAGACCTCCTGAACCGGCCGGTCAAGATCGTCCGAGGGTTCATGGCCGCGCTCGCCACGCTGATCCTCGTCCTCGGCCTCACCGAGATGCTCAGCTGGTCGTTCGCCGCCGTCGGGGTCATCGCCGCCGGTGGCATCGCGGCGTTCTGCAGCTACGCCGTCCACCAGGGCGACCGGGCGGTGCGCCACCGCATCAGGGAGCGCGAGGTGGCCGGTGACCGGCTGCGGGAGGAACGTGACAGGGAGCTCTTCCTCGCCCAGGAGGAGCACGCCGCCCGTTACCGGGAGTGGGCGGAGAAGAAGGAGCGCCACGACCGCCAGCTGACCTGGTACGCGGTGGCGGTGCCCGACGAGATCGACCGGATCGACGTGGCCGGAGGCACGCTGCCCGGCTGGTCGGCGCTGATCACCCTGCTCGGCGCGACCCGCCTCTACAGCGGCGGCCACCTGACCGTGCTGGACCTGTCCGAGGGCGCGATCGCCAAGGACCTGATCGAGCTCGCGCGCAGGGGTGGCGACGACCCGCTGGTCTGGGTGCTGCCGGTCGACCTGCCCCGGCTCGACCTGGGCGCGACGCTCGCCCCGGAGGCCTTCGCCGACGTCCTCGCCCACGTCGTGAGCGTCAGCGAGGAGCACCGTTCGACCAGGGACCTGTCGTTCGACAACGCCATCCTGGAGCGGGTCCTGGAGGTCCTCGGCGAGAGCGCCACGATCAACCAGGTCACCGCCGCCCTGCGCGCCCTGGCCCAGGTCGGCGACCCCCGCGAGGACCTGCGGTTCGGCCTGATCACCGCCACCCAGCTGGAGCGGATCGGCACGCTGTTCGGCCGGGGCGTCAGCGACCGGGTGGTGATCGAGCGGGCGTGGGCGCTGGAGTCGCAGCTGCGCAAGCTGGAGACCCTCGGCTCGGAGGCGGTGCGCCTGCCGCCCGCGCGCCTGCGGGTCGTGTCGATGGACCGCCAGGCGGGCGTGTTCGGCAACCGCGTCCTGGGCACGTACGTGGCGACCGCGCTCACCCACATCCTGCGCCAGTCGCCCGCCTCCGAGCGGCCGTGGTACCACACGATCATCGTCGCGGGCGCGGACAAGCTCCGCGGCGACGTGCTCGACCGGCTGATGGACGCCTGCGAGACCTCCAGGACCGGCCTCGTGCTCACCTACCGGTCGCTGACCCCGACCGTGCGGGAGCGGCTCGGGCGCGGGCACGCGGCGGTGACGTTCATGCGGCTCGGCAACGCCGAGGACGCCCGGGTGGCCAGCGAGCACGTCGGCACCGAGCACCGGCTGGAGCTCGCCCAGCTCACCGAGACGATCAGCGCCGCCGGAGCCGGGATGGACGGCGGCTACGTCTCCACGGTCGGCCAGGCCGAGGAGGGCGACGAGGAACGCGACGTGAGCCACACGGACCTCAAGGAGGACATCACCGAGTCCACCGAGTGGGGCCGTCGCGCGACCAAGGCGATGGGGGAGACCGAGCGGGTGCTGCACCGCTCCAGGGAGTTCCTCGTCGAGCCCCACCAGCTCCAGCAGCTTCCCACCACCTCGGTGATCGTCACCGACGCCACCGCCGAGGGCCGCAGGGTCCGTCTCGCCGATGCCAACCCGGCCATACTGACCTTCCCCAAGACGACGCTGGGCGAGTTCGACGAGATCAAGGAAGCCGCGCTGGACCACGTGCACCAGGAGAGGAAGGCGGAGCCGCGCCCGTCGAGCGCGTTCGAGGACGCGCCGCCCAACCTCGGCCCGCCCCCGGCCAGGCTCGACTGGCGTCGCCGCCAATGAGAACCCGGCCCACGCCGACGAGAGCCCGGGTGATGCGGGCCCGGGGGGCGGAGGTCCGGGCGGTACGGGTCCGGGCGGCGCCGATCCGGAGGGGGGAGGCTCGGGCGAGGACCGTTCGAGCGGCGGCGTTTTCACCGGGTGCGTCAACGAGCCGTCCGTATCTCGTAATGGGATGGTCAATGCCGGGGTGCGAGCCCCGAGTCAGGTTCGACCGTGGTCGCGGGGGTGACCTACCCTCGATCTCGATCTCGATCATGCGTCGGCCGGTACGACGGAGCGATCCGTGAAGCGTCAACCCTCCGGCCTGGAGCCGGGTCCCCCGGGTGGAGACCAAATGCAGCCAAGTGTGTCCCGTCCGCCCACTGCCCTGACCGGTCCCTGGTACAGAATCCAGGCGATCACGGCACCCTCGCGCAGCTCCTCCGCCGAGTGGGACTTCGTCACCGTCCTGCCCGCCGTGCTCTCCACGGCCCAGCGCAACCGGCCCTTCGTGGTCGGCTGGCTCTCGCGCGGGTCCGGGGCCCCGCTGGAGCTGATCACCAACGCGGGGCCGCTCACCCCGCCGCGCCCGCCCCGCAGGGCCGCCACCGAGGCCGAGCACGCCCCCGGCGGTCCCGAGCCGCTGCTGTTCCCCAGTGGCGCCCGTGGTGTCCGGATCGGCGACGAGTGGCTTCGCGACCTGTCCGACCTCGCCTGGACCGTATGCCCGGGACGGCAGGCCCCGCCGCTGGGCGGGCGCCGCGAGCCGGACGCCGACGAGATCAGGCGGCCCACGCTCTTCGAGTCCACGCTGGTCACGCTCATGTCCCGGCCGTTCGCCTGGCTGGTGGTGGCCGAGCAGACCGACCTGCTCGACGCCGAGGTCGCGCACCTGCGCACCCAGCTCAACGTGCTGCGGCAGTACGGTGACGCCTCCGAGCGCTCCCGCTACGACGCCGAGCGGGCCGAGCGGCGCATGCAGGAGCTGGACGCCTTCCGCGAGGCCGGGCTGTGGAACGTCCGGGTGCTCGCCGGGGCCGCCGGACCCGAGGAACTGCGCCAGATCGCCCCGGTGCTCGTCGGCTCCGCCGAGATGAGCCACCACCCCTACCGCCTGCGCAGCGCGCTGTCCGGCCCCGTGTACGGCTTCGCCGAGGCGCTGGCCACGACCCTGCAGGATCCGGCGGACGGCGCGGCCTCCCCGTTCGCGGCCACCGCGGGGGCGCTCGCCGCGCTCGCCGGGCTGCCGCACCGGGAGGTGCCGGGGGTACGGGTCCTCGACGCGGGCTTCTTCGACGTGACCAGCGAGGCGGACAACGTGCCCGGCGCGCTCACCGTCGAGCTCGGGTCCATCCTCGACGGCCAGGACAGGCCGGTCGGCTCGTTCAAGGTTCCGCTGGCCACCCTCAACCGGCACGCGTTCATCACCGGCGCCACCGGCTCCGGCAAGTCCCAGACCGTCAGGCACCTGCTGGAACAGCTCACCGGCGCGGGCATCCCGTGGCTCGCCATCGAACCGGCCAAGTCCGAGTACGCCTCGATGGGCGGCCGGATCGAGCATCTCGCCCCGGTGACCGTGATCAACCCGTCGGCCCCGGAGAGCGTGCCGTTCAGCGTCAACCCGCTCGCCCCCGAGCCCGGCTATCCGGTGCAGGCCCACATCGACATGGTCCGTGCGCTGTTCATGGCGGCCTTCGACGCCGAGGAGCCGTTCCCGCAGATCATGTCGCTCGCCCTGCAGCGGGTGTACGAGGCCAACGGCTGGGACGTGGTCACCGGCTGGGCCGCCCCGGGCGCCGCGGTCAGGCCCGCCGTACCGACCCTCGAACAGCTCCAGCAGCACGCGATGGACGTGATCAAGGAGATCGGCTACGGCCGGGAGGTCCAGGCCGACGTGGAGGGCTTCATCTCGCTGCGGCTGCGGTCGCTGCGGGTCGGCTCCGCGGGCCGGTTCTTCGAGGGTGGGCACCCCGCCGACATCGGCGACCTGCTCCAGCGCAACGTGGTGCTCGCGATCGAGGACGTCGCCAACGACGAGGACAAGGCGTTCCTGATGGGCACCTTGATCATCCGGATCGTGGAGCACCTGCGGATGCGGGCCAGGAAGGAACGCAGCAGCGGGCTCAAGCACGTCATCGTGATCGAGGAGGCGCACCGGCTGCTGCGCGACCGGGGCGCGGGGCGGGCCAGCACGCACGCCGTCGAGCTCCTGGCGGGCATGCTCGCCGAGATCCGCGCGTACGGCGAGGGCATCGTGGTCGCCGAGCAGATCCCCACGAAGCTGGTCTCCGACGTGGTGAAGAACACCGCGCTGAAGGTCATCCACCGGCTCCCCGCCGAGGACGACCGCCAGCTGGTCGGCGCGGCGACGAACCTGAGCGAGGAGCAGTCCCGGCAGGTCGTCTCGCTCCCGCCCGGCGTCGCCGCTGTCTTCGCCGACGGCATGGACCGGCCGCTGCGCATCCAGGTACCGCTGGGCGAGGACCGCGAGCGCCCGGTCCCCGGCCACATGCCGCCCATCTGCGGCCGGCGGTCGGCGGCCTGCGGGCAGGAGTGCCGCACCGGCCGGGCGTGCACGCTGGTCGAGCTGCGCGAGGCGGACCTGCTCGCCGGGGCGTCCGAATGGGCCTGGCTGCGGATCTGGACCGACACGCTGGTGCTGGCGTTCTGCACCAACCGGCCGGTGCCCGGGGTGCCCAGGGCGCTGGCCGACCTCTGGGCGGAGCTCCCGCCGCGGCGGCGCGAGTGCCTGCTGGCCACGGCGGTGGAACGCTGCGTGGGCCGCCGCGCCTGGTCGCTGCGTACCGTCAGCGACCCGGTCAAGCTGACCGAGCAGGTCGCCACGATCGCGACCAGGCTGCTCGGTCCCGACCGTGACCCCGGCGAGCGGCCGGGGCCCGCCTGGGTCATCCCGCAGGTGCGGTGGCTGCACGAGGTGGACAGGCTCTTCCCGCACGGCCAGCCCGCGCCCAACCCGCGCGGCTCCGCACCGGTCATGGAGTACGCCCTGTTCAACCGTCCCGCGGGCGGCACCGAGCTGCTCGGCCACCGGGCCAAGGCACTCCGCCACCACCCGCTGTCCATGGAGGTGGACAGGAACAGGGAGCTGGCCTGGCGGGTGATCCTCGGTGACGACGAGCGCGAGAGCGTGGAGCGCGACATCCTCACGGTCACCATCGGCGTCGACCCGGCCGACCGGCTCCGGCACGTGTCCCAGACCATGGGGGCGGGCTGGCTGGAGAGCGTGCTGTCGTGGCCGCGCCGGTTCGTGCTGCCCTTCGACGCCGACTCGCCGGAGCCCGCGGAGCTCGCCTTCGCCGAGCAGTGAGGGCGGTTCGGCCGGGGTGTCCCCGGTGTGCGGAAGGTTCGCTCCACGAGCTTTGCCAGAGCATCGCCGTGAGCCTTCCCCCGAACTCCGCCATGAGCTTTTCCGGTGTTCTCCGACCGGATCCGAGGGCTCGCGTACCTCACCGTCACCGGGCGGCGCGTGTGACGTGCCGCCGGGGGGTGACGGTGCCGAAGCAGGGCTAAGATCTGCGGCATGAACGATTCGGTGATTCCGGTCCCGCGGCCGGGCCGGTCGGCCGCCGGGTCGTCCCGCGACGGGTCGCCAAGCGAGGAGACGGCATGACTCAGCTTCCGCTGCGGGCGCAGCTCGCCACCGCTCTCGGCCGGACGGCCGCGACCCTGTCCCGGGTCACCGGGCGCGGAGACGGATCGGTGATCGGGGGCCGGGTGAGCCTGGTCCTGGAGCCCGACCTGCTGCGCAAGCTCGCGCACGACCGCAAGCTCGTGCTGGTGAGCGCGACCAACGGCAAGACCACGACGACCCGCCTGATCACCTCCGCGCTGTCGGAGCTCGGCGACGTCGCCACCAACGCCTTCGGCGCCAACATGCCCGCCGGGCACGTCTCGGCGCTGTCGTCGGCCAAGCACGCCCCGTACGGCGTGCTGGAGGTCGACGAGAAGTACCTGCCCGAGGTGATCGACACCACCGGTGCCGGGGTCATCTGCCTGATGAATCTCAGCCGCGACCAGATGGACCGGGCGGGCGAGATCTGGCTGCTCGCCCAGAAGTGGCGGCGGGCGCTGGCCGGCAGGAACACCCACGTGATCGCCAACGCCGACGACCCGCTGGTCGCCTGGGGCGCCTCCACGGCCGCCTCGGTCACCTGGGTGTCGGCGGGCCAGCCGTGGAAGGAGGACTCCTGGTGCTGCCCCGAGTGCGGCGGCCCCCTCGACCGCAAGGGCATGGAGTACGTCCCGCCCGGCAGCATCGGCGCCGGTGCCCCCTCGAAGTCGGGGGAGAACGACTGGGCCTGCCGCGAGTGCACCTTCCGGCGGCCCGAGCCGTCCTGGATCCTCGACGACGACGCGGTGATCGACCCGCGCGGGCAGCGCTGGGTGCTCGACATCCAGCTTCCCGGGCGCGCCAACCGGGCCAACGCGGCGATCGCGCTGGCCACCGCCGAGGTGTTCGGCCTGCCCGTCGAGCGGGCGCTTCCCCGGCTGCGCGAGGTCAGGTCGGTCGCCGGCCGGTACACCACGGTGGAACGCGACGGCCGGCACGCCCGGCTACTGCTCGCCAAGAACCCGGCCGGCTGGCTGGAGGCGTTCGACGTGCTCGACTCCTCGCTTCCGGTGATCCTCTCCGTCAACGCCCAGGGGCCCGACGGCCGCGACACCTCGTGGCTGTGGGACGTCGACTACCGCGTGCTGCGCGGCAGGCCGGTCTTCGTGGCCGGTGAACGGCGGCTCGACCTCGCGCTCCGGCTGGACGTGGCTGACGTGCCGTTCCAGCTGGCGGGCTCGTTCGAGCAGGCGCTCGCCGCGCAACCACCGGGCAAGGTCGACGTGATCGCCAACTACACCGCCTTCCAGCAGATCCGATCGGAGTTCGGTCGTGCAGTCTGACAGCGCCCTGCGCCTTGTCTGGATCTATCCGGACCTACTGAGCACGTACGGCGACCAGGGCAATGTCCTGGTCCTGGAGCAGCGCGCCAAGCGCCGGGGCATCCCGGTCGAGACCGTGCACGTGCGCTCGGCCGATCCGGTCCCGGAGGGCGGCGACATCTACCTGATCGGCGGCGGTGAGGACCGGCCGCAGATCCTGGCCTCGGAAAGGCTCCGGCGCGACGGCGGCCTGCACCGGGCCATCCAGCGGGGCGCGGCCCTGCTGGCCGTGTGCGCGGGCTACCAGATCATCGGCACCACGTTCGGCGGCGAGGAGGGCCAGCCGGTCGACGGCATCGGCCTGATCGACATCTCCAGCGGGCGTGGCCAGGGCCGGGCCGTCGGCGAGCTGGCGGGGGAGGCGGACCCGGCGCTCGGCATCCCGACGCTGACCGGCTTCGAGAACCACATGGGCGTCACCCGGCTCGGGGCCGGGATCCGGCCGCTGGCGCGTACGGCGGTCGGTACGGGCAACGGCGACGGCACCGAGGGCTGCCACACCGGCAAGATCGTCGGTACCTACCTGCACGGTCCCGCGCTCGCCCGCAACCACGGCCTCGCCGACCTGCTGCTCACCTGGGCGGTGGGTGCCCAGCTGCCGCCGATCGACGACGCCTGGTTCGACCGGCTCCGCGAGGAGCGTCTGGCCGCGGTGCTGCCCCGCTGATCGGGTGCCGCCTCGCCGACGGGGCGTCTCGCTGATGGAGGCGCCCTGCTGACAGTGGCGCCCCACCGGCGTGGGAGACCGGCTGCCCGGCCTCGCCAGGCGGCCGGTGGCCCGACGGCCGCGGGCTCGGGGCGGGCGGTGTTCCGGCGGTCTCAGTAGACGAGGGCCTGGACGCCCTCGCCCAGCACCTCTTCCACGAAGGTGGGGGCGCCCGCGATGCGGATGCCCTCGATCACGTCGTCGACCGTGATGTCCCGACGGGCCGCGCACTGCGTGCACAGGGTCACCCTGCCCCCCGCGAGCACCGCGTCGAGCAGGTCCCCGAGCTGGGCCGCGTGCGGGAGGGTGAACTCCTTCGCCCGGCCGGGAAGGGCGAACCAGGCGGATTCGCCCGTCAGCCAGAGCGAGACGGGAACCCCGCTCGCCAACGCCGCCGCGGCCACCGTGAACGCCTGATTGCAGCGCTCAGGTGAGTCTTCGCCTGCGGTAACCTTGATCACCAGTGATCGTGCCATGCTCGAAGCCTATGCGGCCCGGTGTCACCGGCGCGAACCATACCTGAGCGGCTCTAGGCTCGTTTTCATGGACGTTCCCGAACTGCATCCCGATCTTGAGCCGATCGCCTTCCTCGTGGGCCGATGGGAAGGCGCCGGGGTCGGGGGGTATCCGACGATCGAGAGTTTCAACTTCGGCCAGGAGATCGTCTTCGGCCACAACGGCAAGCCGTTCCTGACCTACAGCAGCCGCACCTGGCTGCTCGACGAGGCGGGTGCCAAGGTCCGGCCGCTGGGCACCGAGACCGGTTTCTGGCGCCAGCTCCCGGGCCGCCAGCTTGAGGTGTGCCTGTCCCACCCCACGGGCATCGTGGAGATCTATGTCGGTGAGGTGGTCTTCAACAAGATCGAGCTCCAGACCGACGTGGTGGCCCGAACCGCGACCGCCAAGGAGTACACGGCGGGCCACCGCCTCTACGGGCTGGTCAACGGCAACCTGATGTGGGCGTACGACATGGCCGCCATGGGGCAGCCGCTCCAGTCCCACATCTCCGCCGAGCTCAAGCGGGTCGGTGACTTCGTACCCGACGAGGTGTGAGGTCCGCGCCCGCGCCCAGGGCCGGGTGACGTTCGTCCCCGGCCGAGGTCCGTCACCGCCCGGGCTCCGTTCCTGACCGGGATCCGTTCCCGCCCGGGGGGGTCGTCCCCGGCTGGGATTCGTCTCCTACACCGGGTGAGGCGTGGTCTTCGCCCGGTGCCCGCGGCGGGGTGGGGCGGGACGCTGGTTACCCTCTGAGCATGAGCACCCCCTTCACCCCCGACGTGGTCGAGGCGATCAAGCGCCACATGAACGACGACCACGCCGATGACGCGCTGCTGATCTGCAAGGGCCTCGGCGGGCACCCCGAGGCCACCGGCGCGACGACGACCGGCGTCGACGCCGAGGCGATCGAGTTCGCCGCCGTGGTCGGCGGGCGGGACGTCATGGTCCGGGTCCCCTGGAGTACCACGCTGACCGAGCGCGCCCAGGTCCGCACGGAGGTCGTCCGCCTCTACCGTGACGCCTGCGCCGCCCTCGGTGTCCCCGCCCGCGGCGAGCACTGACCGGCGGATCCGCGTTCTCTCCCTTCGTTCTTCACGCCGCCCGCGCCGGGCCGGATTCGGGTGGAGGCGGTGATCCGGAACGGCCGTGCCGTCCGGCCGGCGTTCGCCAGGGATCCCCTTCCCGAACGGGAAACGGGAAACGGGAGGAGCCGGTGGGCCGGTTGATGACGGTCCGGTCACTGTCGAGACCGATCGTGACGTTCGTGGAAAGCTCCCAAATACCAAAATTTCCTGAAAAGGGGGCGCGGTGAAACCACGAGCACTCGTACTGGCGCCGATGCGAGGCCAGGAGTGGAACCGCCTGAGAGAGCTGATCGACGTCCACTACGACCCGGCCGACCACCGTCCCCACCCGGCGGCCGAGCTCGCCCGGCAGCTCGTGGACACCGGCGCGCGCATCCTCATCACCGAGTCCGACGAGGTCGCCGGTCCGGTCCTGGACCTTCCCCTGCTGGTGGTGGGCTGCGCCCGTGGCGAGGCGGGGAACGTGGACCTCCCGGTCGCCACGGCGAAGGGCATCCCCGTCGTCTGCGCCCCGGGACGCGACGCCGACGCGATCGCCGAGCTCACCCTCGCCCTGATCCTCGCGGTGACCCGCCGGGTGGCGGTCGGCGACAGGGAGATCCGGCGGGGCATGGCCTCCTACCGACGGTACCGAGCGTGGGAGCTCGCGGGCCGGACCATCGGCCTGGTCGGCTACGGGGTGGTCGGCCGCGCGCTGGCCTGGCGGATGAAGGGGCTGGGCATGCGCGTCATGGTCCACGACCCCGACGCGGCGGAGAACCGGTACGGGCTCGACGTCCTGCTGGCCCAGGCCGACGTCGTCTCCGTGCACGCCTCCGCGTCCGCGGGCCTGTCGGTCGGGGCGGCGGAGTTCGCCGCGATGAAGCCCGGATCGATCTTCGTCAACACCGCGGACGCGGCCCTGCACGACATGGACGCGCTCGTGGGAACCCTGAAGGCGGGCCATCTCGGCGGAGCGGCCCTCGACCGGTTCACCGGGGAGTGGCTCGACCCGTCCCACCCGCTCGCCGACATGGACAACGTGGTGCTGACCCCGCATCTGGGCTCCGGAACCTACGACACCGAGATCAACCACACCCGGATGATCTGTGAGGACATCGTCAGGGTCCTCGGCGGCGAGCGCCCGCTGCACTGCGCCAACCCCGGCTTCCAGGAGTGACGGCCGGCGCGACCTCGCGACGAGGGGGCGGTCGCGCGAAGGTGAGCGGTCCCGCGAGGGGGAGACCGGTCTCGCGGCGGGGAGGTGGTGCCTTGTGAAACCCGTGAGGCGACGCGGTCCCGTGAGGGAGAGGCGGTCGCGCGGCGGGGCGGCTTCCGGAAGGGGCTTCGCGGAAGCGGGGTGATCGAGAGGGAAGGCGCGGGAAAGGGAAGAACCCCGGGCCACTTCCCCCTGCTCGGCAGGAGGGCCGGTGGACTACAGGCGGGATCGCCCGCCTCCGGCGGCCCGGGGTTCCGGTGATTGTCGTGGATTCGCCGAACGTCGCCAGACGCCCGGACAGAGTCCGGTCGCGGCGTCCTAGCGGACAGCCACCTCGCTAGCCCAACTATGATCAACCATCGTTCGGACCACCTCCTTTCGGCGTGCCTGTACGTTATGAAACTCCACGCCCCCGGGGCAAATGAATTTTCCCGGCCTCCCGCCGTCGCCCGAAGTCGGCCGTCTGACCAGCCATGAGGGCTGACGGGAACAAAAGGGGACCGGTGCGCAGACGCTTGCACCCGCTCCGTCTCCGTCGGGGCTTCCCGAACGAGGGCCGATGACGTCGGTTGCGTTCAGGGCGCCGGGTGCGACCGGCTCATGGGCCGGTGCCCTTCGTCATGCCAAGAGATGATCTTCAGGCGGCGCGCAAGGCGTCGGAGTGTGCGGCGAAGTAGTCGGCGATCGTCGCGGGCCTGCGACCGGCCAGGCGTTCGACGGCGTGCGTGGTGACGTCGAACCAGCCTTCGCGCTTGTACACGCCCAGCCCCGTCCACCCCTGGACGTATTGCTCGGGCAGCCCGCGTCCGGACAGCGTCGAGGCCAGTTCGGCGTCGGTGACCTGTTCGCAGCGCACCGGGCGGCCCGTGACCTGGGAAAGCGCTTCGGCGACGTCCGCGTCCGTCACCGCCGCGGGGCCCGTGACCTCGACGAACTGCCCCTCGCACCCGCCGTTGGCAAGCAGGGCCGCGGCGACGGCGGCGCTGTCGTCGCGGGTGATGTGCCCCACGCGGCCGTCACCCGAGTTGCTGGGCAGCACCCCTGTGGCGACGGCGCCGGCGGGTATGCCGACAAGGTTCCACATCTCCGGCCACTGGTTGAAGCGCAGCGCCGTGAACGTCAGCCTCGACTCCGCCAGCAACCGCTCGGTCTCCCGGTGGTTCTGGATGAGCGCCTGGGGCTGGCCCGGCTCGCCCGCCCTGGCGAACGACGTGTAGATCACATGGCCCACGCCCGCCTTGGCCGCCGCGTCGATGGCGTTCACATGCCCCTGGGCCGGTCCGGTGAACGAGCCGAGGCTGATGATCAGCAGCCGTTCCGCGCCCTCGAACGCGCCGGGCAGGCCGGAGGGGTCGTCGAAGTCGGCGTACCGGGTGGCCACTCCGAGATCGGCGACGTCGTCCGGGGTACGGGACAGGGCCACGACGCGTGCGGCGTCCACCCGCTGGAGCAGGTGCCCGACGGTGAGGCGTCCGAGCTGCCCGGACGCTCCGCTGACAACGATCACGGTGAATCCTCCTTGGAGGTCGATGTGCGTACCCTGATCCTTGGCCGGCAGGCGAACAGTCCGAAAGAAGGCACATTCATGTCCACTGTCCCCGTCCCCGTCCCCGTCACGATGGACGATCACCGGAACTGCCCCGCGACGAGTGTGCTGCGCAGGGTTGGCGACAAGTGGAGCGTCGTGATCCTGTCGATCCTGACGCGTGGCGCCCGCGGCTTCAACGAGCTGGACAGATCGGTGGAGGGCCTCAGCCGTCGCATGCTGACGCGAACGCTGCGCGGGCTCGAAGAGGACGGGCTGATCAGCCGCACCGTGCACCCGAGCGCGCCACCGCGCGTCGACTACGCGCTCACCGATCTCGGATCCTCCTTCCTGGAGCCTGTGCTCGCCCTGGGCCTCTGGGCCGTCGACCACCAGCCCAACCTCGAAGCCGCCCGCACCCGTGCCCGCCGTGATCGCGCCACGCGGGTCACGGCCCGCTGAGGGCGTGTTCCCTGGACTCATCGAAGCGGGTCGCGCGGCCGGTCGCCGCCTCCGGTCTCTCGGACCGTAGGACGACGAGGAGAGCCCCGATGCTCATAGACTCTGGATATGACCGAGACGTCGTGGCATGAGGAACTGCGGGCGCGCGGTTACCGGGTCACTCCGCAACGCCAGCTGGTGCTTGAGGCGGTCAAGGCCTGCGAGCACGCCACTCCAGAGGAGATCTGCACCCGGGTGCGGGAGACCGCGCGCGGGGTGAACATATCAACCGTCTACCGGACCCTTGAGCTCCTCGAGGAGCTCGGCATGGTCACCCACTCCCATCTGGGGCACGGCGCCCCCACCTACCACCTGACGGCCGAGGCCGATCATGTGCACCTGGTCTGCCGTGGCTGCGGGGAGATCAGCGAGGTCAGCCCCGACCTGGTGGAGAACTTCGTCGCCAACCTCGACCAGAAGCTCGGGTTCCTCACCGACGTGCACCACCTGACGGTCTTCGGCCGCTGCCGCAAATGCCGCTGAGCCGCCGGGGAGGCCGTCGCCGCAGTACGTTCGCCGGGCCGCCGGGGGGCCGGGGGGCCGGTGCCGGGGTACGTCGCCGGGTCGCCGGGAGACACGCTTCGGCTTCTGTCCCGCCGAGCCGCCGAGGTGCGTCGTACGGCCCGGGACCCGCCGGGGGAAGAGTCGCCGCAGCCCTCGTCGGCGGGGCCTCGTAGGCTGTGTGCATGCGAAGCCCTCTGCTGGACACTCCCGGCGCGGTCGCGGCTGAGACCCCCGACGCCGACGTCGCCGGACACTACGGCGACCCGTTCGCCGAGCAGCGCGCGCTGCTCGCCGGGGAGGCGATGGTCGACCGGAGCAACCGCGAGGTCGTCCGGATCTCCGGTCCCGACCGTCTGAGCTGGCTCAACAGCCTCAGCTCGCAGAAACTCGACGACCTGCAACCCGGCCGGCCCACCGAGACGCTGCTGCTGGACGCCCAGGGCAGGGTGGAGCACCACCTCGTCCTCGTCGACGACGGCGAGGCGGTGTGGGCCCACGTCGAGCCGGGCACCGGCGCGGAGGTGGCCGCGTTCCTCGACAAGATGCGGTTCATGCTGAGGGTCGAGGTCGCCGACGTGACGGATCGCTACGCCGTGGTCTCCGTGGCGGGGGAGGCGCACCCCGACCTGCCCGAGGGCGCCATCGCCGTCGGGCGGGACATCCTGCTCCCGCGTGACCTGCTGGCCGGGCATCTCGGGCTGAGGCTCGCCGGGCTCTGGGCGTACGAGGCGCTGCGGATCGAGGAGCACCGCCCCCGCCTGGGCTTCGAGACCGACCACAAGACGATTCCGCACGAGGTGGGCTGGATCGGCACGGCCCTCCACCTCAACAAGGGCTGCTACAAGGGCCAGGAGACCGTGGCCCGCGTGCACAACCTGGGCCACCCGCCGCGCCGGCTGGTCTTCCTGCACCTGGACGGCAGCGTCGACACCCTGCCCAAGCACGGCGCCCCGGTGACCCTCGACGGCGCGGAGATCGGTTTCGTGGGAAGCTCGGCGCGCCATCACGAGCTGGGTCCGGTCGCGCTGGCCGTGGTCAAGCGGACCGTGCCGGTGGACACCACGCTGGAGGCCGCGGGAGTGGCCGCGTCCCAGGAGGTCATCGTGCCGCCGGACGCCGGGCGCAACGTCCAGATCGACCCGAGCCTGCGCCGCCGCATCCGCTGACACCTGACGCTCGACACCTGACGCTCGACACCTGACGCTCGGCGCCTGACGGCTCACACCTGACGGCGTCGCGTCCCGGGCGGGCCGCTTCCGGCCCGCCCGGATGCCGCCGTCATCGTTCCCGGCTGTCCGGCCTGCCCGGATGGCCGCTGTCACGGTCCCGGGCCGCTCAGCCTTCCCAGGGCGTGCGTACGGTCCCGGGCGGTCAGATGTCCAGAACCAGGGTGATCGGGCCGTCGTTGGTCAGTCCGACCTTCATGTCGGCACCGAACACCCCTGTCTCCACGCGGGCGCCCAGCCCGCGCAGCTCGGCGCAGACCGCCTCCACCAGAGGTTCGGCGACCGGACCCGGGGCGGCGGCCTGCCAGGTGGGACGGCGTCCCTTGCGGGTGTCGCCGTACAGGGTGAACTGGCTGACCACCAGCAGGGGCGCGCCGATGTCGGAGCAGGACTTCTCGCCGGAGAGGATCCGCAGGCCCCAGAGCTTGGCGGCGAGCCTGGCCGCCTCGGCGCGCGTGTCGGTGTGGGTCACGCCGACCAGGACCAGCAGCCCCGGCTCGTCGATCGCCCCGACCGTCACGCCGTCCACCACCACCGACGCGGAACTCACCCGCTGTACGACCGCACGCATGCCCCCATCATCCCGTGCTCCCGGGCATCTCTAGACTTCGGGCGAAAGGAGACAAAGGTGTCTGCTGAGTCATTGTTGGTCGAGGTCGTCCGCTCGGGTTTCGTGGAGTCCACCCATCGGGCGCGGATGCTCGCGGTGGCCGCCGACGGGTCGCTGGTGCGAGTCCACGGGGAGGTGGACGCGCTGGTCTCGCCGCGCTCGTCCATGAAGCCCCTGCAGGCGCTCGCCATGGTCCGCGCCGGCCTCCCCCTGGAGGGGGAGCTGCTCGCGCTGGCGTGCGCGAGTCACGCGGGGGAGCCGTTCCACGTGGACGGGGTACGGAGGATCCTGGCCGGGGCCGGGCTGGACGAGAGCGCGCTCGGCTGCCCGGAGGACCTGCCGGAGGACGTCGCCTCCCGCGACGAGGTGCTGCGCTCCGGAGGGAGGCGGGCCAGGGTCTACATGAACTGCTCGGGCAAGCACGCGGCGATGCTCGCCACCTGCGCGGTCAACGGCTGGCCGCTGGAGACCTACCTCGATCCGGCGCATCCGCTGCAGCGGACCGTGCGCGCCACGGTCGAGGAGCTGACCGGCGAGCGCGTCGCCGCCAGCGGGGTGGACGGTTGCGGCGCCCCGCTGTTCTTCGTCTCGATGCTGGGCGTGACGCGGGCGTTCCGCGCCCTCGTCCGGGCCGACCCGGACACCCCGGAGCGCCGTGTCGCCGACGCCTTCCGCGCCCACCCCGAGTGGACGTCGGGGACCGCCCGCCCCGAGGCCCGGCTGATGCGGGCGGTTCCCGGGCTGCTGGTCAAGGCCGGAGCCGAGGCGTTCGACGCCTTCGTCTTCACCGACGGCCGCTCGGGAACCGTCAAGATCGAGGACGGCGGCCAGCGTGCCCGGGTCCCGGTCACCGTCGCGGCCCTGACCGCTCTCGGCTTCGAGGCCCCCGGGCTCGACGAGTTCGCCGCCGGGGTCCTGCTCGGCGGGGGGCGTCCGGTGGGCGAGATCCGCGTTCGGTAGCCGCCGCGGATTCGCGTACGGCGGTCCTCACAGGGAGCGGAACTGGCGGGTGGTGGAGATCGCCCCGGAGGTGGTCATGGTGAAGGTCCGCATCGAGTCGGCGAACCTGGACAGGTCCCACTCAGCCGGGCCGTGATACCAGTACAGGTGGTCGGCCTGCTGGCCGTTGCCGGTGACCGAGGAGACCACGCGGGCCCAGCGGTCGACGCTGTCGAAGATCACGGCGTAGGGCAGGTAGCGGGAGAACAGCTCCACCCGCTGGGCCACCGGGACGTCCCCGCCGATGTCGGCGCCGGCCAGATACTCCCTGAAGCCAAGGGTGTGGGCGAGGGCACCCGCGCCCTTCGCGGTCTTGGCGGGCATGTACTGGCCGCCCACGGCCAGGGCCGCACCGGCGATGATCAGAGCCAGGCCGAGCACCCCGTACGTGGTGAACCAGGCCAGCGCGACGGTGGCGAGGACGCCGAGCCCGGTGAGGACCACGCCGATGGTCGTCCAGCGGGTGCGGACGGTGTCGGGGCGGCGGGCGAACCAGCCCTGCGTGACCACGTCGCGGTAGAGCGCCTCGCGGACCTTGCCCAGCTTGGTCCCGAACGATCCCTTGAGCTCTGACAGCAGCACCGCGTCGTGGCCGTCGAAGATGGCGTCGTAGAGCTCCCGCTCGTAGGGCATCAGCGAGGCGACCTGGGCGGCGGGCATCCGTACCAGCCTCCAGTCGGGGGTCTCGTACGTCTGCCGGGGCTGCTCGTCGATCCTGAGGTAGCCCCGGACGGCCAGGTCGACGATCGTGGCGGTCACGTCGATCACGTCGGCCTGCTCGTCCATGAGGGTGCCGATCTGGCCGGGGCGGACGCCGTCCGGCGGGGCGAAGTGACCGTTCTCGACACCGCTGAGCGAGCCCGACTCGTGGCCGACCACGCGGGCGTCGCGGCCCCGGGTCCAGTAGAGGAGGCCGAGGCCGCCGAGCAGCAGGAGCAGCAGGCCGGCCAGCGCGCCGCCGGTGACGGCGTTCAGGGTGAAGGCGTTGGACAGCTCGAAGCGGCGCTCCAGGATCGGCGCGCCCTTGGTCGCACCGGTGGGGTAGCCGACGACCACGGTGAGCACCTCGCCGGCGCCGAGGTCCTGCTGCCCGAACTCGGCGGTGACGCCCGTGTGGTCCATGGAGGCCTCGGTGCAGGCGATCGCCGAGCTCAGGGGGCCGGCGAAGCACGACAGGTTCTGCATCGTGGCGGGCCCGCTCACGCTGACCTTGGCCTGCTCGACGGGGACGGACCAGGCGCCCACCGCGTACCACCGCAGCTCCTGGGCGTCGGCCAGCGGCGTGACGGCGCCCTGGACGTCGTACTCCAGGGTGGCGTTCCCGGTGCCCTTCAGGGTGATGGTCTCGCCGGTCAGTGTGGCGTCGCCCTTGAGACCGGTGACCCGGTAGAGCCGGTCGCTGCCGTCGTCGTAGCGGGTCCGGTCGACGAGGTCGCGCGACGGCGCGTCACCCTCGAAGACGACCTCCTCCTTGACGTGGAGCACGCCGTCCTGCCGGAGCTCCAGCTGGACCGTCGTGCTCGTCACCTTGCCGGCCCGCGTGACCTGCCCGGCCTGCCCGGACTGTGCTACCTGCCCGGTCTGTGCGACCTGCGCGAGCCGGGTGCTCTGCCCGGCCGGTGCCGAGGACGCGAGGGCAGGGGACGCGCCGAGGGCCAGCGCGAGGACGGCCGTCGCGGCCAGGCTCCCGGCTGCTCGGCGGGAGAGAACCGTCCTACGTGGGAAGACCGTCCTGCGCGAGGAAGCCGTCCTGCGCAGCGCAGTCGCTCGGCGCGAGGAAGCCGCTCGGTACGAGAAAGATGCCGCCATGTGTCGGGAGCTTAGCGAGATCCACCGGCCTGTGATGGCCCACCGCGTATCCATTTTTTCCCGCTCATAAACCCGTATGTGTATATATCCGCTAGATTGCCGCCCGGAGATCCACTCTTTGGAGAGGCGGTCGCATGCGCCCACGGGGGTCGAACCCGCTGGCCTTCGGCGTACTCGGTGTTCTCGCCCTGGCGTTCGCCACGGTCGTGGTGATCGCCGGTCTGGCCGGTGAGGAGAAGTCCGAGGTCCCCGCCGGCCCCGGGACCGCACCGGTGGCGACGGGAGGCGCACCCCCTCGGCAGACGGGGGACACCGAGATCACCACGCCGGACTTCACCCCGCCGGAGAAGCTGGACCTCGGCTCGCTGGGCGGCGTCGAGATCGCGCCGGTCGCCGCGGCGCGGAACATGGCCGTCGACCTCCGCTACATGCGGCGCTCGGACACCACGGCCCGGCTCAAGCGCAACCCGCTGTACGGCACGGGCCTGATGCGCCGGACCACCTGCCGCGCCCCGCGGCCCTCGACCCAGCCCCGCGACATGCTGGCCTATCTCAACGCCGTCACCGGCTGCCTGGAGCGGGCGTGGTCGGCGAAGTTCTCCCAGGCCGGCGCGGTCTTCCTCCCGGCGCGCAAGGTCTACTGGTCCCGTCCCGGACGAGGCCCCTGCGGGACCTATCCCGACAACTCCGCCTCCGCCTATTACTGCCCGTCCAACCGGGGCATGTACATCGGCCTGAGCCATGTGATCGAGCAGAGCGGCGACGTCGACCCCGCCAGGAACCACGTGCCCTACCTGACCGTGCTCGCCCACGAGTACGCGCACCACGTGCAGAGCATGGCCGGTATCGGCGGAGCCTGGTGGTGGGAGGTCTCCAGCAAGTCCCGGGCCGCCCAGGACTCCCACTCCCGCCGTCACGAGCTCCAGGCGCAGTGCTTCGCCGGGGCCTTCGTCCGCACCGTACGGGAGCCGCTGGGCGTCACCGCCGCCCGCTGGCAGGAGGTGCTGCGGACGGAGTTCGGGCGCGGTGACGACCAGAACGGCAACCCCCGGCGCGACCACGGCAGCGGTGAGCACTACGCCGCCTGGCTCCACCAGGGATGGAAGTACGCCAGGATCGCCTACTGCAACACCTGGTCCGTCGGCCCCTCCGATGTGAGCTGACCCACCCTCGCCCCGTTCCCCCGCCTGGCCCCGGTGGGACGGGGCCAGGACCGTCACGGGCCGGCGGTGCCGCTCCGAGCCGGTGGAGCGGCCGCAGACGAGCGATGCCGTCGTGGTCGATGAGCCGCCCTGATCCGGGAGGGCCGGGCCGGAATCGCGGGTCCGATCGTGTTCGTGAGGCGGAGTCGCCACGGTCGGCGGCGGACATCTGCAATCATGTCGGGAGTCCGACGTTTCCCGAGGTGGCATGCGCGCGCCCGTACGTAGACGACCGTGGACGCTGGCGGTCGCGTTTCTTGTGGCGATTTCCTGCCTTATATCGGGATGCAGCCTTGGCGGTGGCGCGACCACGCCGCTGGCCGCCGGCACGGACCTCCCGGCCGCCTCACCGCGCCCGGCCCCGCTCGTCATGATCGTCGGCGACAGCTTCACGGTCGGATCGGGTCCCGTACGGGCATGGGACGGCTACGCGGCCAGGGTCGCGCGGGAGCTGGGCTGGCAGCTGATCACCGCGGGCGCCGCGGGAACGGGCTTCGTCAATCCCGGCCGGGTGGGCCGGACCTTCGAGGACTCCTTCGTCAAGGAGCTCTCCTGGCGCCCCGAGCCCAACATGTTGATCATCTCCGGCGGGCGCAACGACCGCCGGATCGGAGCCGCGAGGGTCGAGAACGCGGCCGTCCACCTGCTGGAGCTGGTCAGGCGGCGATGGCCGCACACCAGGATCGTGCTGGTCGGCCCGATCTGGATGACCAAGGCTCCCCGGTGGGCCTACGACGTGCGGGAGGCCGTCCTGCTCGCCGCCGACCGGCAGGAGGTGCCCTTCCTCGACCCGTTCGAACCCCTCGGCCCGCACGGCCGGGGCTGGGGTCGCGGAGCGGTCCTGCCCGACGGCGTCCACCCGACCCTCGCCGGCCACGTACGCCTCTCGCGCTGGATGGTCTCCGCGCTGCAGAAGTACGGCGTCGAGGCGCGTCCTTCCTGAGGGCACGGGACCGGTCGGCGGAAACGGTGCGCCGGGGGAAGGCCCGGGAAGCCCATGAGAGCTCGGGAAGCCCGGGAAGCCCGGGAACGGGTGGGCGTCGCGCTCGCCCGGCACCGTCTTCCGCCACCGGAGCCGAGCGCGGAAGCCCGTCCCCGGCCCGGTTCTCCCGGCCCTGTTCGCCGGCGCGGTCTTCATGGACCACATCCCTCGATAGCACATAAGGGACATTTCGCCATAAAGCTACCCTTAAGTGTTCGACGATCCCCATAAGCCGACAATCGTAGTGTAAAAGGACTGAATTATCGTTTATGGGAACAGAAGGCAGGAAAGTATGACAAGCGGGGATGGGTCATATCTATCCATCGCTAATGATTTCCGACTGATCCAGAAATATCGGAAATCGGGGTAATTGAACCTTTCGAGGGGAAAAGCAATGCCCAAGTTCAAGAGTGTTATCGCAGGGCTCGCGTTCAGTGTGGCGCTGACCGGCGGGGTCGTCGGAGTGGGTGCGGCGACCACCGTCGCGAGCGCCGCCACGACGACCACCGCCGTCACCGCCGCGGCCTTCCCGACCTGGGGCGGGGGTGGCTGCCGCCGCGGCTGTGGCGGCGGCTGGGGCGGCTGGGGACGGCACGGCGGAGGCGGCCGCCACCGCGTCAAGGTACGGATCAACAACCACAACAACAACAACAACTACCTGTCGAACAGGAACAGTAGCGGCGGCTTCGGGTTCGACGACTGACCGGATCTCCCGATCGCCGGAGCACGCTCGCGACCTGATCCGGGCGCGGCGCGGGGGAGTCCCGTGGCCGGTGTGAACCGGCCACGGGGCCGCGGCGAGACCGCCGGTGACGGCGGCCTCGCCGTCGGCGTACGGCCGCAGGGACGGCTCAGCCGAGCGTCTTGGCCACGTCCTGCCGCCGGTCGGCCGGCGCGGCGTCGATCGCGTGGGCGCGACCCCGCTCCTGCCCGGTGCCGGACCCCGAGGTTCCGAGGTCCGAACGTCGAGCGGGCCCCGGGAACCGCCGGGGTACGTCTAGGAGACGGTGGGGGTGGGCGGGGCGCCGGTGCCCGACCAGGTGCCGATGAAGCCGAAGACGACGGAGCCCCCGGCGGGGACGGATCCGTTCCAGGCGGCGTTGGTGAAGGTGAAGACCGGGGGAACAGCGGAGAGGGTGGAGCTCCACGCCTGGCCGATGTTCACGCCGGAGGGGTAGGTGAGGACGGTTCGCCAGTTGGTGACGGCCGAGGCACAGCGGACGGTGACCTCACCCTGGAAGCCGCCCTGCCAGAAGTTGCCCGTACGGTATGTCGAGGTGCAACCGCCCGGCGAGGTCGGGGTGGTCGTGAAGGTCGCCGCCGCCGAGGCGGCGGAGGTGTTCCCCGCCGCGTCGCGGGCGACGACGGTGACGCTGTACGCGGTCTGCGGGGTGAGCCCGGTCAGGGTGATCGAGTTGATCGCGGACGAACCGAGCTTGGTGGTCCCCCGGAAGACGTCGTAGCCCGTGACCGCGCGGTCGTCGGTGGAGACGGCCCAGGACAGCCGGGCGCCGGTCGAGGTGATGTCCGAGGCGACGGGGGTGCCGGGGCGGGTCGGCGCCTGGGTGTCGGGGGTGCCGGTGCCGCCGTAGATCGTGGCCTCGACGGAGGTCTGCGCGATGCCGTTCGCCCCGTTGAACAGGCGCTGTCCCCAGGTGGTGAGCCTGGTGACGTCGAAGCTGGTCACCTGGTCGAGATACTCGACGCCGCCGCCGTTGCCGCTCCACGACCAGCCGAGGTAGCCGACCCCCCTGGCCTGCGCCTGGGCCATGATCGTGTCCTCGTCGGGGTTGCCGTCGGAGTGGTCGAAACCGAACTCGCCGATCACCAGCGGCAGTCCCGCCGTCTGGAACGCCTGCAGGTAGGAGGTGACCTCGGCGGCCGTGTCGAACACCCCGTACATGTGGACGGAGAAGACCGTGTTGCGCTGCGGGTCGGCGGCGGCGACCGTGGCCGCGTTGTCGCGCATGGTGAAGTTCCAGTCCTGGCCCCAGTTGGGCGCGTCCACCATGATCAGGTGCTGGAACCCGTTGCTCCGCAGCCGGGTGATCGCGGCCGAGGTGGCCTGGGTCCAGCCGGGGGTGGTCGCGTTGTTGCCGAAGGGCTCGTTGCCGATGTTGAGGACGACGTAGTCCTCCTGGCCGACGATCGCGCTCTTGACGCTGATCCAGTAGTCCACGGCCTGGTCGAGGGTGTACGCGCCGCTCTGCTCGCCGTACCCGGTGGTGTCATGGTTTTCCAGGACACAGATGAGCTTGTTCTGCTTGCAGAGCGAGACGACGTTCGCCACGTCGGCCGCGCCGTTGGCGGTCCACCGGCCGCCGCTGAGCACCACCCTGACGGTGTTCGCGCCCAGCGACTTGATGTCCGCGAACGAGCCGGTCTGGGTCGCGTACCAGGTGTGCGCGTGGCTGGTGCCCCGCATGACGAACGCGTTGCCGTTCGCCTCGAGGATCCGCGTGCCGCTCACGTGGAGACCCGTGGCGGCGTGGGCGGGCGGTACGGAGAGGAGGAACGGGAACAGGAGCGCCGCGAGCAGCGCCAGTCTGGTGCGCATGACCTACCTCGGTTGGGGGGGTGCCCGGCCGGGCGGAGGGGTCGTCGCGCCCGGCCGGGGCGATGAGGCGTCCGGGGAAGGAACGGACGCCTGGACAGCGGGGAGCGGGATGCCGGTTCGCTCCGCGGGCCAGTAGGGCGAGGGGGCCGGGGCGCTCCGCCGGCCCGTGGTGCGGGCCGGCGGAACGGGGGTCAGCCGGTGGTGCAGGTCACCGGGACGGGGACGCCGTTGGTGCCGTTCTGGGTCCCGGTGAAGCCGAAGGACGTCGAGGCGTTCGGGGCGAGCGTGCCGTTCCAGTTCAGGTTCCTGACCGACACGTCCGCTCCCGTCTGGGTGTGCGTGCCGCTCCAGAGCTGGCTGATCGTCTGGCCGTTGGGGAACCTCCAGGTCACCGTCCAGCCGTTGATCGCCGAGGTGCCCTCGTTCTTGACGGTGACCTCGCCCTGGAAGGCGCCCTGCCAGTCTCTGATGACCGTGTACGTGGCCGTGCAGCCGCCCGCCGGGGCGGTCGTCGTGGTGAACGCGGTGCTCTCGGAGGCGGTGGAGGAGTTGCCGGCCGCGTCCTTGGCCACCACGGACACGGTGTACGCCGTCGCCGGGGTGAGCCCGGTGAGGGTGTGGGAGGTGCCGGTGGCGGTGGCGACCTTGGTCGTTCCCCGGTAGACGTCGTAGCCGCTGACGCCCACGTTGTCGGTCGAGGCCGTCCAGGTCAGGGTGGCGCCGGTGGCGGTGATCGCCGAGACGGCGGGCTTGCCCGGCCGCGACGGCGCCTCGGTGTCGTCCTCCGGGGCGGTCGTCGTGGTGAACGCGGTGCTCTCGGAGGCGGTGGAGGAGTTGCCGGCCGCGTCCTTGGCCACCACGGACACGGTGTACGCCGTCGCCGGGGTGAGCCCGGTGAGGGTGTGGGAGGTGCCGGTGGCGGTGGCGACCTTGGTCGTTCCCCGGTAGACGTCGTAGCCGCTGACGCCCACGTTGTCGGTCGAGGCCGTCCAGGTCAGGGTGGCGCCGGTGGCGGTGATCGCCGAGACGGCGGGCTTGCCCGGCCGCGACGGCGCCACGGTGTCCACCGGCTCGTCGCCGGGCGGGTTGCCCCACACCTTCGTGGTGCCCGCGTAGACCGTCATGTTCTGCGCCCGCACCGGGGTCGCGCCCGGCGTGGTGGCGATGCCGGTGTACGACCAGTCGTTGGACGGGTCCCACGTCCCGGTGCTGGCGATGCGGAACTGCACCTCGCGCCGGTGCTGCGACTGCCCCGCCGGGGCGATCGAGGTGTTCGAGCAGTCGATGGTGACGTAGTAGGTCTTCCCGGACAGCAGGGTCGGCCCGGTCGGAGCCTTGCACTGGTTGTAGGCGGACGTCACGGAGACCTGGCTCGCGGTCGTGGTGCCGTCGAGGGTGAAGTAGTAGCGGAACGAGCCGTTGTCCAGCGGGCGGGCCGGCCAGGCCGACTGGTTCCGCACGATGGCCTTGATCTCGGTGAACGCCGAGCCGGAGGCGTTCACCCCGGCCTCCACGAAGATCTCGGGGCCGTCGGGGGTCTCCGCCACGGGGAAGTTCGCGGCGGGGGCTCCGCCGTACTCGCGGTAGAGGCGGGCGAGGGCGCTGGTGAAGCCCGCGTTGTAGTCGGTGGCGACCTCGTTCATCACGTAGTCGTCGCGCTTGTCGGTGTACTTGTCGTCGGGGTCGGGCGGGCCGCCGACGAGGGCGCCGTACAGGGTGTGGCGGGTCTCGACCGGGTTGGTCATCTGGTCGGTCCACGAGCCGTGCGCGGTGCGGTGGTGCGGGTTCTTCGGCGGGTTCGCGCCGAACCCGATCATGTACGAGGAGCTGCGCGGGTTGTCGCCGAGCGCGTAGTTGATCTGCCTGACCGCGAAGTCGTGATATCTCGCCTTACGGGTCGCGTCGGTGATCGAGTCCGAGTGGACCAGCGCCGCGAACGAGGTGTTGGCCGCGTAGCGCAGCGACCCCCACCGGTCGAGCACGGCCTGCCCGCCGGGCGAGTACCTCACCCGCTGCCCGTTGACCCCGACCGTCCAGAAGTCGAGCCAGCGGTTGGCGTCGTCGAGATACTTCTGCTTGCCGGTCAGCTTGTTCAGCAGCACGTAGGCGCCGTAGGACTTGTCGTCCCAGGCGATCGTCCACTTGTAGGACTTCGTGGTGGACTGCGGCTCGGTGCCGAGGTTGTCGTAGTACGACTCCGCCTTGGCCAGGTAGGAGGCGTCCTGGGTGGCCCGGTGCAGCCAGATCGCGCCCCAGACGAGCTCGTCGTTGTAGCCGCTCCACGACTGGTAGTACCCGGACGCGTCGGTGATGCAGTCGCTGTACTTCTTCCGCACGGTGTCGGCGAAGGTGTAGAGCTGCTTGGCGTGCGTCACCAGCGTGTCGGCGTAAGTCGGATTTGTCGGGCGGAAGACGATCGACGAGGCCGCCATCGCCGCCGCCGTCTCCCCGGCCAGGTCCGACCCCCCGCACGAGGCGTCGATCTTGTACGCGGGCCGCTCCATCTGCATCGCCTCGGCCGGGCCCCACCAGGCGTGGTCCTTGCCGCCGTTGCCGACCTGCCCGTACAGCACGTTCGCCGACGGGTGGGCCTTGATGAAGTAGTCGTTGACGAACTTGAGGTTGTTCAGCAGGTGGGTGAGCTGCCCGGAGGAGGCGTACGCGTCGCGGTACTCCACCGCGCCCCAGGCCAGCATCGTCGCGCTCGCCGCCATCGGCAGGCCGAACTTGACGTGGTCGCCCGCGTCGTACCAGCCGCCGGTCAGGTCGAGCCCGGCGTCCTGGCCGTCGCCGAGCCCGGACGGACCGCGCCAGCTGACGCGGTTCCAGCTCGGCAACGCCCCCGACTGCTGGGCCTCGTAGAACCAGATGGACTTCTGCAGCGCCTCGCCGTACGCGAAGGCGGGCGCCGCGGCCTGGGCGCCGGTGGCGGGCACCGTCACCGGCACGGCCGCCAGCGCCAGCAGCGCGAGCGCCGCCAAACTTCTCTTCATGGGGGGTGTGCCTCTCGGAGGTGGTGCTCGGGGCGTGGCAGCAGGTCAGGGGTGCCACCACGCCCCGAGGTCTCAGGGGGGTCGGGCCCGGGTCAGGTTCGGCCCGGGCTCGGGTCGGGCCCGGGTCCGGCCTGGGGGAGGGCCGGACCCGGGGGCGGGGGGTCAGGGGAAGAGGCGTCCGTACTCGGCGAGGGCGACGGCGACGTCCACCTGCGCCCAGAACCGGTGGTAGTTGAAGGACGGCGCGGGGCCGGTGCCCTTCAGGTAGGCGTCCACCTTCGGCCAGTCCGGGTCGTTCTTGTAGAAGGACCGGATGGACATGAAGGTCGAGCTGGAGTTGATCGTGTCGCCGTTGGGCATCTTGCCGGTCCAGCCCGGGGGCACGTAGACCGGGTCGTTGAGGCGGCTGTAGTCGGCCTTGGTCTCGGTGACCGACACGCCCTTGGCGTCCTGGTTGTTCCTCCACAGGCCGTCGAGCAGGCCCTTGGCGACCGTCTTGGCCGTGGCGTTGCCGGACTTGGCCGCGTAGTACATCAGCACCTTGGCGTACGAGCCCGCCACGCCCACGTCGGTCGTGTAGTCCCTGATGCTCACGTGCAGCCCGGAGTTGGTGCCGGGGTTGCTCGGGTTCCAGGTGTCGGGCTGGCCGGTCCACACCAGCGTCGAGGGGATCTGGTAGGTCCCGTCGGCGTTGATCGTGGTGTTGTCGGTGGCCCACTTGACCCACTTGTCCAGCACGATCTTGGCGTCGGCGTTGCCGGTCGCGTAGTACAGCTCCGCGACCCGCTCCATCGACCACGCCTGGAAGCCGAACCACTGGTTGGACGGCGGGTCGTGGTAGACCGGCTGCCAGTCGTAGGCCATCCCGTAGAAGGTGGGCAGCGTCGACGGCGGGGCCGCGTAGTGGCCCTGCCAGCTGTTGGTGGCGCCACCGGCGATCGCGCCCTCGGACGACTGCAGCCAGCGGTAGAACTCCATCTGCCGCTTGGTGCTGGTGGTCCAGTCCTGCACGGCGGTCGCGCCCTTGGGCTTGAGCGCGTCCACGCTGGACAGCACCCACGCGGCCATCGGGTTCTGGTAGCCGGAGTGGTTGTGGCTGGAGCCGATCCGCCAGGCCCAGCCGGCGGAGGTGTCGTAGGCGCCGCCCCAGGCGTAGTACCAGCTCAGCAGGTAGGCCGAGCTGTCCTTGCCGGTTCCGGCCGGGCACGAGGTGCTGGTGCAGCCCTGCTTCTTGAAGTACTTGTCGTACATCGCGTAGCGCAGGTAGTCGCCCATCTTCGCGGCCTTGGAGATCGTGGACGAGACCTGGGCCTCCTTGCCCTGCTCCTTGGCCCAGGTGTGCGCCCAGTAGGCGACCTGGACGGCGCGGGCGTCGGCGTCGGGGGCGTTGGTGTACTTCCACTGCTTGGCGTAGGAGCTGTCACCGGTGAACAGGTCCAGGAACCCGTTCGGGCCGCCGTGCTTGAAGGTGTCGCAGGAAGGCTGCGGGATGGTCTCGAAGACCGACTCCTCCGGGCCGCGCTGGTAGGTGTTGATGTAGGCGGGCTTGGTGGTGCCGTCGCCGCAGCGGCCGAAGCCGTAGGTGTTGTCCACGTCCAGCAGCCAGTGCATGCCGTAGACGTCGCTGGTGCCGTACGCCGTCTTGAGCTCGTTGGCGATCGGGTCGACGCCGACGCTCACGCCGCCGTCCAGCTTGGACGGGTACTGCTTGATGTCGTCCCACTCACCGGCGTACGTGGCGGGCTTGGACGGGTTGTAGTTGGCGTTGGTCGGCTGGTCGGCGGTGGCCGGGATGATGTACTTCTCCATCGAGGCCCAGGCCTCGTTGAACTTGGTCCAGTCGCCGGTCACCTTGCCGTAGGCCGCCTCCAGCCACAGGTAGTAGCTGTAGGCCTCGGAGGTGGTCTCGTGCCCGTGGTCCGGAGCCTCGACGAGGAAGGTCTCGACGGAGTGGTAGGGCACGCCCTGCGGCGAGAAGTAGCCGTTCGCCGGATCCTTGATCTTGTTGTACATCTCGGTGAAGCGCTGGATGTACTCGTTGTCGCCGCCGGTGGAGTCGTTGTCGACCTCGGTGGCGGTCGCCTTGGCCGCGGTGTGGCCGGTGGCGGTCGAGGTGAACTCGGCGCTGCCGGAGGCCTCGTCGGCGTCCTCCGCCGCCTCGACCCGTACCGTCTGGGCCGTGTTCCAGTTGGCGGTGGTGAAGGTGAGCGACGCGCCGGAGGAGACGGTCAGGTCGGTGTCGCCGCTCGTCCTCGCGGTCGCCACGGTGACGCTCGCGGACGGGGCCTTGGAGAGCTTGACCGAGAGGTTGGCCGAACCGCCCTCGGGGACGGCGATCGTAGCCGGGGTGACGACCACGGCGGGGGGCAGGTCGGCGGTGGAGGTGATCCCCACGGGGGCGGAGGTGGTGACCTCGCCCTTGTCGTCGGTGGCCTTCGCCGTGATGGAGTAGCTCCCGGCGGCGACGCCCGTCCAGTTGTAGGTGTACGGCGCGGTGGTGTCGGTACCCAGCAGCGTGGTGCCGTTGAAGAATTCGACCTTGGCGATGGTGCCGTCGCTGTCGGCCGCGTTGGCGGCGATCGGCACCGTCGCGGGCGCGGCGAAGGTGGCCCCGGCCGCCGGACTGGTGATGCTCACCGTGGGCGGCAGGTTGATGGGGGCGCCGCCGCAGGTGGTGCCGTTGACCGTGAAGGCGGTCGGCTTGGGGTTGGAGCCGGACCAACTGCCGTTGAAACCGATGCTGGTCGAGGCGCCGGTGGCCAGGTTGCCGTTCCAGGCGAGGTTCCGGGCGGTGACGGCCTGGCCGCTCTGCGCCCAGGTGGCGCTCCAGCCCTGGGAGACCCGCTGGGTGGTCGTCGGGAAGTTGAACCCGAGGGTCCAGCCGGTCAGCGGGTCGCCCAGGTTCTTGATGGACACGTTGGCGGTGAAGCCGCCCTGCCAGTCGGTGGTGTTGTACGTCACGTCGCAGGAGACGGCGGCGAGGGCCGGGGAGGCTGCCAGGGCGGTGGTCGTCCCGGCCGCCAGGCTGAGCAGCGCCAGCGCGGCGATCCGCCTCCGGAAGCGTGGGAGCGCTCCCGCTTTACTGGGGAACAGATGCATGAAATGGGCCTCCGTGGGTGGGGATCGATGCGAAGTCGCTGGTGGTGGCACCGCATCGGATCAAGCAAGGGAGAGAGGGGGTGGGAGCGCTCCCATAAGGGATTCTGGAGACGGTGAACGGGATGTCAATGGCATGCGCCCCCGGTTACACCGATGTTTCGCGGCCCATGCCGCCAGGCTGCTGCGATCCGGAAGGCCTTTTTCGCGGGTCATGAAAGTTTCATGACTTTCGATCTTGCCAGCCGAGTGCTTGCTTGTGGATATGCGTTCTGGCCTTCACGGTCGCCGCGTTCCGTGCCCGCCGCGACCGACGACGATCTGACCGAAATTTTGGATCGCGACTGATCTGCACGAGTGTGTCGCTCCTGCCGGTCCACCGGTGAGTCTGGTGGGATTCGTAAGTGACCCCCGCCATGTTCACCAGCGGGGTCGCGCCCTTCCGTCGGCAGGCGGCGTGCGGTCCCGGACGGCTCCACCCGGGGCCCGAGCCGAGGAGCGGTTGATGTTCCTGCACACCAAGCATTTGCAGTTCGAGGCCAAGCCGGAGAAGCCCGACCCGGTCTACGCCCACAAGCTCCAGGAACTGCTCGGCGGCGCCTACGGCGAGATGACCGTCACCATGCAGTACCTGATGCAGGGCTGGAACTGCCGGATGTCCGGCAAGTACAAGGATCTGATCATGGACATCGCGACCGAGGAGATCGGTCATGTCGAGATGATCGCCACCATGATCGCCCGCCTCCTGGAGGGGGCGCCCGCCACCGCGACCACGAAGATGGCCGCCGCCGACCCTGTTGTCGGTGCCGTGCTGGGCGGCATGGACCTCCAGCAGGCCATCGTCTCCGGAGGCGGTCCCCTGCTGGCCGACAGCAACGGCTACCCCTGGAACGGCCGCTACATCGTGGCCAGCGGCAACCTGCTGGCCGACTTCCGCGCCAACGTCGCCGCCGAGGCCCAGGGCCGCCTGCAGACCGCGCGGCTCTACCACATGACCGACGACCCGGGCGTGCGCGACATGCTCAAGTTCAACCTGGCCCGCGACACCCTGCACCAGAACATGTGGCTGAAGGCCATCGAGGAACTCCAGGCCGACGGCCTGGAGGACGTCATCGTCCCGGACGACCTGTTCGACGAGGAGTACGCCGAGCACGCCTCGGCGATCTGGGACCTGTCGGAGGGAACCGAGGGGACGCTGGGGGGCTGGGCGTCCGGCCCGCAGCCGGACGGTCGTCACGAGTTCTCCTACCTCCTCGATCCCCGGCCGCTCGGCGGTCCCGCCACCGCGCCGCCGCCCGACCCCAAGCTGTACGCCACCTACGACGGCAGCATGGGCGAGCCGGCCGGTCCGGCCCTCGGCACCGAGGTCGGCCCCCTGGGCAAGCTCAAGGACAAGCTCACCTGACCCGCACGCGGCGCCCGCCGGCGGCTCGCCCCACCGGCCGCCGGCCGGTGGGGCGGATTCACAGTTCTCCGGCCCGTCCTGTCAGCGCGCGTGGCGATGCTGCCGGAATCGTGGGTGGTGACGCTTGCGTTCGCGGTGCTTCGGCCCGAACAGGGTGTAGCTGCGCGGACGCTTCACGGCGTCCCGGCCCTTTCCGCCGTCGCCGGCGGTGGCGGCGGGAGCGGCCGGACTCGCCGGCGGCGCCGGGCAGACGCCCTTGGGGCCGACGGGCACGGTCAGCACCGATGAGGCGCTGGGCTCCAGCCGGTTCGTGCCCGCGAAGGCCGCCACGAACTCATGGGTGCGCAACGGGATCTTGTTCACGATCAGTTTCGCGTGGCCGGTGGCGTCCGATGGGATCTGTTCCTGGCGTACCCCGTTGGCGAAGAAATCGACCGGCCCGGCCGGGGGGACCGCCCCCGAGGCCGTGACGGTCGCGACAAGGGTGAGGTGACCCGGCGCTCCCGGATCGCAGAACGCGGCCAGCTTGGTGGCGGTCTTCCGCTGCGGCACGACCGCGCAGGCGGATCGTGTGACGGTGGTGGTGTCCAGATTGACGGTGCCCATGTGGGCCAGGAGACGGCCGTTCACGGTCGTGCCACTGGCCGCGGTGATCGAGGTCAGCGCGAGGACGGTCCCGGCGAAGCGGGAGCCGGCCCCCAGCGAGGCCGAACCGCCGACCTGCCAGATGACGTTGCACGCCTGGGCGCCGTTGACGAGCCGCACCGTGCTGGCGGGCGCGGTGGTCAGAGCGGGAGCCCTGAGGACGAAGAGGGCGTTCGGATCCCCCCGCCCGTCGAGGGTCAGCTCCCCGCCGATCTGGAAGGCGCCCGAGATGGAGTTGTAGACGCCCGGCGCCACCGTGGTCCCGCCGAGCTGCGCGGGGAGGGAGGCGGTGCCGGGCCGCCTCGCCGCGTTGGCGTAGGCGGCGGCCAGGTCGTCCTGGGCCTGTTCGGCGACGGAGTCGTCCAGGTAGACGGCGCCGACCACGACGCCCGGCGGGAATCCGGCGGTCGCCGAGCCCGGGCTCACCCCGACCTCGCCGGTGACGACGGTGGCCCCGGTGCCGGAGACGGTCGTCCCCGCCAGGACCGCGAAGTCCGCGGCCGCGCCGAGCGTCACCGGTACCGGTACCGGCGCGCCCGCCGTGCCCGCGGTACCCGCCGTGCCTGTCGTGTGCGCCGCGCTCGCCACGCGCGGTGTCGTGGCGACGCAGCCCAGCGCGACCGCGACCGTCACTGCTCCTGCCAGCCAGGAACGGACGATATTTCGCGAAACGATATGGGGGTGACCAATGACTGTCACGGTTCCATCCTTTTCTTTTGGTATTTCTCCGTCCAGGCGCATTGCCGATGATGCGCCGTTTTTCCGAGACTACTGATCGGCGGTGTCGTGGTTGCCGTACGACATGCGGCTTGCTTTGTCGCGTTACTTATTCGTGGACAAATGAAAATGCGGGCATGTTGTTGTTTTTGGCGATATTCGGTGGGATGTCGTTCCGCCGGCCGCGGCTCGGTGGCGTTCGCGGGTCCGTTTCCACGACGAGAGGGCGTGCCGCCTGGCGGCACGCCCTCGATGGTCTCGAACGCGGGAAGGCCGGACATGGACGGTCCCGGGGGTGACGCGCGGACCGGCGATGAGCCTGCCCGCCACCCTCGACGTGCACACCGCGCTCAGCGTGGCGCCGGTGTCGGTGACCGTCGTTCCCGCCAGGAACGCGTGGTCCACGGTCGTGTCGAGCGGGGGCGCCGTCGCCGGGCTCGCCGGGCTCGCCGTACGCGGTGTCGCGGCGACACGGCGACACGGCGACACGGCGACACGGCCCGGCGCGACCGCGACGGTCAGGACCCCGGCCGGGAACGGACGGTATTTCGCGAAACGATATGGGGGTGACCAATGACTGTCACGGTTCCATCCTTTTCTTTTGGTATTTCTCCGTCCAGGCGTATTGCCGATGATATGCCGTTTTTCTGGCTCCGCTGGTCGGCGGTGTCGTATCTGTTATGCGACATGCGGGATGTTTTATTGCGTAGTTATCAAGGCATATAAGAGAGATATGGCTATGTTGCTGTTTGTGGGGGTACACGGGATATTCCGGCGGGGACGGATCCGGCGGCGAGGGCGGCGTCCGCACGACGAAGGGCCGCGTCCTTGTTTCGGCCGCGGTTCACACCACGAGAGGGCGTGCCGCTCGGCGGCACGCCCTCGACGGTTCCGTGGAACGGGGAGTCGGGGATCAGGTGCAGGTGATCCCGGACGCGCCGGGGGTGGAGGGCCCGTTGGCGGTGAATCCGACGACGACGGACTGACCCGCCGCGAGGTTGGCCGCGTGGCTCGGGGCCTTCGCGGTGAAGGTGGTCCCGCTCTGCGTGACGGTGGCGTTCCAGCCGCTGCCGAGCGTCACCCCCGACGGCAGGGTCCAGCTCACCGACCAGTTGTTCCAGGCCGAGGTCCCGGTGTTCTTCACGGTCAGCGCGGCCTGGAAGCCTCCCTGCCAGGAGTTCGTGAGCGCGTACGACGTCTCGCAGGCCGTGGTCCCCGGGGTCGGCGTGGGGGTCGGGGTGGGGGTCGGGGTGGACGTGCCGCCGCCGACCGGCGGGATCAGGTACGGCTGGAGGATGTCCTGCTTGTCCTGGTTGATGGAGGTCCAGTCATCCTTGGCGATGCCCCCGGTGTCACCCGAGTTGGGATTCCACGACCAGTAGGTGAACGACATCCCGTTCACCCCGGTGCCCAGATACTTCATCAGCTCCTGGAGCCAGACCTTGTCCACCGCGGCCTGCATGGTGGTCCCGAACTCGCCGAGCATGATGGGGGCGATGTTCTGCTTGTAGAGGTAGCCCCAGTACTTGTCCCAGATCGCGGGCATGTTCGCCGGATAGTTCGGCGCGTCGAACCACGTCTGGCGGTAGACCGAGGTGGCGTAGTCGTGCGGCGAGTAGACGAGCCGGTTGGCCACGTTCAGCCGCACCGGGAACTCCCCGGCCTTCGACAGGTTGCCGCCCCACCAGCCGCAGTCCTCGTCGTTGCTCGGGTCGTTGTCCCAGACGTTCGACAGGCCACCGCTCGGGCAGCTCACGCCCTCGACGAAGATCAGCCAGTTGGGGTTGACCGACAGCACCGCGTTGCCCGCCCGCTCGGCGGCCAGCCGCCAGTCGCGAGCGGTGTCCCCGCAGCCCCAGCACGCCCCGGTGGCGGCCGGATTGGTGCCCTCGGCGTGCGGCTCGTTGTGCAGGTCCGCGCCGATGACGGTGGTGTTGCCCGCGTACCGCTGGGCGAGCGCCTTCCAGTCGTTGATCCAGGTGCTCTCCGGTGTCGCGGCGACGTACCACAGCGGCGACTGCCCGGCCGCGGTCGGCCGGTGCCGGTCCAGGATGATCCGCATGCCCTTGCTTCCGGCGTACGCGATGACCTTGTCGAGGATCTGCAGCGGGCTGTCGCCGACCAGGTCCGGGTTGACGAAGTCGTTCACGCCGCTGGCCACCGCGCCGGGCTTGAGGGCGTCGTTGGAGAACGGCACGCGAAGGGTGTTGTAACCGAGCGAGGCCATCTTGTCGATCTGGCCTCTCCACGGGTTGCTCGACCACAACCCGTGGAAGGTCTTGTTGTCGGTCTCCATGCCGAACCAGTTGATGCCGGTCAACCGGACGGTCGCGCCCGTGCTGTCAACGATCTTGTTACCGGAGGTGCGCAGGTAGCCGGTGCCGGTTCCGCCCGCGGCACCGGCCGGGGAGGAGCCGAGCGCGACCGCCAGCGCCGAGGTGACCACGAGCGCCGCGAGCGCCGCCGGCCACCTGCGAACACGCAGGACTTTCATCAAGGGCCCTTCGAGGACGGGATCTGTACGCGAGGGGAGGGCCCCCGCGATCGAGAGGTGCGGCCGGTCGCGCTCGCCATGGTTCGGCGCCCACCCCGGTCCCGTCAACCGCCGCCGGGATCGCCGGCGCCTTTCCACGGCGGCCGCGACCCCTCCCATCTCGCCCTGTGCGGCGATCGCCCCGCCGGGCACGAGGTGAAAGTTTCACCGGCCGGTGTGGCGGGTGGCGGGAGGGACGGGCATGCCCGCGGGAGGCTCGGCGTTCGACGGGCCGGCGGGAATCGCGCACCGCACGGCCCGGCCGCCGGCTTCGAGACCGCGAACCCCGGCGGCCGGAACCCGGGCCCCCTCCACCCGAGGATTCGAGGGGGCCCGGTCGTGTGTTTCGTCCTTCCAGCCGGTCGGCTCCCTAGCCGGTCAACGCGACCGACACGAGCAGGAGCTGAGCCTCCAGAGCGTGGCGGAAGTCGTCGGGCAGCGAGCCCTCCCGGTGGCGGTCAGCGATCTTTCCCCGGATCGGGGCGAGGTCGCGGGAGCCCCAGACGCTGTTGGCCAGCACCTGCCGCAGGTCCAGGGCCACGTCCGGGCGGATCCTGCCCTCGTCCTCCCCCCTGGCCAGCACCGCGTTGAAGCGCCGCACGCTCTGGTTGAGATTGGGGGTGGAGAAGGGGATCGTCTCCACCCCCGGTGCGGATTCCGCCGCGTACCCGCCCCGCTTGGGGGCGGGGCCGGACGGAGAGGGACTGGGGCGTGGCGTCGTGCCCGGTTCGGGATAGGCGGTGGTGGGGTCGAGGACCGTGGGCGGTGCCGTCCCCCGACCCGGTGGAGCTGCCACCTGTTCCTCGTAGGAGCCGGAGATCCGGCTCCACACCAGGAGACCCGCGAGCAGCGCCGCCACCGTCGCGACCACCGTCCAGCCCACCAGCCCGTGCGCGCGCGTCCAGTGGACCGGGGACGTGGCCGGGGGCCTGAGGGCCGCGGCCAGGTCGTCGGCCACCTCCTGCGCCTTCGGCCTGGCCTCGGGCCGGTGCGACAGGCAGACCTGGCAGAGCGCGCTGATCCGCGCGGGCATGCCCGGCACCTCCGCCACCGGCGGCGGTCCCTCCCGGCGGACGTTCTCGATCTCCTCCCAGGTCCGTTCCGGGTACGGGGGATCGCCGGTGAGCATCTCGAACAGCAGCACGCCCAGCGCGTAGACGTCACTCGCCGGGTCCGCGACCGTGCCGGTGAGCCGCTCGGGCGCCACGTAGGGAGGGGTCCCGTAGTCGGAGGCCCGGTCGTCGGCGTCCTCCCCGATGAACGCCGCGATGCCGAAGTCGAGCAGCTTGGCGCCCGCCGAGGTCAGCAGCACGTTCTCGGCGGTGACGTCCCGGTGCACGATGCCCCGCTCGTGGGCGGCGGCCAGCACGGTGGCCAGCCTGGCGGCGATCGTCGCAGCCTCCGCCCACGGCAGCGGGCCCTCGTTGATCCGGTCCGACAGCGGGCGCCCCTCCAGCAGACGCATGACGACGTACGCGGCCAGGCGACCGTGCGAGGTCACGGTCTCCCCGTAGTCGTAGACCTCGATCGCGTCGGGGTGGATGAGGCGCGCGGTGGCACGCGCCTCCCTGCGGATCAGCTCGCGCTCCCCCAGGTCGACGCCCAGCTCGCCGTCGAGCAGCTTGACGGCGACCATCCGCTGGAGCGACTGGTCGAAGGCGCGCCAGATGACGCTCATGCCACCCCACGCGATCCGCTCCAGCAACAGGTACCTGCGGGTGAGCACGTCCCCCGCGCGAAGCCCGACCTGGTCAGGCGGACTCACGGACCACCAGCTCAGTGGGGAGGACGGGATTGTCACGGGGAGCACCGGCCGAGCTCATCGAGAGCAGCAGCAGCCGGGTGGCGAGCGCGGCGAACTCCTCCACCGGCTGGCGGACGGTGGTGAGCGTGGGGGAGGTCCGCCGGGCGGCGGGGGCGTCGTCGAACCCGATGACGGCCACGTCCTCCGGCACCCGGCGGCCGGCCCGGCGCAGGGTCTGCAGCGCGGCGGCCGCCATCACGTCGGAGGCGGCGAAGACCGCGTCGACGTGCGGCATCCTGCGCAGCAGCCACTGCATGCCGTGCACTCCCGACGTGTGGCTGAAGTCGCCGTACGCGACCGGCACGCCGGTCATCCCGGCCAGGGAGAGGGTCTGCATGAACCCTTCGAGCCGGTCGCGGGCGGCCGGAAGGGCCGGTGGACCCGCGATGACGCCGATGGACCTCCGGCCGCCGAGCAGCAGGTGTTCCGCCGCCTGCCGGCCTCCGTCGCGGTTGTCCATGTCGACGTGGGGGAGGTCGATGCCGTCCGGGGGACGGCCCGCACTCCGTACCGGAATGCCCGAGGCGGCCAGGGTCACCACGAGCGGATGCCTGTCACGTGCGCCGATCAGCAGGACGCCGTCGATGCCTCCGGCGACGAGCGGCGGTGTGGCGATGGTGGAGGTGGCCGCCGTGGCGGTCATCACGGCGAGTGGCACGCCGTGCCCGGTGAGGACCTCCTCCGCAGCCGTGATCATCCGCGCGTAGAACGGCTCGGTGAAGAGCCGGTGCGCGGGTTCGCAGACCACGATGGCCACGACCTGGTCGGATCGGCGACCGGAGCCGCCCCGGGGAGCGCGATGTCTTACGTAACCGAGACGCGATATTGCGTCATGCACCTGCCTACGAGTCGACGTGCTGACTCTGACTGAACCGGTGAGTACCCGGGACGCTGTGGCGGGGGAGACCCCTGCCTCTGCGGCGACCTGGGCAAGTGTGGGTAGATCGGTCATAACTTCCTCCACACCAAGATCCTGCACAGGTGGGAGCGCTCCCAGTGAACCTAGCATTGTTTCGGAAGTGTCAAAAGATGTTTCCGAAAAATCACCATGTGTATGTCAAATTTCCCTGACAACCCAGTCAGGGGCAAGTATCGCCATGATTACGGAGTCATACCATTCCCCGTTTAGACGCAGAGCGTCACGGCAGACGCCCTCCTGGACGAAGCCGATCTTGCGGTAGACGTGCGCTGCCCGCTCGTTGAAGGCGTAAACCTCCAGGGCCACCCGGTGCAGCGGCGTGGTGCGGAAGACGTGGTCGAGGGTGAGCCGGATCGCCTCGGTGCCGTACCCCCTGCCGTACGCCCGGGGGCCGATCAGCGCGATGCGCAGGTTGCAGGAGAGGTTGTCGGCGTCGAGCTCGTTGAGCACGATCTCGCCCACGTAGGCGTCGTCCCCGGCGGTGCAGATCGCCAGGTCCAGCCGGTCGCCGTGCTCGCCCCGCGAGCCGTACCAGGCCTTGAGCCCCTCGTAGTCGGGTTTGCCGTGCGAACCGGTCAGCCGGACGGTCTCGGGGTCGTTGACCAGCTCCCAGAGGCCGTCCACGTGCTCGGGACCGACCGGCCGGAGCGTCACGTGCTCTCCGGCGAGCGTGGGCTTGCGCGCGAACATCATCCGGTGTGTCTACCGGCCGGAACCTCGCCGGGCAACCCGGTTTTCCCGAGTCGTCCACGGGGCCCGCGCGAAACGACGGGCCGGGACCGGTTCACCAGGGTCCGTACGGCCCCTGGTTGCCCCCGCCCTTGCCGATCTCCCGCACGGCGGGGCGCACGTCGGCCAGGTAGATGCCCGAGGCGATGACGGACGCGATCGTGAAGATGCTCAGCACCTGGAGGTACTGCACCGCGGCGGCGAAGCCGAACAGGGCCGCCAGCCCGAGGATGACCAGCCACAGGTTCTTGGTCTGCTTGCCGGTGACCGCGAACGCCTGTGCCGGGGTCTTCACCGCGTGCACGAGCGCCCAGCCCGACAGCGCGAACACTCCGACGGCCAGGATCCAGAAGACCAGGTCCAGGGCACCGTGGATTTCGATCATCGTCTCTCCAGAACGTTCGCCTCGCCGGTCTCCCTCAGCCTAATGCCGAAAGCCCCGTTCGCGTCGTCCTCGGCCCGTACCGGCCGACCTCGGCGGCCCGTTCTCGCGCCCGCTCGTGCCGGCCCGCTTCCCCGCCCTCGCCGGGCGCGGGCCCTCGAACGTCGAAGGCCCGCACCGGAGACGACGCCGGGGCGGGCCGTGGAACCGGAGTCCGCGAGGGACTCGCTCAGCCCTTGGGCGGGGTGGACCTGCCGCTGGTGGTGGACCTGCCGCTGGTGGTGGACCTGCCGGTCGTGGTGGACCTGCCGGTCGTGGTGGACCTGCCGGTCGCGGGCTTCGAGGCGCGGGTGCCCTTCCTGGGCGTCCGGGCGGAGGCGATCGCGGGCTCGGCGGCCTCGGAGACCTCCTCCAGCTCCAGGGCGATCTCGCCGCTGGTCTTGGAGACGACCTTGCGGCCGCGGTTGGCGAACTCCTCGTAGAGCTCGTTGGCCCGGCCCGCGATCTGGTCGGCGTAGTCGCGCGCCTTCACGGGGAAGTCCTTGGCGTATCCCTCGGCCTTGCCGGCGAGCTGCCTGGCCCTCTCCGGGAGGTCCTTCGCGGCCTCGCGGATCTCCTCGCGGCGGCCCTGCAGCCTATGGATCTGCTCGGGAAGCTCGAGGAGCTTCTCGACGGCGAAGTCGCCGGCCCCGGCGACGGCGTAGAACGGCTTGGACTCGGCCAGCTTCTTGACTTCGGCGGTGATGGGCATGGGTTAACCTTCCTTGGTTTCCTCGGTGATGTGGCCGTTGCTCGGGGGGACCGCGTAGGGCTTCAACGCGGTGAGGTATTCCCCGGGGAGCGGCGCCTCGCCGTCAGGCGAGGAGTCCGCGTCACCCCGCCGGGGCTCCGGTGCGAGACGTGCTTTCTGGGAGGTCTGCGCGTCGTCGTCCGGGGCCTCGGCCTGCTGGTTCTCCTTGCGGAACGACTCGTAGATGTCGATCAGCACCTGGCGCTGGCGCTCGGTGATGAGGTGGTCGGCCCTGATCGCGGTCAGCACGTCGCTGTCCGGCTCGCGCTCCTCGATGAGGCCCGCCTGGACGTAGAGTGCCTGCGACGAGATGTGCAGGCCCTTGGCGATCTGGTTCAGGATCTCGGCGCTGGGCTTGCGCAGCCCGCGCTCGATCTGGCTCAGGTAGGGGTTGGAGACCCCCGCCGCCGCGGCGAGCTGTCGCAGGGAGATCTTCGCGTGCGTGCGCTGCTCGCGGATGTACTCACCGATCGAGCCGACCTTGGGTAGTGCCATGGGTCGAGTCTGCCGCATCGTGCTTGCTATTGCAAACGGGTTGGCTAACACTTGCAAGCACTTTGGGGTGAGTTTGGCTATAGACGGACGAATCCGGCCGGAACTCCAGGGTGAGACCCGGGTTCGGTATGCGGGCCGGTCGCATCTTCAAGGCGGTTCAACGCGGCATCTTCAAGGCGGGTCGACGCGGCACCGGCTCCGGCGGGGCCCGGTGCGGGCCCGCGACGGGCCTCGGCGCGGGTCTCAGTACGGGACCAGCCAGAGCAGCGGCGCCGACGACGTCAGGGCGACGGAGAAGGCGACGATGGCGTAGCGGATCCCGCGTGGCAGGACCGGGATCGGGTTCACCAGGCGCTCGACCCTCGCCATCACGGCGGCGGTGGAGTTCGCGGCGCCCAGCGCGCCGTGCGGGGCCGGGACGGCGCCCGCGGTGCCGAAGCGCAGCAGGGCGGTCGCCAGGCGGCGCGCGGAGCAGCAGCGGCGGGCGACGTCGTCGGCGGCCATCTCCACGAGCAGGCCGACCTCGCTCTGCGCGTCCTTGACCACGCGCGACCAGGGCAGCGCCCGGCGCAACGCGGCGAAGGGCAACAGCACCAGGTCGTGCCGCTCGCGCACGTGGGCGGCCTCGTGGGCGAGCACCGCGCTCAGCTCGTCGGCGGAGAGCAGCTTGAGAGCCCCCTCGCTGACCACCACCTGGGAGCGCAGGCCGGGCACGCAGTAGGCGGTGGCGCCCGGGTGGTCGAGCACCCGCACGCCGGGGACCACCGGGTCCTCCCTGGCGATCAGGGCGAGCAGGGTGCGGTGGCGGTGGCGGGCGCGGAACGTCTGCGCGCCCGCGGCGAGAAGCACCAGGATCAGCACGGCCAGCGCGGTGAGCCCGGCGGCGAGCGCGACGATCCTCGGCAGCTCGTACGGCTGGGGGAACCCGCGTCCGCCGGCGAGCGAGGAGGCCACGAACTCGCGCAGTCCGTGCAGCACGCCCTCGTCATAGGGCTTCAGCGCGTAACCGAGCAGGGCGCCCGTCCCGGCCAGGCCCCAGGTGACCCCCAGCGCCTGCCACAGGACGATGGCCACGTGCGGAGCGCGGTAGGTCCACCGCGCCCGGGTGAAGCGCCAGGCGCCGACCGCGCAGACCAGGGCGAGCGTCGCCAGGGCTGCCGCGGTCATCTACTCGTCCTCCAGCTCCTCCAGGTCCGTCAGGGCCCTGCGCAGGATGTCGGCTTCGGTGCCGGTGACGGCCTGGGCGAACCGGGTGAGGGCCGCCGACCGGTCACCGGTCATATCCAGCGCTTCCAGCATAAGCTCCGCGACGTAGGCGTCGCGGCTCTCCGCCGGTGCGTACCGCCACGCGCGCCCGTCCCGGGTGCGGAGCAGGAACCCCTTGCGGGTGAGCCGGTCGAGCACGGTCATCACGGTGGTGGGCGCCAGGTCGCGGTCGGCGATCAGACGCCCGACCTCCCGCGCCGTCACGGGAGATGGCTGTGCCCAGATGATGTCCATGATGCTGCGTTCAAGCTCGCCGAGACCCTTCACGCATCCAAGCCTAACTCCCGCACCACGAGGGGTAGTACTACGGGTTGTCGAGTGACGTGCGTCACAGCTGTTTGACCATGTAGATCTCGTCCCGGTCGTCCCCCGGAGCGAGGCGGATCGCCCGCGGGATCCGGCCGACCTCCACGTATCCCAGCCGGCCGTAGAAGCCCTCGGTCCCGGTGCCGCCGCGGACCGTAAGGTGCAGCGCCTCCACGCCCAGGCCGCGGGCGGCGTCGTCGGCGGCGCGCATGAGCAGCGTCCCGTAGCCCTTGCCCTGGTGCTTGGGATCGACCATCACGCGCCACACCCAGCGCCAGTGCGCCCGCAGCCACGACTTCCCGTCGCCCAGGACCAGCCAGCACGCCACCCTGCCCTCCGTGTCGAACCCGACGAGCAGATGGTCGGGGTCGTCGCGGGTGGCGTCGCAGGCAGCGAAGGTGGCGGTCGCCGTCTCCAGGATGTCGTCTGAGGTGACCGGGGGGACGAAGCCGACCGACCCTCCGGCGTTGACCACCTCGGTCCAGCACTCGACGAGCTCGCCGGTGAGCGCCGGGGTGAGTTCGGGGTCCACCACGAACCGCAGTTCTGCCATACGCGGACTTTACCAAATATATGTAAACAACTTAGGGTTGCCTTACCAACGTTTCGAGGTCACCTCGGGGCGACCGCGGCCCAGGGAAGGGTGATCTCGCCGAGCCGCCAGCGCGCCCGGCCGCCCAGCGGCGGGTGCCCGGCCAGCGGCCAGGTCCCGGCGAGCGTCTCGGCGGCGGCGATCCAGCGCTGCCGGGAGCCGTACGAGCTCAGGGGGGCGTTGACGGCCCAGGCCCGGTCGAAGTCGCGCAGGAAGGCGTGGACGGGCTCGCCGGGGACGTTGCGGTGGATGAGCGTCTTGGGCAGCCGGTCGGCCAGGTCCGAGGGGCGCTCGAAGGCGTCGAAGCGGGCCGAGAGGGTGAGCGTCCGGGGCCCCGAGCGGTCGAGCCCGGCCCAGACCGCGCGGTGGCCCACCTCCGAGCAGGTGCCCTCGACGATCACCCCGCCCGGCGCGAGCCGTTCGGAGAGCATCGCCCAGTACTCCCACGCCTGCGCCTCCCCGTACTGCCGCAGCACGTTGAACGCCCTGACCAGCAGGGGCGGCCGCGCCACCGGCAGCTCGAAACCGCCCAGCGTGAACGACAGTCCCGGACGCTCGTACGGCTTGGCCGCCGCCACCCTGGCCGGGTCGATCTCGACGCCGACGACCTCGACCGAGGGGCAGACCGCGCGCAGCCGCAGGAACATCTCCAGGGTCGTGGTGTGCGAGGCCCCGTACCCCAGGTCGACCACCAGCGGGCGGACGGCGGAGCGCAGCAGGCGGCCGTGCGCGGCGACGACCCAGCGGTCGGCCCGCCGCAGGCGGTTGTGCCCGGTCGTCCCCCTGGTGATCGCTCCTATCGGCTTCTCCGTTGGCCTCCGCACGATCAGACGCGGTGGACCTTGTGCTGGGCGGCCTGGGCCCGGGGGCGGATGACGAGGCGGTCGATGTTCACGTGGGCCGGGCGGGTCACGCACCAGGCGATGGCGTCGGCCACGTCGTCGGCGGAGAGCGGGTCGGGCACGCCCTCGTAGACCCGTCCGGCGGCGGCCGAGTCGCCGCGGAAGCGGTTCAGCGAGAACTCCTCGGTGTGGACCATCCCGGGGGCGACCTCGACGATCCTGACCGGCTGACCGACCAGTTCCAGCCTGAGCACCTCGGTCATCGAGGTCTGCGCGTGCTTGGCCGCGTTGTAGCCGCCGCCGCCTTCGTACGAGACGAGCCCGGCCACCGAGGTCAGCATCAGCAGCACGCCGTCGCCCGACTCGATCAGCCTGGGCAGCAGCGCCTGGGTCATGCGGAGCGTGCCGATCACGTTGACGTCGTACATCCGCTGCCAGTCGGCGACCTTCCCGCTCGCCACGGGCTCCAGGCCGATCGCGCCCCCGGCGTTGTTCACCAGCACGTCGCAGCGCTCGAGCGAGGCGGCCAGCTCGTCCACCGACTCCTGTGACGTCACGTCCAGGGTGACCGGGCGGATGCCGGGCACCTCGGCGGCCAGCTCGTCGAGCCGCTCCCTGCGCCGCGCCGCGGCCACCACCTCGAAGCCCTCGGCGGCGAGCCTGCGGGCCGTCGCCTCGCCGATCCCGCTGCTGGCCCCTGTCACCACAGCTGTCCTCTTCATGGACCCCCATCCTGCCAGGAAGCACCGGGGCCGCCCCGCCCGGACCTGGCGCGGCTATGTGTCGGGAATGTTGCTGATTTTTCCATGGTTGAGCCCTCTCGGAGGTGGTGTCGGTGAGGCGACGGCGGGTCAACCGGGTCGCGACGATCAGCATGCACACGTCCCCCCTGGACCAGCCGGGGACCGGTGACGCGGGCGGGATGAACGTCTATATCGTCGAAGTGGCGAAACGCCTGGCCGAACTCGGGGTGGAGGTGGAGATCTTCACCCGGCAGACATCCCGGGACCTGCCACCGGTCGCGGAGATCGTTCCGGGCGTCTCGGTCCGCCATGTCACCGCCGGGCCGTACGAGGAGCTCGACAAGGGCGACCTGCCCGGCCAGCTCTGCGCCTTCCTGTCGGGGGTGCTGCGCACCGAGGCCATGTACGAGCCGGGCCGCTACGACGTCATCCACTCCCACTACTGGCTCTCCGGTCAGGTGGGCTGGCTGGCCAAGGAACGCTGGGGCCTGCCGCTGGTGCACACCATGCACACCATGGCCAAGGTGAAGAACCTCCTGCTCGCCGCCGACGACAGGCCGGAGCCGGCCGCCCGGGTGCTGGGCGAGCAGCAGGTCGTGGACGTCGCCGACCGCCTGGTGGCCAACACCCCGACCGAGGCCAGGGAACTCGTCGAGCTGTACGGAGCCGCCCCGGCCCGCGTCGAGGTCGTCAACCCCGGCGTGAGCCTCAGGGTCTTCCAGCCCGCCTCCCAGGGCGCGGCCCGCCACAGGCTCGGGCTGCCGCAGGACGCTCACGTGCTGCTGTTCGTGGGCCGCGTACAGCCGCTGAAGGCCCCGGACGTGCTGCTGCGAGCGGCGGCCAGGATGCTCATCGACGACCCCTCGCTCAGGTCGAGGCTGGTCGTCGCCTGCGTCGGCGGCCCCAGCGGCAACGGTCTGGCCAGGCCCTCCTACCTCACCGACGTGGCGGCCTCGCTGGGGATCTCCGACGTGGTCAGGATCGTTCCCCCCGCGCCCCAGCACGAGCTGGTCGACTGGTACCGCGCGTCCGACGTGACCGTCGTCCCCTCCCACAACGAGTCTTTCGGTCTCGTGGCCCTGGAGTCCCAGGCCTGCGGCACCCCCGTCGCCGCCGCGTCCGTGGGCGGGCTGCGCACCGCCGTACGCGACGGTGTGTCCGGAGTGCTCGTCGAGGGGCACGACGCCCATGACTGGGCGCGGGTGCTCCGCCGGTTCGTCTACGAGCCCGCCTGGCGGGAGACGCTGTCGGCGGGCGCGGTGGCCCACGCGGCGGCCTTCGGCTGGTCGGCCACCGCGGCCCGGCTGGCGGACGTCTACGCCGGGGCGATGACGAACCTGCACCGCCTCCCGATCGCGGTCAACTCCTGAGGCCCGCCCGTGAGGTCCACGCGCGGAGCGCCCGCGAAGCGGATGGCGCGCTGTTCGTGAGGCCCGCTCGTAAGCTGGGCCCATGCGTGAAGTGATCGAGGCGGCGCTGAAGAGCGCGGACGCCTCCTACGAGCAGCCCCGGCCGGGGGCCTTCCTGGTGAAGCTCCCCGGCCAGCACAAGCTCGCCACCATGACCTGGCTGATCGTCGGCGACCAGGCACTGCACGTGGAGGCGTTCTTCTGCCGCCAGCCCGACGAGAACCACGCCGAGTTCTACCGCTGGCTCCTCACCAAGAACGGCTCCATGTACGGGGTGCACTTCGCCCTCGACCCCATCGGCGACGTCTATCTCGTGGGCCGCGTCCCGCTGGAGGCGGTCACCGACGAGGAGGTCGACCGCCTTCTCGGATGCGTGCTCACCTACTCCGACGAGGGCTTCGACCGCGCCCTGGAACTGGGCTTCGCCTCCTCGATCCGGCGCGAGTGGGAGTGGCGTGCCAAGCGCGGCGAGTCGCTCGCCAACCTCCAGGCCTTCGCCCGCTTCGCCGACCCCGAGCGCTGAGGGCGCCCCGTCCCACCGTCTCGAACCCTCGAAGGCCGGCTCCGAGGGCTGGGGCGGCCGGGTCCGCCGGCGGGCCGGGCGGGTTCAGGCCGGGTTCAGACCGGGTTCAGGCCGGGTTCAGGCCGGGTGGAGCGCCGGAGACGCCAAGCAAGCGCCCACTAAGCTTGTCGGCATGTCGACTTTGGTGCTGCTTCGGCACGGTGAGAGTGAGTGGAACGCAAAGGGTCTGTTCACCGGATGGGTGGACGCGGGGCTCTCGGCCAAGGGCGAGGAGGAGGCGCGCCGCGGCGGGCGGCTGCTGCTCGACGCGGGGGTGCGTCCCGACGTGGTGCACACCTCCCTGCTGACCAGGGCGATCCAGACGGCCAACCTCGCGCTGGGCGCCGCGGACCTGCTCTGGCTGCCGGTCTCCCGGTCCTGGCGGCTCAACGAGCGCCACTACGGCGCCCTACAGGGCAAGGACAAGGCGCAGACGCGGGCCGAGTTCGGTGACGAGCAGTTCATGCTCTGGCGCCGCTCCTACGACGTCCCGCCGCCCCCGATCGCCGACGACGACGAGTTCTCCCAGGCCGGTGACGCCCGCTACGCGCTCCTGCCGGGCGAGCTGATGCCGAGGACCGAGTGCCTCAAGGACGTCGTCGAGCGCATGCTGCCGTACTGGTACGACCAGATCGTGCCCGACCTCGCGCAGGGAAGGAACGTGCTGGTCGTCGCGCACGGCAACTCGCTCCGGGCACTGGTCAAGCACCTGGACGGGATCGGCGACGACGAGATCGCCGGGCTCAACATCCCCACCGGCATCCCGCTCCGGTACGAGCTGGACGACGCCTTCCACCCGGTCACCAAGGGCGGGCAGTATCTCGACCCCACCGCCGCCGAGGCCGCCATCGAGGCCGTGGCCAACCAGGGCAAATAGCCCCGGCATCCCGGAACCGAAGAAAGCCATCCGTAACAGACGAAAGGAGGGAGGGCCCGCCGGATCCGGCGGGCCCTCCCTCCTTTTCCGGCTTCTCGCGAAGACGTTCGCGAGGGGCGGCGGGGGTCAGAAGGCGGAGGTGTCCTGGGGACGGGAGCCCGTCACCAGGTAGACCACGTCGTGCGCGACGCGGACCGCGTGGTCGGCGTAGCGCTCGTAGTAGCGGCCGATCAGCGTCACGTCGATGGCCGGTTCGACGCCGTACTTCCAGTCGGGGGCCATCAGGACCTTGAACAGCCTCCGGTGCAGCTTGTCCATGGCGTCGTCGTCGGACTCCAGCTCCAGGGCCGACTCCACGTCACGCGAGGCGATGCAGCTGCCGGTCTTGGTGATGAGGCGCTCGGCGATCTGCCCCATCTCCAGGATGGTGGAGCGTACCTCCGGCGGGATGGCGGACTCGGGATGGCGCAACCGGGCGATCTTGGCCACATGCTCGGCGAGGTCGCCCATGCGCTCCAGGTCGGTGCCCATCCGCAGCGCCGCGATGATCATCCTGAGGTCCACGGCCACGGGCTGCTGCCTGGCCATCAGGTCGAAGATCGAGGCCTCGATCTCCGCGAAGATCCGGTTGACCTCCTCGTCCTGGGAGATGACGCTCTCGGCGAGGTGGATGTCGGCGTCCAGGAGGGCGGTGGTGGCCCGCGATATCGCCGACCTCACGAGTCGGGTCATCTCGACCAGCCGCTCGGTGAGGGCGTCGAGTTCTTCGTGGTAGGCGTCGCGCATGAGACTCACCGTAGGGCGGTAACGGTGAACGAACCTCGACCGTAAAGTGAACTTTATGGGAAAGGCCGTGGTCATGCCCCCTTAGCAGTCCTCAACAGGAAAAGCCCGACCTACCATCGAGGGCGTGAAGCCTACGGGAGGACCACGTGAGTGAGCTGATGGCGAGCCTGGCCGCACTGGCCGGTTTCGTCGTGGGAGCGCTGGCCGTGATGGTCGTCCGCCATACCCATGGACAGCGGAGTGCGATGACACCGGTTGACGGCGTCGAGCCCGGCGCGCTGCCGCAGGGGGTCGCCTCGGTGCTGGCCGTGCTGCCGTCCTCGGCGGTCGTGCTCGACAAGGAGGACCGCGTGCTGCGGGCCAGTTCGGCGGCACGCGCGTTCGGCCTGGTCAAGGGAGATCACCTGATGGCGGCCGAGCTGCTCGCCCTGGCCAGGAAGGTACGCAGGGACGGCGAGATCCGCGAGAGCGAGATCGAGGTGGCCGGCCACAAGTTCGGCCAGGAGTCGACCAACTTCGCGGTGCGGGTCGCCCCGCTCGGCTCGCACGGTCAGGTGCTCGTCCTCGCCGAGGACCAGACCGAGCACCGCCGCGTCGAGGCGGTGCGCCGCGACTTCGTGGCCAACGTGAGCCACGAGCTCAAGACGCCGGTGGGCGCGCTGTCGCTGCTGGCCGAGACCATCCAGGACGCCGCCGACGACCCCGAGGCGGTCACCCGCTTCGCCGGGCGCATGCAGCACGAGGCGGCCCGGCTCACCTACCTCGTCCAGGACCTCATCACCCTCTCCCGTATCCAGGGCGCCGAGCCCATTCCCACCCCGGGCCCGGTCCTGATCGACGAGGCGGTGCACGAGGCCATCGACCGCTGCAACACCACCGCGGCGGCCAAGGACATCACCCTCGTCGCCGGTGGGGTCGAGGGCCTGCGGATATGGGGCGACGACGAGCTCCTCGTCACCGCCCTGCGCAACCTCATCGACAACGCGGTCGCCTACAGCCCCGAGCACACCCGGGTCGTGGTCAGCGCCCGCGCGGCGGGCCCCAACACCGAATCCGTCGAGATCAGCGTGAGCGACCAGGGGATCGGCATTCCCGAGAGCGCCCAGGAGCGGATCTTCGAACGGTTCTTCCGCGTCGACGCGGCACGTTCGCGGGCGACCGGTGGCACGGGCCTCGGCCTGGCCATCGTCAAGCACGTGGCCGCCTCCCACAACGGGGCGGTCACGGTGTGGAGCAAGGAAGGTTCCGGTTCCACCTTCACCCTCCGCCTGCCCGCCTTCGGCGGCATGGCGGTCACGGAACCAGCAACAGTCACGATTCCCCTGGAGGCCGCGCAGTGACTCGCGTGCTCGTTGTCGAGGACGAGGAATCGTTCTCCGACGCCCTGTCATACATGCTGCGCAAGGAAGGCTTCGAGGTGGCCGTGGCCACCACCGGGCCGGAGGCGCTGGAAACCTTCGACCGCAACGGCGCCGACCTGGTGCTGCTCGACCTGATGCTCCCCGGCCTGCCGGGTACCGAGGTCTGCCGCTCCCTCCGGCAGCGCTCCAACGTGCCCGTCATCATGCTCACCGCCAAGGACAGCGAGATCGACAAGGTCGTCGGGCTGGAGCTCGGCGCCGACGACTACGTCACCAAGCCCTTCTCCTCGCGAGAGCTGGTGGCCCGCATCCGCGCGGTGCTGCGCCGCCAGGGCGACGTGGAGGAGCTGGAGTCGGCGGTGCTGGCCGCCGGTCCGGTCCGGATGGACGTCGACCGCCACATCGTCGCCGTACGCGGTGAGCCGGTACAGCTGCCCCTGAAGGAGTTCGAGCTGCTGGAGGTGCTGCTGCGCAACGCCGGGCGGGTGCTCACCCGGGGCCAGCTCATCGACCGGGTCTGGGGCGCCGACTACGTGGGCGACACCAAGACCCTGGACGTGCACGTCAAGCGGCTGCGGGCCAAGGTCGAGTCCGACCCCTCCAACCCGCGCTGCATCCTCACCGTCCGGGGGCTGGGCTACAAGTTCGACCCCGCCGAGGTCTGACTCGCCGAGGTCTGGGCCTCGGAGGTCCGACCCGCCGAGGTCTGGGCCGTCCCGCCCGTTCCCGGACGATCGCCCGCTTCCGGGACGACGCCCGTCCGGGCGGACGCTTCGCCTCCGGACGATCCGAGGGGCCGTACGGCGTGCCCGCGCCGTACGGCCCCTCGGCGTGTCCGGAGGCCGTCGCCGGCCCCGGAGGGTCAGTGGCCCGAGTGCTCGTCCCCGGTGGTGGCGGAGGGGGTGGGTGACGGCGTGGGGGCCGCGGAGGCGCCGGGAGCCTGCGGGTAGGCGGTGAACTCGCGGCTGCGGGTGATGACGGGGATCGTGAGCTGCACGATGCCGGCGTTGGCGAACTGCAACTGCACCTTGAGGCCCTCGCCGCCCCTGAGAGGCTTCTTCAGCCCCTCGACGAGGATCGTGGGGGTCGGCTTGCCGACGTTCACCCGCTGGTCCTGAGGGAGCGTCACGGGCGCGCTCACCTTCGCCGTACCGAGGGCGGGGTCGACGCCGAGGCCGACGAGCTGGTCGGAGCCCGCGTTGGTGTTGACCACCGACAGGTAGAGCGGGGTGGCCGCCCCGGCCGGCAGCGTCGCGCCGGAGTCCGGCCCCAGGAAGAAGGCCTGGGAGATGTCGATGCCCTTCGTCTTGACCGAGAGCGCCTCGGTCGGCGAGTAGGGCTTGTTGGTGATCGCGTCGGATCCGGCACCGCAGCCGGCCAGGGCCGGAGCGGCTGCGAGGAACGCCGCGGCGACGATCGCCCGGTGGCGGATGTTGCGGGTCACGGTGCGAGTTCTCCTTGTCACGCGTGAGATAGGGCAAGGGCAACCCTATCGGCGACGTTTACCGGGTTTCCCGCCGCCCCACCTCATCATCCGAAGCCGCGGAACGCAGGTCATAAGTGCTTTTTGTCCCCTTGATTCACACACTTGGGCACTTGTCAAGTCATAAGATGCGGCTTTGACCTGCAGTTATGGTGATTTCACTGTTCCGGGAGGCTGTGGATACGTGGTACTCTTGAGTACAGCGGAAGGGGTACTTGTCACATGACTTTCCAGGTCGGCGACACTGTCGTCTACCCCCACCACGGGGCTGCTCGGATCGAGGCGATCACGACCCGAACCATCAAGGGTGAGGAAAGGACCTACCTGGTTCTTAAGGTCGACAAGGGCGACCTTACCGTCCAGGTGCCGGCTGACAACGCAGAACTCGTCGGTGTTCGCGATGTCGTCGGACAAGAGGGCCTTGAGCGCGTCTTCGACGTGCTTCGAATGCCTCACACCGAAGAGCCCACGAACTGGTCCCGACGCTACAAGGCGAACCTTGAGAAGCTGGCGTCCGGCGACGTCAACAAGGTTGCCGAGGTCGTTCGCGACCTGTGGCGGCGAGACAGGGAGCGCGGACTCTCCGCAGGAGAGAAGCGGATGCTGGCGAAGGCCAGGCAGATCCTCGTCAGCGAGCTCGCGCTCGCGGAGAAGACGAACGAGGACAAGGCCGAGGCCCTGCTGGACGAGGTTCTCAACTCCTGAACAAGACATTTCCACGGGTGGGCGTCGGGGTCGACGTCCACCCGTTCGCTTCTGGCCGCGAGCTTCACCTCGCCGGTCTGCACTGGCCCGGCGAGACCGGCCTGGCCGGTCACTCTGACGGTGACGCCGCGGCCCACGCCGCCTGTGACGCCCTGCTGTCCGCGGCGGGTCTCGGTGATCTCGGCGGCCTGTTCGGCACGTCCGATCCCCGGTGGGCGGGCGCCTCGGGTGCCGCCCTGCTGGAGGAGACCGCGCGCAAGGTGCGTGCCGCGGGCTTCGAGATCGGCAACGTGGCCGTCCAGGTGATCGGTAACCGTCCCAAGCTCGCCCCCCGTCGCGTCGAGGCCGAGAAGGCTCTCAGCGCCGCCGTGGGGGCTCCGGTGAGCGTCAGCGCCACCACGACGGACGGGCTCGGCCTCACCGGGCGCGGCGAAGGCGTGGCGGCCGTCGCGACCGCGATCGTGGTGAACCTGTAGCGGGTGTCAGACGTCTTCCATACGGAACGTGAAAACGTTCCGGCGGGCGGCGCGGAATGCTCGTCGATCCATATCGAGGCGGTGGCCCGTTACTGGCGCGGTACGGGCCACCCCTTCTTTTAGCGTGATCAATGAATGCGCTGGGTAACCCCTTGGTGACCGTGTCTCGTAACAGGGGGAGCCGGACATGATCGTCTCGATTGTCTCCGCAATTATCATCGGCGCCATCATCGGTGCCCTGGCGCGTCTCATCCTTCCCGGGCGCCAGAACATCAGCATCGGTCTGACGCTCATCGTCGGCATCGTCGCCGCGCTCATCGGCTCGCTCATCGCCGGAGCGCTCGGTCTGGCCAACACGCGAGGGATCGACTGGTGGGAGCACATCATCCAGCTGGCACTCGCGGTGCTCGCGGTGCTCCTCGTCGTCCAGATGCAGGCGAGAAAGACGCACTGAAGGATTTTTTGCCACTGTTAGGAATAACCGTGACTCAGGGGGTAGCCACCTCCCTGTGAGAGTGAAGGTCTCACGATCACTGGGAGGTTGAATATGACTATCGCGTCCATTCTCGGGGCAATCGTTATCGGCGCGGTCATCGGCGCCCTCGGCCGTCTCCTGCTTCCCGGTAGGCAGGCGATCGGAGTGATCCTGACCGTCGTCGTCGGCATCGTCGCCGCGCTTATCGGTACCGCCCTCGCCCAGGTCCTCGGCGTCACCACCACGGACGGTATCGACTGGATCGAACTCGTCATGCAGGTGGGCCTCGCCATCGTCGGTGTCGGCCTGGTCGCGGGTCTCAAGCGCTCCAGGGTCTAGCGAACACCCCGGGTGAACCATCCCGGTGACCTCGCCGAGACTCGACTGGACCCCCTCCGGTCCGGAGGCAATCGCGGTGACGCGCACGATGTCATCGTGCTCCAGGAGAAGACCCGCTCGGTTCCATCTGATCTGCCGAGCGGGTCTCGGTCGTTCAAGGCCGGTTCGAGCAGCGTGCCGAACCGGCTTCCGGCCGATCCTGGCCCGGGCCCGGAGGTGAGCAAATCGCCGGTCCGCAGCGGGGCGCCGTTCACACATGTGTGAGCGAATAGCTGCGGGCCGGTCCAACACCCGGTGGTGAACGGTGGTTCCGGCAGGAGACCGCCGCTCGGTTCCACCGCGGCGTGTGGCACAGACCCCGCCGCCGCCCGGCCGGCCTCTTCGCCGGCCGGGCGGCGGCGGGGTGTGGACGGGGCCGGAGGGACGCCGACCACGTAGCCGATCTCAGCGGTCTCGGCCATCCCGGCTGAGAGACCTCGCTGAGCGACGGCCCGAAGACCGGGTCAGCTCCTCCCAGGCCCCGGAGCTGACCCGACGGGCGTACGACCGGAGCACCGGACATGGCCGGGCCCTGGCGCCCTGTCCGGCGGGCGGTCGCGGCCGGTTGCGCGGCACCGGGTCGGCGGATCGACGGGTCACCGGGTCGCAGGGGAGCCGGGTCGCCGGAACGTCAGGCTCGGGGTTCTTGTCGTGCTCGACGGCCGCCTGGAGACGGATCGGATCCGCCTCCCGCGTCCAGGTCCGCCCCCCGCTCGCCCTCGTCTTTGACGCGCCCCCGATCTCTCACTCACCCGGGGGTACGGGCGTGCTGCGCATCCGCCCGGAGGGCGGTGCCGCGGCGCCGTCCTCGTCGTGCGACCGCGCCTCGGCCTCCTCCCCGGCCTCGGCGGCCTCGGCGCCGTGCGCCGGGTCGGGGGACTTTCCGGCCTTCCGGCCCGTGGTGCGCCTCTCCCTCGCCACAGGCGCCTTCGCGGCGCTCTCCGCGGGCGTCGTCGCCGCCGGCTCCGTGGCCGTCCCGCCCGGTGGGGCACTCGCCGGGCGGTCCTTCACGGCGAGGATCGGCTGGGTGTCGGCGTCGCGCTCGCTCACCTCGGCCGCCTGCTCCCGGGGAAGGTCGGTGTCGCTGTCCCACGTCTCCACCCGCTCGCTGACCCTGCCGCCGCTCTCAGGCTCGGGTGCTCGTACGGCCGGGCGGGGCGGGTGGACGAGGAGGTCGCCCTGGCGCGGCCGGACCAGGTCGCCCCAGCGCATCGGCTTGCCCGGCCGGGGGGCCGCGGGTTCCCGCGAAGACGGCGGGTCCTGCGGGATGTCGGTGACCTCGGGTGTCTCCGGTGCCGCGGTGGGACCGACCACCGGCTCTCCCACCGGGAGGTCGTGGTGCGGGGCGGCCTCCAGGGGCGGCGCGGAATGCGGGTCGAGCATGATCTCCGCCGCGGAGTGGTGCACCAGATGCCCTGGATGCATCGGGTGACCGGGGCGGTCCCCGTGACCGGGGTGGTCCCCATGGCCCGGACGGCTTCCGTGACCCGGATGCTCCTCGTGACCAGGGCGGACGGGCTGCTCAGGGTGGGCCGGCGGGTCCTGCCACCGCTCCCCGGGGTCGGGCGCGGAGGGGCGGTTCGGAGCCGCCGGGCTCGCCTCGGGGAACGGCACGATGTCGCGCTCGGACGACGGCAGGCCGGACAGGGCCGCGTCGCTCGCGGCCCTCCGGGCGGCGGCGTGTTTGATCAGCAGGAGCCAGAGCCACAGGGCCAGGATCAGCATCACCCAGGGGGCGACGGCGACCACGACGGCCGCGCGCCCCTCGTCCACCGCCATCCGCATGGCGGTGGACACCTCGGCGGCGGCCGCGCCGGCGAACAGCAGTGTCAGGATCACACCCGCCTGCAGCCGTACCGGCCACCGTCCGCCGCGCAGCAGCAGTACGCCGATCATCGCGATGACGAGCAGGGCGTCGAAGGCGGCGGGATACAGATACGCGAGGCCGACGGGCGCCCTGCCCGCCACGGCGAGGGCGCGCAGATCCTCGAAGGAGAGCACGCAGGCCGCGGCGGTGAGCGCGGCCACGCCGACTCCGGTGACGGCGATCCCGGCGCGGCGCAGGGCGACGGCCACCCGGCTCGGCTCGGCGGCGATGGGCAGGGGCGGGGGCGGGGACGGGCGGGAGATCGAGCCTGCCGCCCCGGGGGATTTGACGTCCATGGCCCTTTGAGCCTACAGAATCGGCATCTAGCATGATCGGGGAAGTTTTTCGAAGGCGGTCGAGGCAGAGGGCCGGCAAAATCATCCGATCCCGTGCGCGAGATGTCCGACGCGGCGAACGTCGCCCCGTGACGGGTCTCAACGGCGTCGACAGCCTGCGGGCGAGTGCCGTCCGGGCGAAGACGGACAGGGGCGACATCCTGATGTCGACGGTCGGGGACAGCGTCGTGTTCTCGGCTTCTCGACGGTCAGGGCACGGCGTGAGGGTGTCGACTTCGCGCGACCCGCGCACGGCCGTCGCGGTGTCCGACCGCGCCGGCTCTTACCGCCACCTCGTCCATGTCATCGCCGCGTGGAGGTGAGAGGGACGGCCGCCTCGACAGGATGATCCCGACGGGGCGTTCGCCCGGGAGATGACACGCGAAGACCGGGGGAGGGGTGGGGCGAGCGGAATCTCCAGGTGGAGAGGATGGTCGTCAGGATCACTATCGGCCGCATCTTCTGTCGCGATGCCGTTCTGCCGGACCAACTGGGCGACATTCGCCGCCAATGGTCATAAAACACTCTGCTGAGTGTCTTCAACGTCCCGCAACTCGGTTTGTGAGGGGAGGTGAGGCATTAGCCTTGCCTTCGTGAGCCTGCAGCTATACGACACCAGCGTACGCACTGTCCGCGAATTCGTCCCGGTCGAACCCGGCCGGGCCTCGATCTACCTGTGTGGTGCCACCGTGCAGGCTCCCCCGCACATCGGGCACATCCGCTCGGGCGTCAACTTCGACGTGCTCCGCCGCTGGATGATCAGGTCCGGCTACGAGGTGACCTTCTGCCGCAACGTCACCGACATCGACGACAAGATCATTAGAGTCGCCGCCGCGGAGAACGTGCCGTGGTTCGCCGTCGCCGAGCGCAACCAGAGGGCCTTCACCTGGGCCTACGAGGTGCTGGGCTGCCTGCCCCCCACCGTCGAGCCCCGTGCCACCGGCCACGTGCCCGAGATGATCGAGCTGATGGACCGGCTGATCGCCGCCGGACACGCCTACGCCTCCGAGGGCGACGTCTACTTCGACGTCATGTCCTACGCCGACCGGTACGGCTCGCTGTCCAACCAGAAGCTCCAGAACATGCGGGCCGCGGGCGACACCGACACCGACTCCTGCAAGCGTGACCCGCGCGACTTCGCGCTCTGGAAGGGCGAGAAGCCCGGTGAGCCGACCTGGCCGACCCCGTGGGGCCGGGGTCGCCCCGGCTGGCACCTGGAGTGCTCGGCCATGGCGACCAAGTATCTCGGGTCCACCTTCGACATCCACGGCGGTGGCGTCGACCTGATCTTCCCGCACCACGAGAACGAGCTGACCCAGTCCCAGGCGGCCGGCGACGGCTTCGCCCGTTACTGGATGCACAACGGCATGCTCAAGATCGGCGCGGAGAAGATGAGCAAGTCGCTCGGCAACTCCCTGCTGGTCCCCGAGGTCACCAAGAAGGTCCGCCCGGTCGAGCTCCGCTACTACCTGGCGGCCCCGCACTACCGTTCCTCGATCGACTACTCGGAGGAGGCGCTGTTCGAGGCCGCCTCGGCCTACCAGCGCATCGAGGGCTTCGTCACCCGGGCGGCCGAGGTCATCCACGACGTCGACGCCCACGCGCCGCTTCCCCAGGCCTTCTCCGACGCCCTCGACGACGACCTGGGCACCCCCCAGGCGCTCGCCGTGGTGCACGAGGTGGTCCGCGAGGGCAACGTCGCGCTGGCCCAGGGCAACAAGGAGCAGGTGGCCAGGCTGCTCGCCGAGACGCAGAACATGCTCGACGTCCTCGGTCTCGACCCGCGCTCGGAGCAGTGGCGCTCCTCGGGCGGCGAGACCGGCATGCGGGCGACCGTCGACGCGCTGGTCGCCGTCGCGCTGGAACAGCGGCAGGCGGCGCGGGCGCGCAAGGACTTCTCGGCCGCCGACAGCATCCGTGACCAGCTTTCCCACGCGGGCATCCACGTCGAGGACACCCCCCAGGGACCACGCTGGGAACTCTCGCGGTGAAACCAGGCCGTACGCTATAGACCATGGCTGGTGGGGGTAAAGGGTCCGGGCGACCCGCGAAGAAGAAGAGTCCGACCAAGGGCACGGGCGGCAACGTCCGTCGTGGCCTGGAGGGCAGGGGGGCCACCCCGCCGGCGCATCTGCGGCACTGGCACAAGGACAAGGCGCGCACCGAGCGGATCGAGCGCGAGGAGAAGACCGGCAGGTCTTCCTCCCCGCGCACCCCGGTCCGCACCCGGCGGAGCGACGACGCGCCCGAGCACATCGGCGGGCGCAACCCCGTCGTCGAGGCGCTGCGGGCCGGGGTTCCGGCCAGCACGCTCTACGTGGCCCTGCGGATCGACAACGACGACCGCGTCAAGGAGTCGGTCCGCATCGCCGCCGACCGGGGCATCGCGATGCTGGAGGTCGGCAGGGAGAAGCTCGACCGCCTCACCGAGGGCGGGATCCACCAGGGCATCGCCCTGCAGATCCCGGCGTACGACTACGCCCATCCCGACGACCTGGTCCGCGTCGCCCAGGAGGCCGCGGAGGTCCCGCTGATCGTCGCTCTCGACAGCGTCACCGACCCCCGCAACCTGGGCGCCATCGCCCGCTCGGCCACCGCCTTCGGCGCCCACGGCCTGGTCATCCCCTCCCGCCGCTCGGCAGGGGTCACCGGCGGGGCCTGGAAGACCTCGGCGGGCACGCTGGCCACCCTGCCGGTCGCCCGCGCCGCCAACCTCACCGCCACTCTGCGGGAGTACCGTGAGGCGGGCCTGTTCGTGATCGGCCTGGACGGCGAGGGGACGGTCGACCTCGGTGAGGCCAACCTCCTCGACGGCCCGCTGGTCGTCGTCGTGGGCTCCGAGGGCAAGGGCCTGTCCCGCCTGGTCCGCGAGTCGTGTGACCTGGTCGTCCGCATCCCGATGCATGCCGCCGCCGAGTCCCTCAACGCCGGGGTCGCCGCCGGCATCGCCCTCTACGAGGTCGCCCGCCACCGCCGTTCCTAACGGTTCGCGATCGGCAGGGCATACCTCGGTGACGTACGGGGAGTGAGCCGACTACACTCGACTGGCGACCGCGCCGACGTAGCTCAATCGGCAGAGCAACAGTCTTGTAAACTGTAGGTCAGGGGTTCGATTCCCCTCGTCGGCTCGTATGTGAAAGGCCAGGCCAACCGATATCGGTTGGCCTGGCCTTTCGTCGTTCAGGGAAACTTTATGATCTTCCGTGCCCGTTGCGTACCCGATGGCTTCCTGTGCCCGTTTGAACGCCTGCCCAAGCGCCTCGGCGATGACCTTGTCCCGGTCCTGGCTGGCGTGCTGGTAGATCAGCGCCGCGCGCGTCAAGCGGCGGCGCGGCACGCCGCCGCACGGCCCTCCACCCGCCCGCCGTCCGGGCGTGCGGCGTGGGCGCCGGTCCCGAACGGCGGCGGGAATCGGGCCGCCCGCCGCACTGCTCGCGCGCCGCACCCATCCAACCCGCCGCACCGGGGCCGCACCGCCACCTGACAGAGATCTACTCTCCGCCGTGCCGTCGTCGGCCGAACTAGCCCTGCTCGCCTTATGGCAGCGGCGCTTCAGAGCGGTGCAATACGCATACGGGTTGTCAGGGACCCCCTGACAATATACAGTGTCAGGGATGCCCTGACACCTTAGGAGTGCGCTGTGACGCTGCCTGACACCCTGACCGAACTCGCTCGGTGTTCCTTCTGCGGCAAGCCGTCCACCGAGGTCGACAAGCTGGTCGCCGGTGCTGGAGTGTATATCTGCAACGAGTGCGTGGCTCTGTCCGCGTCGATCATCGACGGGAGCCCCGAAAGTCCCGCAGGGCCGCGCGTGCCCGTGTGGGAGTCGCTGACTGACGAGGAGATGCTGAGCCATATTCCGCGCGTCGCCGCGCATATCGACCAGGCCGAGGCTGACCTGCGCTCGTGGGCACAGGAACTGCGTCGGCGCGGCGTCACCTGGGCCAGGCTCGGGGAAGCTCTCGGGATCACCCGCCAGTCCGCGTGGGAGCGGTTCTCCGGCGAGGAGTGACGCGATCTGGGGCAGCTCGCCTGCGTCTGGGGATCTTTCGTGCGGCATGATCCCCGGTATGCGCGGCGGGGGTGGACTGTTCCGGGCTGACCTCTCACGATCGCCTGATGGCAGCTGATCTCCGAAGGTGGCCGGGGGCGATCGACGGTCCAGGGCTTCGTTCCTAATGACGGTGCGGGCGCGTTCCCCGGTCGGGGTGACGGATGCCTTCTTCGTGGCCGTCTTGCGTGCCCCCTTGAGTGCCTTGACCAGGGCCTCCGCGATGGCCTCGTCACGGTCCTGACCGGCGTGCCGGTAGATCAGCGCCGCCCGGATGGAGGAGTGCCCCATGCGGGACATCAGCTCTTTGAGACTCGCCCCGTTGGAGGCGGCCAGAGTGTTGCCGACGTGGCGAGATCGTGGAAATGGAGATCGGGGAGCCCGGTAGCCGCGCGGACACTGCCGCTCGACGACGCCCGGACCGCACACGCCCTGCTCGAGAAGGGGGCCTTCGCGGCCGGATCGTCCTCACTCCGTGAACCGGCCGCAGGGACAGCGGGATTCGATTCCCGCGAGTTGGGCCCGCGACCCGATCACTCCGGCTGGTTGGGGGTTCCGTGTCCGATCTCGTAGGGAGTGGAGACCCCCTCATAGGCCAGGTGCGTCACCATGCCGTCGGCCGCGTGGCCGAGGTCGTGACAGTGGTCCATCCAGACGCCGGGATTGTCCGCGCGGAATCCGATCTCGTAGGTTTCGCCAGGCTGGACGGCCAGGGTGTCGATCCACCAGGGGCTCCCGGTGCTCGGGCGGCCGTTCCGGGAAAGCACGAGGGCGTGGTGCCCGTGCAGGTGCATCGGGTGGACCTGGTGACTGCGGTTCACGAACGTCATACGGACGACTTCACCCTGCCGGACCATGTGGACGGGGGTATGAGGAAAGCTGCGCCCGTTGACGGTGGGCAGGAAATGGAGGGTGCCGTCGTGGAAGCCGATCCTGTCGTCGATGATGACCGTGAAATCGCGGTCGAAGCGGGTGAAGGGGACCAGAGCCGGCGTGCCGTACGTCGCGGGGTCGAAGAGCGGCGCGTCAGACGGAATCGAGGGCGCGGTCACCGGGCCGTCCGAGCCGGGGCTCAGGAGCAGTCCGGCCCGAGGGTTGGCGAGGTCGGCCAGGAGAACCGGCCGGTCCGGCATGACGAAGGTCAGGTCGTACCGGCCGCCCTCGGCCACGGAGAGCCGCACCCCGTCGAGTTCGGAGGGGCCGTCGAGGTCGACTCCGTCGATGGCGGCCACCCGGAAGCGCGTGCCCAGCAGTACGAGATTCCTGGACTCGACGTCCGACCAGGCGTTCCTGTCGGTGTTGATCACGCGTAGCCGTACCGGGGTGCCGGGTCTCACCGGCCGGCGGTCGAGCGTGTCCGACGTGCCGAACGCCGCGACCAGCCCGTCGGGACGCTCCCAGTTGTGGGCCATCACGGTGATGTCCTCGCCCGTGGTGCCTTCTGGGGGAAGTACCACGAGCGAGCCGAACAGCCCGCGCCGCACGCCGACGAGGGGACGCTGGTGGGTGTGATACCAGAATGTGCCCACCTGGTCGGCGCGGAACCGGTAGACGTGGCTCTCACCCGGCTGCACGGCGTCCTGGGTCACGCCCGCGACGCCGTCCTCGGCGTTGGGCACGTCCAGGCCGTGCCAGTGGATGGTGACCCCCTCGCGGGGAAGCCTGTTGACGAGCGTCACCTGGACGAGGTCGCCCTCGCGTACGGTCAGCGCGGGCCCGGGTGCCCGGCCATCGTAGGTCCAGGCGTCGAGCACGGCGCCGGAGCCGAGCCGGATGCTCGTCTCCCGGGCCGTCAGGGTGAACGCTCGGTCGGGGGTGCCCGTGCGCGGGCCGGTGAGGTCGGTGGCGTTGACGGCCTTGACGGCCTTGACGGCCGGGGTGCCCGATGCCCGGCTCCCGTGGTGGGAACCGCCGGGACCTCCTCCGTGGTCCACGTCGCCGTGGCCCATCATGGACATCCGGTCGGGCAGGAGGCTTGTCCGCATCTCGTAGGCGCCCGCGCCGGTGATGGCCGTCGCCACCAGGGCGGTGACGGCCACGGCCCGCCTGGTCCCGGCCCGGCGGGGACGGGGGTTTCGCCCCCGGGACGCCGCCGCTGCCACGAGGAGGACGCCCGCGTAGATCGCCATGTCCGCGCCGTACGGCGGGAGCGGACGGGAGAGGTACTCCATGAAGGCGCCGAGCAGGGCTGCCGCCGCGGTCGTCCGCACGGAGACCCGGACGGAAACCGGGAAGGGCGCCGGCGGTGCTCCCGCCGTCCCCGGTGTCCTCTCCGTCCTTGCTGCCTCCGCCGTCTCCGCCGTTCCGTTCGTCGTTTGACGTCGACCGGCGATCCGCCGCAGTGCTGGGACGGCCAGCGCGAACATCGCCACCATCGGGACGGCGAGCAGGGGGAGTGCCACCAGTACCCGGTCGGCGACGAAGACCCAGCCGTTCGACCACAGCAGGCCGGTGCCGATCCCCCGGGCCACCACGACAACCGTCCCCGCGCCGATCAGCGCGAGTAGGAGCCGGGTCCGGCGGCGCGTTGAGAGACCTCCCGAGAGGAGGCCCGCGGCGCCCCAGACGATGAGGAGCAGGATCACCAAAATGCTGTCGACATTCACCGCGAACTCGTACATGGGCGCCGACGCTAGGTTCCCGGCGGGGGCGCCCGCATCCGCCCGATGCCGACACCGGCTACGCGGATCACCGTATGGACGGCCGGGTGGGAGCCGTACGGTGCCGGGTGTGTCCTGGCTGTGTGGCGCGCCGTGGTTGTCGGGCGTATTTGGATTGTCAGGCGTGTCCGGGGCGGACCAGGCCGGTTTCGTAGGCGATCACTACGAGTTGGGCCCGGTCGCGCGCGCCGAGTTTCACCATCGTCCGGTGAGCGTGGGTGCGTGCGGTCGCCGGGCTCATGGACAGGCGCTCACCGATCTGCTCGTTGCTCAGCCCGGCCGCCACGAGCGCCATGACCTCGCGCTCCCTGCCCGTGAGCCTGCCGAGCGCGCCCGTGTCCCGAGGGGCCGGCTCTTGGGCGAGGAACCGGGCGATCAACCGGCGGGTCGCGGCTGGGGACAGTAGCGCCTCTCCCTGGGCGACCACGCGCACCGCCTGCCGGAGGTCGGCGGGTTCGACATCCTTGGTGAGAAAGCCGCTCGCGCCCGCGCGAAGGCCGTCCATGACGTACTCGTCGAGATCGAAAGTCGTGAGCACGATCACGCGAACCGCGGACAGCGTGTCGTCCCCGGCGATCCGCCTGGTGGCCTCCAGCCCGTCCATGATCGGCATCCTGATGTCCATGAGCACCACGTCGGGGCGCAGCTCGCGTACGAGCCGGACCACGTCCTCCCCCGTCGTGGCCTCCGCGACGACCCTGATGTCGTCGCCGTTCTCCAGGAGGCCGCGCAGGCCCACCCGGACCATCGTCTGGTCGTCGGCGATCAGTACCCGGATCACGCGGGTTCTCCGATCGGCAACCTGACGAGGACGGAGAATCCGCCACCGGGAAGGGGCGCCGCCGTGAGCGTTCCGCCGAGGGACGAGGCGCGCTCTCCCATCCCGCTGAGCCCGTATCCCGAGGTCCCCCGGGCTTCCGGGCGTTCGTCTCTCCGGTCGCGCCCCTCGCGGGGACGTCCGTCGTCGACGACCTCGACCTCGAGCGCGTCCGGCTCGTAGGCCAGGGTGATCTGCACCGTGCCGGCGTTCGCGTGCCGGATCGTGTTCGTCACCGATTCCTGCACGACGCGGAACGCGGCGAGGTCCACCGCGGGAGGCAGCCGCCGTGCCTCACCTTTCACGATGACCGTCGCCTCCAGACCGGCGCTCCGCGCCCGTTCGGTCAGCTCGCCGACCTGGCCCAGGCCCGGAGCCGGTACGCGCGGCGGGGTCTCGCCGTCGTCCGCCCTGAGGAGTCCCAGGGCCGACCTGAGCTCGATCGTGGCCTCTCTGGCGGCCGTGCGGATGGCGCGCAGAGCCGTCCGCGCGTCGGCCGGCCGATCGTCGAGCATCTCGTCGGCCAGCGCCGCCTGGATGGTCATCCCGGTGATCGTGTGGCTCAGCACGTCATGTATATCCCCGGCGATCCGCAGCCGCTCCTCCGCCGCCCGCCGGGCCGCCTCGCGCTCCCGCCCGGCCTCCACCAGGGCCAGCCGCTCCCCGGCCTTCGCGAGCCGTACCCTCCGGCTGCGCATGGTCTCACCCAGCAGGACGACGGCGAGGAGCAGCCCTGCCTGGGCCGTCATGTCCGTGAGCACAGGCAGGATCGGTTCGCCGAGATGCAGGGGGCGGATCGTCAGCCCCAGCACGACGAAGAGCGCGGCGACACCGAGCGACCACACCAGCAGTCCTCCCGACGCCGCGGTGTAGAGCGCGAGAGCCAGGGGAACGGCCGGGGTGATTCCTGGATATTCCAGCCCGTAGTACAGCAGGAGGCACGCGGCCGTGAGGAGGAGCACTCCCAGCGGCGACCGTCTGCGGAACAGGAGAACCCCTCCGATGACCGCGGCGAGACCGTAGGCGATCGCGTCGGGAGGCCGTGATCCGAGCACGGGCTCGGTCGCCACGCTCATCGCGATGCCCACCAGGATCCCGACGAGCATCGCCAGGCCGGTGTCGGCGGCGGCGCGCATCCATCGGCTCATGGCCACACCCTAAACGCGCCTTGAAACGTGACGGGCGGGTCGGCGGGATAGCGGTTGTCTGCCCAGCACCAACACGGAGTTCGTAGATCGTGGTCCGACATCCACACGTCCACGACTCCGGTTGCGCCCGCCCCAAAGCCCCGTTCGGCTTCCGCCACTCCGGATTCACATGATCATGTTGAGCCAGAAGCGCATGCGGGCTGATTCCGGGGCACTCGTCAGACAGGGTCAGCACGATGAGCCCCCGCCCTCGCGACGGGCAGTGGATGAGTTTTTGAAGATCGCCAAGGATCAGCCGTCCCCGGCAGACCGCCGATCAGGCTACGCCGCCGGCTGACGTACATCCACCCCTTGCCGCCGCGTGGGATGCATGGTTGCTCCGTCATGCCATGCGACCTCTTGAGAATAGCGATCAGCAGCCCCGGAGGACATCCGATGGATCACCACCACCCGCAGCACTCCGTCAGCGTGGCAGGCGTGATCATCGACGACCAAGGCCGCGCACTTCTCATCCAGCGCAGAGACAACGACCACTGGGAAGCACCCGGCGGCGTCCTGGAGCGAGACGAGGACATCACCACGGGTCTGCTTCGGGAGATCCGCGAAGAGACCGGTCTGACGGTCGAACCCGTCACCCTGACCGGCGTCTACAAGAACATGACGCGTGGCATCGTCGCCCTGGTCTTCCGTTGCAAGGTCATCAGTGGCCGGCTCACCGAGACCGACGAAGCCCGCGCGTTCCGCTGGGTCACCGCGGACGAGGTCCGGGAACTCGCATCCGAAGCATTCGCCATCCGCGTCCTCGACGCCGTGCACCACGACCAGGCGCCGGCCGTCCGCCACCACGACGGCACTCGTCTGCCCGGGTCGTCAAAGCTTCACGGGTGACTTGCCGAATTGTTCGTATGGGCTATCAAGCGGCGGCGCGCCGCCGTACCCGGCCCTCAGCTGCCCGCCCGCCGGCCGGGCGTTCGGCGTGGGCGCGCGGTCGTGCTGTAAGCCGTACCGCGCGCGAAAACGTTCCTGCCTATTGCTGAGGTTGGTCAGAGGATGCCGCTTCGTCGGTAGGAGGAGCCGTCAGCGACTCTCTGTCCCACCGAGCCAACGCCTCCATGACCGCAGGGACATCGGCTGTCCTGGCCTTCTTGAGTGCTTTTGAACCAAGAATCAGACGAACTATCTGACCAGGTACGACTCTCAAAGACCAAGCGATAATCCCCACCAGCACTGCAGGAGGACCAGCAAGGACATGCCCAAGTAATTCGGGCACCATTGCGCCTTCTTCCAGTCCTTCGGCCGAAGGCGTCCATCCCTGAGATCAAAAAACTCGGGCCACGCTGCAGGCCCAGCGCACCGGGATGCACGTACCCCTTACGGTCGGGGACCCACGTCGTTGACGTAGTACGTGATGGCAAGGTCACCATCACGTCAGCAGAGAAGTAAGCGTTGGGATCACTTTAACTGTCTGAAGCCTCCGGCGGGGGCACTCCGACTCCGGGATGATCGCCGAAGCGCGTACGCAGGGCCGCATGTGGCTGAGGTGGAAGCCTGATCACCCGCCCGCCATCGACCCGGGACAAGCCGAGCAGACCCGGGCCACGGGGCCAAGGTCGTTCCTCCGGTTGGGGGATCCACCTTGTCCCCGTGGCCCTGGCCCGCTTCCCCTTCGGACGGGTCGACGGCAGACGGGTCGAGAAAAAGATCTTGAGGGATCTTTGGGCGAGGGGTGCCCGGAGTCCTGCCGGTGCTCGTGGGTGCGGTGACGGCGAGTGCGGTGGCGGGCCGGGCGTCCGGTGGAGTGTCCGGCCGGGGCGTGGCCGCCCGGGCGGGCCCCGGCGGCGTTCCACGACGGTAGGGGGATGTGCGGTGGCCGGAAGGCTTCGGCGCGGGATCGTCGCGTTTCTCGTGGTGGGCGGCATGGCGTCGGTGACGGGATGCGGAGCCTCCGGCGCGTCCGGCCCGGCCCCGGATCCGGACTTCTCCCTGACGGTGAGTCCGGCACGCCTGGTCGTCGGTCCGGAGGAGATCGACGCACCCCGGTCGTTCCAGGTGGTCAACAGGGGTCGGTCGCCGGTCGACATGGTCGTCGACAAGGCGGGTTTCACGGTGGGCGAGGCCGGTGAGATGCTCTTCGAGCACGACGCCCCCCACTCCGCCGCCGGCTGGCTCAGGGTCACGCCGGCGGGCTTCCGTCTCGCTCCCGGCGCGGAGCGGCGCGTCACCGTGCGGATCGACCCCCCGCCCGGGCCCGAGCACGGCGGGTACCAGGTGGCCCTGCTCTTCGCCGTCCCCGCCGGAGCCGGCGGGGGCGACATCAAGCTCGACCGGGTGATCGGGACGCCGATCTACCTCACGGTTCCGGGGCCGATCGACACCTCCGTGAACGTCGGCGACCTCACCACCTCCGGTGGCTTCACGACGGGCGGCCCCATCGACTTCACCGCCACCGTCGACAACGTCGGGACCGTTCACCGCGACTTCCTCGCCCCGCGGAGCCTGGAGGTGGGGGTGAACGGCTACGACGTGCCGTTCCCCGACTTCACGCTGCCCCGCGGGGTCGGCAGAAGCGTCACCGCCAGGTGGGCGAATCCGCCGTTCATGTGCGTCTGCCGCGCGACGGTGTCGGTTTCCGGCAGCGGCGGGACCTCCCGGCGGAGCGTCACGCTGGTCATCTTCCCGCTCCATTTCCTCGGGGCGCTGATCGCGGTCGCGGCGGCCCTGTACGCCCTCGCCTGGCTGTCGCGCCGCCGGCACCGGGCGCGCCTCGGGGCGGCTCGGGGGCCGCGCGGTCGTGACGACCCCGCTCGCGACGACCTCGGCGTCGACGGTCGGGGCGGCGGCCGTGGGGCCCCCGCCCGGGTCGGTGACGAGGTCCAGTGAGGTCCAGCGAGATCCGCGGTACGCCGCAAGGCGTACGAAATGGTCGTTTCGCTCCCTGTGCGGTCTCCCGTGCCGGCAGATCGGGGAGGCAACCCTGTGGATTCGCCCCGTACGGACGACCCTTCGTCACATACTGAGACGCTAGATAAGCGGAAAGTGACCGACGAGGGGCGCGGCGGTGACAGTAACGATCCTCCAGCGAGTCCGCACGGAGCGGGGCGGCTGCGACAGCACGAGCGTGGAGCGGGGCGGCCACGAGATCACGAGCGAGGAGGCGATCCGGTCCGACGTCGACGTCACCGTGATCGTCCCCCTCCACAACTGCGGGCCCTATCTCGACAGGTGCCTGACCTCGCTGCTGATCCAGCGTGTCGCCCTGGAGGTGGTGGTCGTCGACGACGGTTCCACCGACGGTGGTGCCGCGCTGCTCGACCTGTACGCCTCCTGCCACCGCGGGGTGATCCGCGTCGTCAGGCAGGAGGCGTCCGGCGGCGCGGGGCGCCCGCGCAACGTCGGGCTCTCCCACGCGCGCGGCAGATACGTCTTCTTCTGCGACGCGGACGACTATCTCGGCCCCCAGGCGCTGGAGCGGATGCTCGCGATGGCCGACCGCAACGGCTCGGACATCGTGCTCGGCAAGATCGTCGGGCATGACCGCAAGGTGCCGATCTCGATGTTCAAGGAGAACGCCGAGCGGGTGCCCCTCGGCGACAGCGCGGTCTACAACAGTCTGAGCTGCTTCAAGCTGTTCCGCAGGGAGATGCTGGAGCGGCACGCCATCCGTTTCGACGAGACGCTCCTGGTGGGGGAGGACGTCGTCTTCACCACCCACGCCTACTGTCACGCGAACGTGATCTCGGTGGTCGCCGACTACGACTGCTACCACCTGGTCGCCCGGCCGGACGGCACCAGCATCATGCAGCGGCAGGGGAGCCGCGACCCGGTCTCCTGGCTGCGGATGATCAGGCGGCCGATCGAGCTGATGCTCGCCCACGTACGCCCCGGGGATCTTCGTGACCACCTCCTGCGGCGTCACTTCCGGATGGACGCCTTCGGCAACCTCGGCAGGCCCTTTCTGGAGGCCGGGGAGGTCGAGCGCAAGAAGATCGCCGCCGAGGTGGCCGACATGTGCGAGCGGTGGCTGACCGACGGGGTCCGCGAGCGGCTCCCCGCGATCGACCGGAGCCGGATCGCCGCGCTGCAGGACATCGACCGCCTGGTGCGGCTGGCGCACATCGAGTCGGCCTCGGTCCGCAGGGAGCTCACCGCGCTTCGCTGGGAGCGTGAACGGGAGGGGCGGCTGGCCATCTCGGGCAAGGTGGCGCTGAGCACGCTGGAGCGCCACGACCGCCCGGAGATCACCGGCGGGGACCTCGCCCTGGTGCTGCGGCGCCGGCACGTGGACCCCGGCCCGTCCGACGAGGTCGTGGTCCCGGTGGCCGGCGACTGCGCGGGGTTCACCGGGATCGTCGACGTCACCACCCTGTCCTCCGGCATCTGGGACGTCCACGTGAGCGTCGCGTTCGAGGGCGTTCCCCGGCTCGCGCGCCTGGGCGCCGACGGGGAGGGGCTGATCGCGCCGCCCGCGCCGCGCGTGGTCGGCGACGTCGTCGCCCTTCCGTACTTCACCCACCCGTACGGCAACCTCAGCCTCGACATCGGCGGGCACGTGGTCGCGGTGCCGGGCGGCGCCAGGCTGGTGCGCGCCCGCTGGGCGGCCGGGCACCGGCTGGTGCTCGACGGCGAGGTCAGCGTGGGCGCGGCGGCCCCGGCGGCCGACGCGGTGCGCTCCCTGGTCTGGCGGGAGCGCGAGTCGAGCCGGGAGCGGCGCGAGCCGGTCACGGTCGGCGCGGGCGGCACGTTCACGGCCTCCCCGGCGATGGGGCGGCTGGGGCCAGGCACCTGGGACGCCTACCTGGAGCTCGACCTGGGCGGGCCGCCCGCGCGCTTCAGGATCGAGGCGGTGCCGGAGGTGATCGAGCAGCCGCGCACGTGGTGGCGCGGCGCGATCCGGTGGAGTGTCAGGCCCTACGCCACGGCGGGGAAGGGCCGGCTCAGCACGGTGGTCCGCACTCTCGGCCCCAGAACTTTCATCAGACGTATCGTTCGTTAATGCCACATTCTTGCAACTACAAGCCAATGGCCTAAAGTTAGGTGCAAATCCGCACCTCGGAGGCTTGTTGTGCACGTACCCGATGGCTTTTTCAACGCCGCCGTCTCGGTGTCGGCGGGAGTGGTGGCCGCCGCGGGCGTCGCCGTCTGCCTGCGCGGCGCCCGCCGTGAGCTCGACGACCGCACCGCTCCGATGGCCGGACTGGTCGCCGCCTTCGTCTTCGCGGTCCAGATGCTCAACTTCCCGGTCGCCGCGGGCACCAGCGGTCACCTCCTCGGCGGCGCGCTCGCCGCGATACTCGTCGGCCCGTACACGGCGGTGTTGTGCGTGGCCGTGGTCCTCCTGGTGCAGGCGTTCTTCTTCGCCGACGGCGGGCTGACCGCGCTGGGCGTCAACATCACGCTGATGGGTCTCGTCGCCGTGCTGGTCGGGTGGGGCGTCTTCCGCCTGATCACCCGGAGCGTGCGGAACAGGGGTGCCGTGGCGGCGACCGCGTTCGTCGCGGCGCTGGTCTCGGTGCCGGCCTCGGCGCTGGCGTTCACCCTGCTGTTCTGGGCCGGCGGCACCGCGCCGATCGAGATCGGCACGGTCGCCGCCGCCATGGGCGGCGTGCACCTGCTCATCGGCGTGGGGGAGGGCCTGATCACCGCGGTCACCGTCAGTACCGTGCTGGCGATCCGGCCCGACCTGGTGTACGGCGCCCGCGAGCTCGTCGCGCCGCTGGTCCTGCGCGGTGCGGACGGCGACGTGACCGTCACCCCCGGGAGCCCCGCCACCTCGGGGTCTTCCGCGTCTTCGGCGCCGGTCGCCGCCCGCCGTCCCGGCTGGTTCCTGCCCGCCGGAGTCGCGGTGGCGGCGCTGCTGGCGGGCGTCGTCAGCTTCTACGCCTCCTCCTCGCCCGACGGCCTGGAGCGGGTCGCCGAGGACAAGGGCTTCATCGGCCAGGCGGACGACCACGCGCTGGGCGAGCAGCCGCTCGCCGACTACGGCGACGTGGGCGGCATCCCGGTGGGCGTGGCCGGGCTGATCGGCGTCGGGGTGACCCTGGCCGTCGGCGGCGGGGTGTTCTACGCCGTGCGCCGCCGCGAGGACGGCGGCACCGGCAGGGACGGCAGTCATGAGAAGGTCTCCGTCTGATGGGAGCGGGGCACCATCACCAGCTGCACCGGCCGGGCGACACGCTCGTGCACCGGTTGCCGCCCCAGTGCAAGCTGGTGGCGGTGGCCGGGTTCGCCCTGGTGGTGGTCGCCACCCCGCGCGAGTGGTTCTGGGCCTTCGGGCTGTACGCCGTGCTCCTGGCCGCCGTGACGGCCCTCGCGCGCGTCCCGGCGGGGTTCGTGCTGCGGCGGATGGCGGTCGAGATCCCGTTCGTGGTGTTCGCGCTGGCCATCCCGTTCATCGGGTTCGGCGAGAGGGCGACCTTCATGGGCCTCTCGCTCAGCGTGGCGGGCCTGTGGGCCGCCTGGAACATCCTGGCCAAGGCGACCCTGGGCGTGGTCGCGAGCGTGCTGCTCGCGGCCACCACCGAGCCGCGGCTGATCCTGCTGGGCGCCCAGCGCCTGAGGCTGCCGCCGCTGCTGGTGCAGATCGCCATGTTCATGCTCCGCTACATGGACGTGATCCTGGACGAGATGCGCCGGATGCGGGTGGCGAGGGAGTCGCGCGGGTTCGCGGCCAGGGACGTGCGGCACATCCCGGTGATCGCCAGGTCGGCGGGGGCGCTGTTCATCCGCTCGTACGAGCGGGGCGAGCGGGTGCACCTGGCGATGCTCAGCCGGGGCTACACCGGATCGATGCCGGTCATCCAGGATCTCTCCGCCGTTTCGCGGCAGTGGCTCGTCGCCGGTATGTTGCCGGGTGCGGCACTCGCCGTGCTACTCGGGAGCTGGGGGTTCGCGTGACCGTGCCGTCCTCGCCGCCTGGGCCGTCCTCGACCGCGTCCCCGCCCCCGCCGCCCTCGCTTGAGGTGAGCCGCCTGGCGTACGCGTACCCCGACGGCACGCAGGCGCTGTTCGGCGTGGACCTCCGGGTGGAGCGCGGTGAGCGGGTCGCGCTGCTCGGGCCGAACGGCGCGGGCAAGACCACGCTGGTGATGCACCTCAACGGCATCCTGACCGCCGGGCACGGCACGGTGGCCGTGGCGGGGCTGCCGGTCGGCAAGGGGTCGCTCATGGAGATCCGCAGACGGGTCGGGCTCGTCTTCCAGGACCCCGACGACCAGCTCTTCATGCCGACCGTCCGCGAGGACGTGGCCTTCGGCCCGGCCAACATGGGGGTCGCGGGCGAGGAGCTGGAGCGGCGGGTCAAGAACGCGCTGGAGCGCGTGGGCATGCTGGAGACGATCGACCGGCCGCCGCACCACCTGTCCTTCGGCCAGCGCCGCCGGGTCGCGGTGGCGACCGTGCTGGCCATGGAACCGGAGATCCTGGTCCTCGACGAGCCGTCGTCCAACCTGGATCCGGCCTCCCGGCGCGAGCTCGCCGAGATCCTGCGGGGGCTCGACGTGACCGTCCTGATGGTCACCCACGACCTGCCGTACGCGCTGGAGCTGTGCGAACGCTCGCTCATCCTCTCCGGAGGCGTCATCGCCGCCGACGGGCCGACCCGCGAGATCCTCGCCGACGCGAGCCTCCTCGCCGCGCACCGGCTCGAACTGCCGTACGGTTTCGCCGCTCCCTGACTCCGGGGTCTCCGGCCCCGGTCTCGATCCGGGTGCCGGGTGCGAGATCCCGGACACCGGAGCGAGGTCGGCGTGAACTTGCTGTGAACAGTCGCGCATGACCTCGCGCGGAGTGACGGCGAAGTAAAGTAGGTCTGCCCTTCGGGCGCGAGGAGGACTGATGAAGCTACGGCTGGCTCGCCGCGCCGTCGGGGACGCCGTGGTGGTGGCTGTCGAGGGTGAGCTCGACCTGTTCACCGCTCCCTTCCTGCGAGACGAGGTCCGCGACGCGATCAAGCTGGACGGTGCGCGGCTGGTCCTCGACCTCACCGCCCTGTCCTTCATGGACTCCAGCGGCCTCTCCGTGCTGATCGAGGCGTGGCGGCTGGCCACGAGCGAGGGCGGCGGAGTCTCGCTGGCGGCCCCCCAGGCGCCGGTGGCCCGGATCCTTCGCACGACGGGGCTCGACCGGCGGATCAAGGTCTACCCCGACGTGAGCAGCGCCGTCGGGGAGATCTAGCCGTACCGGCCATGGACATCGGTGGCGGAGAGTTTTAGCCACCCCCAGTAGAACTTCATTCGGTAGGCGCGTTAAAGTCCGCTCATGGACCTGAACGGAGCAGCAGCAATCATCTCGGGCGGTGCCAGCGGCCTCGGCGAGGCCACGGCCCGCGACCTCGCCGCGCACGGCGCCACCGTCGTCGTCGCCGACCTCAACGAGGAGCGCGGCAAGTCACTCGCCGACGAGCTCGGCGGCGTCTTCGTCAAGGCCGACGTGTCGGACGAGGAGCAGGTGCAGGCGGCCGTGGACGCGGCCGTGGCGACCGGCAGGCCGCTGCGCGTCGTGGTGAACAGCGCGGGCATCGGCTGGGCCAGCCGGACCGTCGGCCGTGACGGCTCGCCCCACGATCTGGCCTCGTACCGCAAGGTCATCGAGGTCAACCTGATCGGCACCTTCAACCTCATGCGCATCGGCGCCGCCGCGATCGCGAAGACGGAGCCGGTCGACGAGGACGGCCAGCGCGGCGTGGTGATCAACACCGCCTCGGTGGCGGCGCTGGAGGGGCAGACCGGTCAGGTCGCCTACTCGGCCTCCAAGGGCGGCATCGTCGGCATGACCGTCCCGGCCGCGCGCGACCTCGCCGCCATCGGCGTGCGCGTCAACACCATCTGCCCCGGCATCATCGACACCCCGATCTACGGTTTCTCGGCCAACGCCGAGGAGTTCAAGGCCAAGCTCGTGGCCCCGGTGGTCTTCCCCAAGCGCATGGGACAGGCCGCCGAGTTCGCGCACCTGGTCCGCTCGCTGATCGAGAACGACTACATGAACGCCGAGACGGTCCGTTTCGACGGCGGCATCCGCTTCCAGCCCAAGTAGGAGTCACCCGGTGTCTGACGAGGTTCTGGTCGAAGTCGACGGCGGCGTGGCCGTCATCACGATCAACCGCCCCAAGGCCAGGAACGCCGTCAACGGCGCGGTGGCCCGGGGCGTCGCCGGTGCGCTGGACGAGCTGGAGGAGCGCAAGGACGTGGCGGCCTACGTCCTCACCGGCGCCGGCGGCACGTTCTGCTCGGGCATGGACCTGAAGGGGTTCCTGACCGGGGACTTCCCGGTCGTGGAGGGGAGGGGGTTCGGCGGCGTCGCCGAGGCGCCGCCGAAGAAGCCGCTCATCGCCGCCGTCGAGGGCTACGCCCTGGCCGGAGGCTGCGAGCTGGCGCTGGCCTGCGACATCATCATCGCCTCCGAGGACGCCAAGTTCGGGCTTCCCGAGCCCAAGCGGGGGCTGGTCGCGGGGGCGGGCGGCGTGATGCGGCTGCCGCGGCGCATCCCGTACCACGTCGCGATGGAGATCGCCCTGACCGGCGACCACTTCCCCGCCTCCCGGCTGTACGAGCTCGGCCTGGTCAACCACGTCACGCCCGCGGGCGAGGCGCTGGCCACGGCCGTCGAGCTCGCGAAGCGGATCGCCGCCAACGCCCCGCTGGCGCTCGCCGCGACCAAGCGCGTGATCGTCGAGTCGGCGGACTGGAGCCGCGACGAGATGTTCACGAAACAAGGGGAGATCATCAGCCCGGTGTTCAGCTCCAAGGACGCCATGGAGGGGGCGGCGGCCTTCGCCGAGAAGCGCGCTCCCCGGTGGAAGGGCGAGTAACCCCTACGGGAGCGGCGAGAATTCAGCGGGCCGGGCGCGATCCACGGGATCGCGCCCGGCGCGTTCACGGCCAGGAGTGCGTACGGTAAAGGTGTGGACGGGTGCGGCGGGGGCACTTGACATCCACGCCACCGCTCCAAGGCCAGGAGAGTGCATGAACGACCACCCGACCGGGATGTCCCCCACCGGCCGATCCTCCGGCGATCTTCTGAAGCGCAGGGCGGGAAATCTGGCCGCGGGCGCGCTGGGCGCCGCGATCATCAATGTCCTCGTGGTCGGTGCCATGTGGGTGATCGAGGTCGCCGACTACGTCCTGCCGGGAGAGTTCGACGGTTACGGCATCCGGGCCTGGGATCCCGAGGGTCTGGGCGGCATCTTCCTCGCCCCCTTCCTGCACGCCGGATTCGGCCACCTGATGGCCAACTCGCTGCCCCTGCTCATTCTCGGCTTCCTCGCCGCGCTGCGCGGGATCGGCCGGTTCCTGGCCGCCAGCCTGATCATCGTCTTGGTCAGCGGTCTGGGCGTCTGGTTCACCAGCTCGCCGTTGGCCATCACGGTCGGTGCCAGCGGTCTGGTCTTCGGTTACTTCGGATTCGTCGTCGCCCGTGGCCTGTTCGACCGTCGCGCCCTCGACATCGTGATCGGTGTCGGTGTGGCGATCGCCTACTACTCGATCATCTGGGGCGTGCTTCCCGGCGAGTCGGGCATCTCCTGGCAGGGCCACCTGTTCGGGCTGGTCGGTGGCGTCATCGCGGCCTGGGTGGTACGCCGCAGGCGCCGGGCCGTCGCCCCCGCCTACTGAGGCGCTTGCCCGCCGGCCGCCTTCCCGGTGTGAGCCTTTCCCGCCCCCGCGAGTTCCGGGCGGGACTCTTTCCGCCCCCGCGCGCCCGTCGCCATCCGAAATCGGGGGCTTCATCCTGGAAGGGCTCTGTACGGGGCTGTAGGCGCTATGTGGCGCTTCGTGGAACCGCTGGAATCTCCCGGAGTCGAAGTCGGCCGGATACGTCTCCACGGGCGAATGAGGCCGCTCCGGAGCGCCGTCCACCGGCGGGGCCGACACGGTACGGGCGAAGGGCCCGGCGTCCCAGCGGCCGAACCCGGCGTCGGCGTGTTTCGGCCGGACGCCTTTTCCGGGTGGTTTCTTCCATGACCGCTGGATGGTTTCTTCCATGACCAAGCGACAGAAAATCCTGCTGAAATTCATCAGCTATGGCCGCATCGGTTGATTTAAGTGACAATGTGACAAAATTTCATGTGTGAACCTGCCTGGCCGCGTGCCCGTACATGTTCCAGGGCCATCACAGCCGGGCGCGACCCTCGAAAGGTGGCCGCGGGTGAACCTGGGATCCCTGGAACGCGCGATCATGGACGTGCTGTGGGGCTGTAAGCAGCCACTGCTGGTTCGCCAGGTACAGGACATGCTGAATCAGGACGCCGAACGGAGCCTGGCCTACACCACGGTGCAGACCGTCGCCGAGCGCCTCGTCAGGAAGGGCCTGCTGGAGCGGGCACCCGTGCGCAACGCCTTCCGCTACACCGCCAGCCGCTCCCGGGACGAACACGTGGCCGGGCTGATGCTCGCGGCCCTGGCCGGGAGTCCCGACCGGGCTCCGGTGCTCTCGCGGTTCGCGGAGGGGGTGGATCCGGACGACGCCCTGCGCCTGCTGCACGAGCTGGCGCGGCGCGCGGGGGAGCAGGCGCACGCCCCGGGGCCGGGCGGGACCCCGAGCACGCTGCCCTAGCCGTACCGACCACGGAGGCCGGGCACACCTGGCCTCCCGCCCGGGGAGCCGAAAGTCCGGCTTCCGGGACGGGAGCGGAGGCCGTGGCCGTCACCGCCGGACGGGCGGAACGGATTCCGGCTCCCGGGCGGGAGCCGGGGACTACAGGCGCTCGACGACGTAGTCGACGCAGGTGGTCAGGGCCTCGACGTCGTCGGGGTCGATCGAGGGGAACATCGCGACGCGCAGCTGGTTGCGGCCGAGCTTGCGGTAGGGCTCGGTGTCGACGATGCCGTTGGCCCGCAGGACCTTGGCGATCGCGGAGGCGTCGACGCCGTCGGAGAAGTCGATCGTGCCGACCACGTTGGAGCGGAACTCCGGACCCGCGAACGGGGTGGTGTAGGAGGTCTTCTCCGCCCAGGTGTAGAGGCGCTGGGCCGAGTCGGCCGTGCGGGCGGTCGTCCAGGCCAGGCCGCCGTTGCCGTTCATCCACTCGATCTGCTCGGCGAGCAGGAAGAGCGTGGCGACCGACGGGGTGTTGTACGTCTGGTCCTTGGAGGAGTTGTCGATCGCCACCGGAAGGCTGAAGAACTCGGGGACGTAGCGGCCGCCGGCGGCGATCTCGTCGACCCTGGTCAGCGCGGCCGGGGACATCAGGGCGATCCAGAGGCCGCCGTCGGAGGCGAAGCTCTTCTGCGGCGCGAAGTAGTAGACGTCGAACTCGCTCGCCTCGACGGGCAGGCCGCCCGCCCCCGAGGTGGCGTCGACCAGCACGAGCGAGCCCTCCTCGCCCACGCGCCTGATCGGCATCGCGACGCCGGTCGAGGTCTCGTTGTGGGTGAGCGCGTAGACGTCGACGCCCTCCTCCAGCCGGGCCTCGGGGTGGCTGCCGACCTCCGACTTGATCACGGTCGGGTCGCCCAGCCACGGGGCCTTGGCCGCCACGGAGGCGAACTTGGAGGAGAACTCACCGAAGTGCAGGTGCTGGGACCGCTCGCGGATCAGCCCGAAGGCGGCGATGTCCCAGAACGCGGTGGTGCCGCCGTTGCCCAGGACGACCTCGTACCCCTCCGGGAGGGAGAACAGCTCGGAGAGCCCCGCGCGAACGCGCCCGACCAGCGACTTGACCGGCTTCTGGCGGTGAGAGGTGCCCAGGACACTGGATCCGGAGGCCGCGAGAGCCGACAGCTGCTCGGGGCGCACCTTCGAGGGCCCGCAGCCGAAACGGCCGTCGGCGGGCTTGATGTCAGAGGGAATCACGATGTCAGCCACCTGACCAGCCTACTGAGCCCGAGGATCGGACCAGGACGGGGTCCGGATTCTGAGACGAGCCGTGGCGGGGTTTTGGGCAGGGCTGGGTGATCACGGGGCCGGGCGGGACGGTCCGGGGGTGTGGAGGGCCGGAACCGGCGACGGCTGCCGCGCGAGACGCCGCGCGACAGCCGTACAGGAGGGGGAATCAGAAGGGGTGGACGACCTCGCTGCCTCCGGGGACGTCCTGGACCGAGCGCTGGGACGGACCCACGTAGTCGGCGCTGGGGCGGACAAGCCTGCCCGTGCGCTTCTGCTCCAGGATGTGGGCGGCCCAGCCCGCGGTGCGGGCGCAGGTGAACATGGAGGTGAACATGGACGAGGGAACCTTGGCGAAGTCCAGGATGACCGCGGCCCAGTACTCGACGTTGGTGGCGAGCACCCGGTCGGGCTTGCGGGCGTGCAGTTCCTCCAGCGCGGCCTTCTCCAGCGCCGCGGCGACCTCGTAACGCGGTGCGTCGAGCTCCTTGGCGGTGCGGCGGAGCACGCGTGCCCGGGGGTCCTCGGCACGGTAGACGCGGTGACCGAAGCCCATCAGGCGCTGGCCCTTGTCGAGCTCCGACTGGACGTACTTCTTGGCGTCGCCGACCTGCTCGACGCCCTCGATCATGTGCAGCACGCGCGCGGGCGCACCGCCGTGGAGCGGCCCGGACATGGCGCCGACCGCACCGCTCAGCGCCGCGGCGACGTCGGCTCCGGTGGAGGCGATGACCCTGGCGGTGAAGGTGGAGGCGTTCATGCCGTGCTCGGCGGCGGACGTCCAGTAGGCGTCGATGGCCTTGACGTGCTTGGGATCGGGATCGCCCTGCCAGCGGATCATGAACCGCTCGACGATGCTCTCACCCTTGTCGACCTCGCTCTGGGGGACCATCGGCTTCCCCAGGCCGCGCGAGGACTGCGCGACGAAACTCAGTGCGTTCACACTGGCCTGGGCCAGGTCGGCGCGGGCCTGCTCGTCGTCGATGTCGAGCAGCGGCCTGAAGCCGTACGCGGGGGCCAGCATGGCCAGCGCGCTCTGCACGTCGACGCGGATGTCACCGGAATGGACGGGGACGGGGAAGGGCTCGGCCGGGGACAGACCCGGCTGGAACTCGTTGTCGACAAGCAGGCCCCACACGTGTCCGAAAGAGACGCGGCCGACCAGCTCTTCAATGTCGACGCCCCGGTAACGAAGGGCGCCCCCTTCTTTGTCCGGTTCCGCGATCTCCGTCTCGAAAGCTACAACGCCTTCGAGCCCGGGTTTGAAGTCGGACATTCTCGGCTGCCTCCCTTTCTTGAAGTCAAAGCCTTGATGTCGAGATACCGGCGGGTCATATTCAACCCCCTGGGCCGAGGCGGTGTGCCGCCGGACCCGCCGGAACGCGATCGCCCCAGGTGGGGGGCGCCGCGCGGGCTTCCTGTTCGGCACGGGAGAATACCTTCCCGTGGATGCCACATCGCGACCGCCTTCGATGGCGGGCCTTCGACGCACGTACCAGGGGCTGCCCCTGATCGAGGCAGACCTCGCCCCCGACCCCTTCTCGCAGTTCGCCCTCTGGTTCGGCGAGGCCGTGGACGCCGGGCTTCCCGAGCCGAACGCGACCGTGCTGGCGACCGCCTCGGCGGGTGGACGGCCGACGGCCAGGACCGTGCTGCTCAAGGGCTACGACGAGAACGGGTTCGTCTTCTACACCAACTACGAGTCGCGCAAGGGCCGGGACCTGGCGGAGAACCCGCGGGCCGCCCTGCTGTTCCCCTGGCACTCCATCCGCCGCCAGGTGCGGGTGGAGGGCGCGGTGGTGCGGCTGCCGCGCGAGGAGTCGGCCGCCTACTTCAGGTCCCGGCCCTACGGGTCGCGGATCGGCGCGTGGGCGTCGCGGCAGTCGGCGGTCGTGCACTCCAGGGACGAGCTGGACGCCCGCTACGAGGAGCTGGCGGAGCGCTGGCCCGAGGATCCGCCGATCCCCGATTTCTGGGGCGGGCTGCGCGTGGTGCCGTCCGAGGTGGAGTTCTGGCAGGGCCGCACCGACCGCATGCATGACCGCCTCCGTTACCGGCGCTCCGGCGCCACCTGGATCGTCGAACGCCTGGCCCCTTGAGACTCTGCCCGCTCTTTACTGATATATCCATGTATGTCAGGTAGAGAGGTAACGGGGTGGGTTTCGGGGACTTCGTCCGCAGACACGCGGCTGATACGCGCCCGCTCGCCATACCCGCCTACCGGCGGCTCTGGGCAGGTCAGGGCGTGTCGTTCATCGGATTCCAGCTCACCTCGGTGGCCGTCAGCGCCCAGATCTACGACATCACGAAGTCGTCCTTCTGGGTCGGCATGCTCGGCCCCGCCAATCTGATCCCCCTGGTCGTCTTCGGGCTGTGGGGAGGCGCGATCGCCGACGCGGTGGACCGGCGCAGGCTCCTCATGATCGGCGCGCTGATCGCATGGTCGGGGACGCTCGCGCTCCTGGTCCAGGCCGCCCTGGGCTCGACCGGCGTCGGCCTGCTGCTGGCCACCGTGGCCGTACACGCCACCGGGTTCGCCATCACCGGGCCGACCAGGGGCGCGATCATCCCCAGGCTGGTCCCCGCCGACCTGATCCCCGCGGCCAACACCCTCAACTTCCTGGTGGGCGGCCTCGGCACCGTCATCGGGCCCCTGGTCGGCGGGGTCGTGCTCGCCCAGAGCGGCTTCGCCATCGCCTACCTGATCGACGCGCTGCTGTTCGGCGCCGGTTTCTACGCCGCGGTGCGGCTGCCGAGGCTCGAACCGGTCGGCGAGGTGACCCGCCCGGGACTGCGGTCGGTGGTGGACGGCCTGCGCTACGTATCCGGGCACCCGGTCGTGCTGATGTCGTTCGTCGTCGACCTGATCGCCATGGCGTTCGCGCTGCCCAGGGCGCTGTTCCCGGAGATCGTGGACGAGCGGTTCGGCGGTTCCCCGATCGCGTTCGGCTGGCTTTCGGCCAGCATCGCCATCGGCTCGGTGCTCGGCGGCCTGCTGTCGGGCTGGGTGGGCCGGGTCCGGCGCCAGGGACTGGCGCTCACGTACGTGATCGCCGCGTGGGGGCTCACCGTCGCCGCGGCCGGGCTCGCCGAGCAGCTGTGGCTGATGGTCGCCCTGCTGGCGTTCGGCGGGGCCGCCGACCTGATCTCCGCGGTGTGGCGGCAGACGATCCTGCAGACCCACGCGCCCGACGACATGCGCGGGAGGATGCAGGGGGTCTTCATGGTGGTCGTCGCGGGAGGCCCCAGGCTGGGGGATCTGCGGGCCGGGGGCACCGCCTCGTGGTTCGGCGCCACGTGGGCCTGGGTGGGCGGCGGGATCGCCTGCGCGGTGGCCGTGGTCGCGGTGGGACTGGCCGTTCCGGCCTTCAGAAAATATCGCCCGCTCACGCGTAGCGTTTGAGCAGCTAGGGAAGGATTTGGCGCCCTCCGGCGTTGCCGTCCTTTGTCATCGTGGGCTGTTCTCCCAATAGGGTCGTCTTCTCAAACTTCCGAGGTCCCGCGCCGCCCTCCCGGGAACACCGCGCGATGGACGTAGCATCGAGAGAGGACGGGAGGAACCTTGACCGCACACGGCCTGATCGACACAACGGAGATGTACCTTCGTACGATCTTCGAGCTGGAGGAGGAGGGCATCGTCCCCCTGCGCGCGCGCATCGCCGAGCGCCTCCAGCAGAGCGGACCCACCGTCAGCCAGACGGTCGCCCGGATGGAGCGTGACGGCCTGGTCCGTGTCGAGGGCGACCGCCACCTGACCATGACCGACCTGGGGCGCACGCTCGCGACCCGCGTCATGCGCAAGCACCGCCTCGCCGAGTGCCTGCTCACCCAGGTCATCGGCCTGCCCTGGGAAGAGGTGCACATCGAGGCGTGCCGCTGGGAGCACGTCATGTCCGAATCCGTGGAGGCCAGGCTCGTCAGCCTGCTCAACAATCCCACCGAGGATCCGCACGGCAATCCGATACCCGGCCTCGAGGAACTCGGCGTTCCCGGCGTTCCCGGCGGGAGGCCGGAGTCGCTGCCGTCGATGGCGGCGATGGCCGGACCCAGAGATATACCCGTTGTCGTGCGGCGAATTAGCGAACAAGTGCAAAGCGATCCGGCTGTGATGCTTAAACTCAAGCAAGTTGGGATACAACCCGGACGCGAGGTGACGCTCGCGGCGAGCGACGACGGTGTGCGGGTGACAGGTGACGACGAGGCGGACAATTTTCTTGCGGATCTCCCGCGAGAGATTGCCGCGCACGTTTTCGTCTCCACACGCTGACCGAGGCCCCTTAGCTCGGTTGGATCCCGTTCGGGAGTCCCTCCGCTCCCAGGCCGAGACTGCAGGAGCAACCGTGGTTCGCTTTGCACACACCCGCCCACGACGGGCGGTCACCGGATGAAGCGGTGGGGGGATGTTTCCCAGGACGCCGCTGATCACCTTACGGCCGGCTCCGTCCTGGATCACGCTGAGATGGCGGTGGTCGTCACCGACAGGTTCAGCAACCTTCTCTACTGGAACCCGTTCGCGGAAAGGCTGTTCGGGCGCCCCGGCACATCAGGGCCCCGTGACCAGTCCCTCTCCCTGGGCATCATGGAGAAGGATCACCCGCTCGCCGTCGAGCTCTCCAAGCACGTCCTCAAGGGCGGCGTCTGGGAGGGCACGTTCGACGTCAGGCGCGGGGACGGCACGATCATCTACGTACGGGCACAGGCCGTGCCGCTGCGGCACCCCTCGGGAGCGGTGACGGGCATCGTCATCACCGCCCGCGAGGCGATGCGCAGCAACGAGCGGGAGAAGGACCGCTTCGGCCTGCTGGAGCGGATCGGCGAGCGCCTCGCCGGATCGCTCTACGTCGAGGAGACGCTCAAGCGCGTCGCCGAGATGCTCGTCCCGCAGTTCGCCGACCACTGCTTCATCGAGCTGATGGAGGAGGGACGGCTGACCCGCAGGGTCTCCACCCACGTCCAGGGCTGGAGCCCGCCGCCCAACACCTGGGCGCCGCTCGGGGCGGAGATCCGCTACCCGGTGGGGCACTACGCCGAGATCGCGCTGCGCCGCCAGGAGACGATCCTCGTCGAGGACTTCTCCCAGACCAACTACCCCAGCCCGGGCGAGGCCAACACCCGCCTGGCCGCCGAGATCGGCATGACCTCGGCCATCGTGGCGCCGCTGTGCGTGCGCGGCGAGACCCTCGGGCTGATGTACCTGGGGCTGTCCAACCTGACAGACCGGCGCAGCCCGCACTACGACGCCTTCGACCGCGACTTCGTGGGGGCCATCGCCACCCGGGTCGCGCTCGCCGTCGACAACGCCCTGCTGTTCGAGGAGGAGCGGCACACCGCGGAGTCCTTCCAGAAGCACCTGCTGCCCCGCGCGCTGCCGCAGCTCGACGGGCTGGACATCGCGGTCCGCTACTACCCGGCCGCCCCCCTGGCCAGCCACGGGCAGGGCATCCAGACCCAGGTCGGCGGTGACTGGTACGACGTCATCCCGCTGTCGGCGGGCCGGGTCGGCATCGTCATCGGCGACGTCGAGGGCAGGGGAGCCAAGGCCGCGGCGGTCATGGGGCAGCTGCGGGCGGCCCTGCGGGCCTTCGCCCAGGACGACAAGCCGCCCGCGGAGATCCTCGCCAGGCTCGACGAGTGGACACGCATCATCGCCACCCCCGAGCAGGACGAGAGCGGCACCGACATCAGCGTCCCGCCCATCGTCACCTGCCAGTACCTGGTGTACGACGCCTGGTCGCGGCAGTTGTCGTTCGCCAACGCCGGTCACGCGCCTCCGCTGCTGCTCATCGGCGACACCTGTACCGAGCTCGACATCCACGAGGTCGGCCAGCCTCTGGGGGTGCGGGCCAAGGGCATGCACGCCGACCTGGTCTACAAGGAGGAGACGCGGACGCTGCCCCCCGGGGCCGCGTTGCTCCTCTACACCGACGGGCTCGTCGACCGTCGCCCCATCCGCGACGCCGACGGCAGGCCGCCCAACGTCGAGGAGACGCTGGCGCAGCTCTGCGGCAAGCTCATCGAGATCAGTGACGCCTCCGTCGAGCGCCTCGCCGACGCCGCCACCGTCGCGGTGCCCGGCGAGATCGACGACGACATGGCCATCCTCGTGCTCAGGTCCGCCTCCGAGGACCTCGCCGTCGAGGAGCGCACCTTTCCCGCCCAGCCGATCATGGTCGGGGAGGCGCGCCGGATGGCGTCGGAGGCGTTCGTCGGCTGGAACGTCCCCGAGGAGCGCGCCGAGCTCGCCTGCCTGCTGGTCTCCGAGGTCGTCACCAACGTCGTGCTGCACGCCGCCAGCGCCAGCATCCCGCGCAGGGAGCTGACGATGGACGGCCCTCCGCTGCCGTTCGACGAGTCCTGGGACGTCCCCGGCTTCGAAGACGAGATCGTCAACGAGAAGGAGTTCACGCTCAGGCTCCGCCGGGGCAGGGAGTCCGTCTGGGTCGAGGTCTTCGACCAGGATCTCCGGCTGCCGCGCATCCGCAGCGCGGGGGAGAACGACGAGGGCGGACGCGGTCTCTACCTCGTCGACCAGCTCGCCAAGCGCTGGGGTTCCCGCCCCACCAAGGAGGGCAAGGCAGTCTGGTTCGAGATCCCCACCAGGTCACGCTGAACCAGACGCGGCAGAGCTGGAACACCTCCCCGATCGGTGGTTGACTCGGGGGTATGGAGCTGGCGTTCGAACGGCGAGGGACGGGTTCCCCGCTGGTCCTGCTGCACGGGATCGGGCATCACTGGCAGGCATGGCTGCCAGTGCTCGACAGGATCGCCGCCGAGCGGGACGTGATCGCCGTCGACTTCCCGGGGTTCGGCGTCTCGCCGCCGCTGCCGCCCGGCACGCCGTACACGGCAGAAAGCCTGGCCGACGCGATCGAGTCCTTCTTCGCGGTGCTCGGCCTGCGCGACCCTCACGTGGCGGGCAGCTCCCTGGGCGGTTACGTCGCCCTCGAACTGGCCTCGCGCGGGGTGGTCCGCTCGGCCACCGCGCTCTCTCCCGCCGGATTCTGGAACCGCAGCGAGCTCGCGTACACGCGGGCCGTCCTCCGTGCCATCAGGGTCTCCGCTCGCCGTCTTCCCCCCGGACGGGCCGCAGCCCTCGCGGAAGATCCGCTGGGCCGCATCCTCTGCGCCGGCGTCCTGGTCGCCCATCCGGTGAGGCTCACGCCCGAGGCGCTGCTCGCCGCCCTCCAGTCGCTCGGGGACTCCTCCGGTTTCGACGAGACCCTCGCCTCGTTCGCGGGGCTGATGCCTCCCGCGCCGCCGAAGGCGCCGGTCACGATCGCCTGGGGCGAGCACGACCGGCTGCTCCCGCGCCGGCAGGCCATCCGGGCGGCCAGGTGGTCGGGGCAGCGGGTGAAGCTGCTCAAGGGCTGCGGGCATCTGCCGATGACCGACGACCCGGAGCTGGTCACGAGCGTGCTGCTGGAGGCGTCCCGGTAGGGGCGTCGTACGGTCCCGGGGACGGGCATCCGGGGGTGGCCGGCTCGGAGTGGCCGGCTCGGCGGTGCTTCGTCTTCAGGACGTCCGGGCCCGGCGGAAGGAGTCAGCGGATGGTCTGTCCCCAGATGGCGAGCATCGCGATGACGAACGCGACCATGACGCCGAGGTAGGCGACCGGGCCGAACCGGAGGGCGCGGCGCACTCGGTTCAGGCCCCAGGCGAACAGGAACGCCAGGAAGATCAGCAGAATCAGCCCGCTGTCCATCGTCACCACCTCGGGGGAGTCTCCGCTGACCAGTATGCGTCGGCGGAGCCGCCTGTGCGGCCGGTAACCGCAATCCCCAACCCATGGGATCGTTACCTTTCGTGAACAGAACATCGAAGGTAACGCGTGCCCTGCTGGTGGCAGTTCTGGGCGCAGGCCTCTCCGCATGTTCGGGCGGGAGTGCCGCGCCCGGGGCGTCCGGCACGCCGGCCGTCGCCACCGTTACGGTGACCGCCACCCCGTCCGTCACCCTCTCCCCGTCTTCCTCCGCGTCCTCTTCGCCCTCTCCGTCCGCGTCCGCGTCCGTTTCCGCGTCCGTGGACGTCGACGCGCTCGTCACGGCGTCGCCGTCCACGAGCATTCCCGGGGGCCGGGGAGTTGATACCGCGGTGAACGGGAAGATCGCCCTGCGCGGGGTGGACGGGATCACCGTGACCTCCGAGAGTGACCAGGAGGTGAAAGCCCTCCTGCTGCCGTACACGGTCGTCCGCGACGCGCGGGGGCTGGTCTGCAAGGAGGGGAACGCCCCGTACAGCTGCTCGGTGGAGCAGTTGCAGAAGGCGATCAAGAAGGGGGGCGCCTTCTTCGCCAAGGTGACGATCAAGGACGGGGTGGCCGTCCAGATCGAGGACATCAGCGAGAGGTGACGACCCCGGCCGATCACCGGTAACCGCCGTCCCGCGGGTGCGTGGACGGCGGTTTCCCCGCTGGGGCGTCCCGGAGCCGCTGCGTGTCCCCCGGAAGCAGGTGTGCTTCTCAGAAACCGAAGGAGCGGCCGATGATCTCCTTCATGATCTCGGTGGTGCCGCCGTAGATGGTCTGGACGCGGCTGTCGACCCAGGCCTTGGCCACCGGGTACTCCATCATGTAGCCGTAGCCGCCGTGCAGCTGGAGACAGCGGTCGATGACCTTGGTCTGCAGCTCCGTGGTCCACCACTTCGCCTTGGCGGCGTCCACGGCGGTGAGCTCCCCGGCGTTGAGGGCCAGGATGCACCTGTCCACGTAGAGGCGGGCGATGTCCACCTCGGTGTCCAGCTCGGCCAGCACGAACCGGGTGTTCTGGAAGCTGCCGATGTTCCGGCCGAAGGCGGTGCGGCTCTTGCAGTACTCGATGGTCGTCCGCAGGACCGTCTCCGCCGCCGCCACGGCCATCACCGCGATCGACAGGCGTTCCTGCGGCAGGTTGGCCATGAGCTGGAAGAAGCCCTGCCCCTCCTCGGGGCCCAGCAGGTTGGCCGCGGGGACCCTGACGTTGTCGAAGAACAGCTCCGCCGTGTCCTGGGCGTGCATGCCGATCTTCTCCAGGTTGCGACCCCGGGTGAAGCCCTCCATGCCCCGTTCGACGACGAGCAGCGAGATGCCCCGGGCGCCCGCCGCCGGGTCGGTCTTCGCGACCGTGACGACCAGGTCGGAGTTGATGCCGTTGGTGATGAAGGTCTTCTGGCCGTTGACCACGTAGTGGTCGCCGTCGCGCACGGCGGTCGTCCTGATGCCCTGCAGGTCGCTGCCCGCGCCGGGCTCGCTCATCGCGACGGCCGTGATCAGCTCGCCGGAGGTGAACCCGGGCAGCCAGCGGGCCTTCTGCTCGTCGTTGGTGAGGTCCACGAAGTACGGCGCCATCACGTCGTTGTGCAGCGAGTAGCCCAGGCCGGACGCGCCGATCGCGATGACCTCCTCGACGATCACCGCGTTGTAGCGGAAGTCCGTGATTCCGGCTCCGCCGAACTCCTCGGGCACCCCGAAGCCGAACATCCCGATCTCTCCGGCCTTCTTCCACACCTCGCGGGGGACGATGCCGTCCTTCTCCCACTGGTCGTGGTGGGGCGCCACCTCGCGGGCCAGGAACTCGCGCACGGTCTCCCGGAAGAGCTGGTGCTCCTCCTCGAAGAGGTCTCGCTGCATGGTGTGCCTCCTAGGACTCGCGACGGCTCATGACGGCTCGTGACACAGAATACGATTCTGTTACCAGCAGGTACACCCGGACCCGGCGCGTTCGTGCGATGTGTGGAGGTATGAAGAGGTACATCCAGATCACAAGTGCGCCACGGTCTTCGGATCCACCCGCGATCTCGCTGCGGCGAAGACGGTAGAAACCGTACGATCTACCCTCGGTGTGCTATGGGTATGCCCGTTGACGGCAGCCTTCGTGATCGGAGTGTGTGGTGGTTCGGTGGCGATCTGGGCTCCGTAGGTCTCTCGCGGTTTCGGCCCTGTGCCTTGTCGGCGGCGCGCTGGTCGCGCTGCCCACCGGTGCGTCCGGTGCCAGCAATGCCGAACTCGTGGTCGACTACAGCTGTACGGGCGGGATCGCCCTGGGAAGCAGCGTGGTGAACCTTCGGACCAAGGTGTCGATTCCCACCACGCTCACGGTCGGGGAGCCGCTCAACATCGGCTGGGCCCTCAACTACAAGAACGGCGACCCGGCAAGGTTCGGCTCTCCGGGCTACTTCGGCCCCGGGGGCAAGGTCTTCGTCACCGGGAACGTGCAGGTCTCCGGGAGCTGGGTCGGCGTCCTCCAGCCGAAGGGCTCCGTCGACCAGCCGGGCAAGCTGCAGCCGGGAAAGATCCTGAAGCTTCCCGACGGGATCTCCGACTCCGCCCACACCGACAGGGCGGGCACGCTCAAGGTCAGCCCCCGGAGGCTGTTCGTCGACTTCATGCCTCCGGCCGGTGAGGTCGTGGTCAACAACGACGACCCCCAGGTGACATACCACGCGAACAGCGACTGGGAACCCGTGATCAACGAGCCGCTGAGCATCGGCGACTACGGCCGCGACCTCCACCGTACGACCACGGGGGGCTCCTACGCCGACTTCACGTTCACCGGCACCGGGGTCGAGTACATCGCCCGGCGCAGCAAGGACGCGGGGAGGGTCGGGTTCAAGATCGACGGTGTGGACGCCACGCCGTCCTTCGTCGACGCCTCGAAGAACGCCGACGGCACGACGACGAACGCCGCGCACGAGGGTGGGGTCACGCTGTGGAGGTTCAACGGTCTTAAGTACGGCAAGTACACCCTCCGCGTCACGAACATGGATGGCGGCAAGCCCGCACACATTGACGCCTTCCGGGTGATCACGAGGGAGCTGGCGAATCCGCCGGCCGATTACCGGGCGACCTGCACGCTCGTCAGCGCGCCGGTCTCGGTGGACGTCACGATCTCCGAGCCGGGCGGATCCTCTTCGCCCAGCCCGACGATCACCGTGACCTCGGACCCCTCCGTCACACCCACGATCACCCCCACCTTCACTCCCACGATCACACCTACCCCCACGGTCACCCCGAGCTCGAACGGCGACCAGAACGGCAACCAGAACGGCGGGACGAACAGCACCACCAGGAGCACGACGACCTCGACGCCCAAGCCGACCCTGACCGTGACCGCCACCGTCACCCCCACCAGGCCGACCCCCACCGCGCCACAGGTGATCATCACCCCCAGCGGCGGGGCGCAGACCGGTGAGGCTCCGGGGGGAGGCTCCGGGCTGGGGCTTCTCGGCGCGGGCACGGCGATGGTGACGGGAAGCGCACTGGGCGGTGTGGTCTTGATGAGGCGGCGGGCGGCACACGCGCGCGGCCAGAGGGACAGCTGAAGGAGGCGCCGGATGTATCAAGGACCCGTGCAGGGCGGTCCCGACCCCTACCAGGGCCGGGGTCCGGCTCCCAAGCCCAAGGGGAGCATGCTGATGGCCGGGCTCCTCGTGGCCGGGTCGCTCGGCGGGGTGGCCGCGATCATGGCGGGTCTGCTCGCGTACCTGACTCCGGCGCTGGAGGAGGAGCCGTACGGCCCGCCCGTGCCGCAGGCGGCGGACAGCAACATCCAGATCCAGGAGGTCCCGGCCGCCGGCCAGCAGCCGGCGGGAGTGACGCCGTCCTCCGTGGGGCCGGGCGGGCTCGACGCCCCTCTGACGGCCGCCGCGCCCACGGCGGCGCCGCCGCTGCCGGTGGTCATGCCTCCGGAGCCGTTGAAGAGCGACGGTGTGAAGCCCCGGCGGCTGGCCATCCCGAAGATCGGCGTGCTGGCCCCGCTGATGGCGCTCAGCGTCGACTCCAAGCGGGAGATCCAGACGCCTCCGCTGAGCAGGCCCAACCAGGCGGGCTGGTACAAGCACGGCCCGATTCCCGGGCAGCAGGGGCCCTCGGTGGTGCTCGGGCATGTGAACACCAAGAAAGGCGCCGCCGTCTTCAGCCGGCTGAAGGAGGTCAAGCGCGGAGACAAGATCAAGGTCTCCCGTTCCGACGGAAGCCTCGCGGAGTTCACGGTCGACGGGGTGGAACAGGTCAGCAAGGCGGCCTTCCCGTCGAAGCGGGTCTACGGCAACACCGGTGAGGCGACCCTGCGGCTGATCACCTGCGGTGGTGTCTACAACAGCAGGACCGGTCACTACACCGACAACATCATCGTCTACGCGACCCTGTCGAAGACCCGTCGAGCCTGACCGCGCCGTACCGCACGGCCCGAGAGCCGGGCGCGGTGCTCGCCGAACCGGCAGGTCACGGCCCCTTCGCCGCCCGTCGCCGGTCGTTAGCCTCCCCGGTGATCCGGGTAGGAAGTCGTACAACAGGAGACGACCCCCCGAATGATCAGAAGGCGGGGGTGTGTCCAGGTGAGCATCGTGCGAGCCGGGGTCGTGGCCGTACTCATAGGGGTGGCCGCTCTCGGCGCGGTCCAGCACCCGAAGTCGGGAAACGAGCGATCCACGGGCTGGGGTGCCAAGCGTCCCGCGCACTCGACGCCGAAGCACGCCGGGGGCTGGACGACCAAGAACTGGGGCAACGGGGGACGGACGGCCGAGCGATCGAGGACGAGCATCGAGCGCAAGGGGAACTGGGGCTTCGGGCGGCCGAGATATTCGGACGGCGGACGGCACCGGGCCAGGGCGGCCGGACGGGGGGATCCGGGGCGCGAGCGCGGCGAGAGATGGGGGTTCGGGCGCGACGGGGACCGGGGGTTCGGGCGCGACGGGGACCGGGGGTTCGGGCGCCATAGGGACCGGGAATTCGGGCGCGACAGGGATCGGGAGTTCGCGCGGCCGGCGTGGGTCAGGCAGGGCGAGCGGCGCCGTCGTCACGGGTACGGATACCGGCGGGGACACCGGCACGGAAACGGCTGGTCGGGTGAGGGACGGGGCGGGCGCGGGCGGTGACGCGAGGACACCCGCCCGTCGCCGGGAGCCGGTACGGTGCCCGTTCGGCGGTCGGGGCGGGTGGAGGGCCGGTTCGCCGTCCGGGCTCGGGGCCCGTGAGCCACCGGTTCGCCGGACGGGGCCCGGACGGGGCCCGGACGGTGCCGGATCGCCGCCTGAGGCCGATGCGGGGATGTGAGGCCGGGGCCAGGTCCGGGAACAGGGACGCGTGACCGTCTGTTGACCCGGGTTTCCCCTTCCCGCACCGAGGAGTGAGCGATTGGTCGCTCACTCTTTTTTTGTGGCCGACAAGACTGGGACACATCCGGGGAAATACCTCAGGAGACGGTCATGTGGTCTTATCTCAGTCAGAATCGCTTCTGATCGTTAATCGCATGTCCGGTCCGGGTATAGCCGTTTATGCGAATGTGTCTCCCCCGCTGAACCAGAGCGAGGGGTGTACACAGGTGAGCAAGGCGCGGGCCGGTGTGCTGGCCGTATTCGTAGGGATCGCCGCGATCGGTGTCCTCCACCACGCTGATTCGACGGGCACGCGATCCGCGAGCCCCGCGGACGAACGATCCGCTGCCTCGACGGCCGAGCGGCCCGCGAGCTCCACGGACGGACGGTCCGTGAGTTTCGCGGCCGGGCATGCCGCGAACCCGGAGGCCAGGCATTTCGGCCGCCACGAGGTCACGCCGATCGTCATCGCACACCGTGGAGCCAGCGCGTTCCGTCCCGAGCACACGCTTCTCGCGTACACGGTCGCCATCTCGATGGGCACCGACTACATCGAGCCCGATCTCGTCTCGACCAAGGACCACGTGCTGGTCGCCCGGCACGAGAACGAGCTCTCGGCGACCACCGACATCGCCAGACATCCCGAGTTCGCCGACCGCAGGACGTCCAAGGTCATCAACGGCATCCGGCACACCGGCTGGTTCACCGAGGACTTCACCCTGGAGGAGCTGCGTACCCTCCGCGCCAGGGAACGCTTCCCCAAGGAGCGGCGGGACAACACCGCGTACGACGGGACGGAGCGCATCCCGACGCTCGACGAGGTGGTCCAGCTCGCGCAGAAGCACGGGGTGGGCGTCTACGCCGAGACCAAGTTCCCCTCCTACTTCGCCTCGATCGGGCTGCCGCTCGAGGAGCCGTTGCTGGAGACCTTCGCGCGGTACGGATGGGACGACGAGCGGGACCCGGCCTTCATCCAGTCCTTCGAGACCGGGAACCTCAAGCGGTTGCGTCCCCTCACGCGGCTGCGGCTCATCCAGTTCGTCGGCGCCACCGGCGCCCCGTACGACCTCGCGAGCGCCGGTGACCCGCTCACCTATGACGACATGGTCACCCCGGAGGGGCTGCGGGAGGTCGCCGAGTATGCCGACGGCATCGGGGTGGTCACCAAGCGGATCGGTCCCGGTGATCCCGGAGGTATCGACGGCAGGCCGGTGTCGCCTGTCGCGCTGGTCAGGAACGCCCAGGAAGAAGGGCTCCTGGTCCACGCCACGACGGTTCGCAAGCTCGCCGCGCGGCTCCGGGCGGAACTCAGGGGCGACACCTCCGGCGGGCGCGCCACCGAAGAGGTGAGGAGGTGGCTGAAGCGCCTGTGCAGGCTCAAAGTGGACGGGGTGATCGCCGACGACCCCGGCCTGGCCCGCGCCGTACGGGACCAGCTTCGCACCAGAGACTGACGCGCACCGGCGCGCACCGGGTCTGACCGGCGGACGCGCCCCCCGTCATCGGGTCCGCATGGCCGCCCGTACCCGCTCAAGGGTGATCGGCAGGTCCCGCTGCCGGAAACCGGTGGCGTGGAAGACGGCGTTGGCGATCGCCGCGGCGGTGCCGACGATCCCCACCTCGCCGATGCCCTTGGCGCCGACTGGGTTGAGCTCGTCGTCCTGCTCGTCGATCCAGTGGGCCTCGATCCCGCGCACGTCGGCGTTCGCCGCGATGTGGTATCCGGCCAGGTCGTGGTTGACGAAGTCGCCGAACCGGGGGTCCAGCTCCAGGGCCTCGTGCAGGGCCATGGAGATCCCCATCGTCATGCCGCCGAGGAACTGCGAGCGCGCCGTCCTGGCATTGATGATCCGGCCGCACGCGAAGACCCCCAGCAGCCGCTCGACACGGACCTGCCCGCTGTCGAGGTTCACCCCGACCTCGGCGAACTGCGCCCCGAACGAGTGGCGCGCGAAGCGCTTCCACCCGGCGAGGTCCTCGGCGGTGTCCGCCCGTGCTCCCAGGCCCTCCGGGGGGACCAGGCCGGACCGCTCGTCGAGATCCTTGACCAGCGCCCGGCAGGCCTTGCTCACCGCCCAGCTCCAGGAGGAGGTGCCCATGGACCCCCCGGCGAGTGCCGCGGGGCCGAAGACGCTGCGGCCCACCCTGACCGTGACCCGGTCCATCGGCACGCCGAGCTCGTCGGCGGCGACCTGGGTGAGCGCGGTGCGGGCGCCGGTGCCGATGTCGGCCGCGGCGATCTCGACCACGAACCTGCCCGTGGGCTCGGCATAGGCGGCCGCGGTGGACGCGCTGGTGTAGACGGGGTAGGTCGACGACGCGACGCCGGTCCCGACGAGCCACCGGCCGTCCTCGCGGACGCCCGGCGTGGGGTCGCGCCCGGCCCAGCCGAAGCGTGCCGCCCCCTCACGCAGGCAGGCGACCAGGTTGCGGCTGCTGAACGGGAGGCCCGACTCGGGGTCGGCCGAAGGCTCGTTGACGATCCGCAGCTGGACGGGGTCCATCCCGAGGGCGTACGCCAGCTCGTCCATCGCCGACTCCAGGGCGAACATCCCCGGAGCCTCGCCGGGAGCGCGCATCCACGAGGGGCTCGGCACGTCCAGCCGCAGGAGCCGGTGGACGGTGTGGCTGTTGGGCGTCGCGTACATGACGCGGCTGGGCGCGACCGTCTGCTCGGTGTACTCGACGAGTTTCGAGCTCTGCTGGAGCGCGTCGTGCCACACCGCGGTCAGCCTGCCGTCGCGTTCGGCCCCCAGGCGTACGCGCTGCACGGTGGGCGTCCGGTAGCTGACGAGCGCGAACATCTGCTGCCGGGTCATCGCCACCTTGACCGGTCGTCTGACGGCGCGGGCGGCCAGCGCCGCCAGCACGGTCGGCGGGCGGGTCGCCGCCTTCGACCCGAAACCGCCGCCGACGTGGTCCGCGACGACGCTCACCGCGCTCTCGGGAAGGCCGAACAGCTGGGCGATCGCGGTCGCCGACACCCACGGTGCCTGGTCGGCGTTGTAGAGCGTCAGGGTCTCGCCCTCCCAGAACGCGATCGTGGCGTGCGGCTCCATCGGGGTGGCGTTCTCGGGCGGGGTCGTGTAGGCGGCGTCCACGCCGACCGGCGCCGCCGCCAGGGCGCTCTCGGCGTCACCCCACTCGACCGTCCCCGTCAGACCCGCGTTGACCTTCTCCGGAGAGGAGATCCGCGGGCTGCCGGGATCCAGCACGACCTCGTACTCCTCCTCCTCGTAGTCCACGCGCACGGCCGACGCCGCCTCGCGGGCCCCCTCCAGGGTGTTCGCGACCACGGCCGCGACGATCTGCCCCCGGTAGGCGACGTCGGCCGACTGCAGGACGGCCAGCTCGGCGTCCTGCACGGGACGCAGCCGGGAGACGTTGCCGCTGTCCAGCACGGCGATCACCCCCGGCAGGGCCAGCGCGGCGGCGCCGTCGACGGAGCGCACCCGCCCCCGGACGATCGTGGACTGCACCGGCCAGACGTAGACGGCGTCCGGTACGGGGTACTCGTACGCGTAGCGGGCCACGCCGGTGACCTTGTCGCGTCCCTCGATCCTGACCGGTGCCCCGCCCACCACCTTGTCGAGAGTGGTCATCCCCGCTCCTCCCGAGTGAAGCCGTTCCCCGTGGACCCCGCCGGTTCGGTGAGATCTCGGACGCTCGCCGCGATCAGGTCGCCGGCCAGCCCGATCTTGAACTCGTTCCGCGGGAGGGGGCGCGCCGCCACGAACTCCGCATCCGCGGCCGCCAGCAGCAGCGTCCTGGTCGGCCGGTGGCCGGCCAGCATCCTCTCGGCCTCCCGGGCCCGCCACGGCACGGGGGCCACCCCGCCCAGCGCCAGCCGGATCTCCCGCAGCGAACCGTCGGCCTCCGTCGCGACCACCGCCGCGACCGAGACCACCGCGAACGCGTAGGACCAGCGGTCGCGGACCTTGCGGTACAGCATCGCCGCGCCGTCCGGGGGTGGGGGCAGCTCGATCCCGGTGATCAGGTCACCGGGCTCCAGCACCGTCTCCCGGTCCGGAGTGTCGCCGGGCAGCAGGTAGAAGCGGGAGAGCGGGACCGCCCGCTCGTCGCCTCCCGCGAGCCTGATGTGCACCACGGCGTCGAGGGCGGCCATCGCCACCGCCATGTCGGAGGGGTTGGTGGCCACGCACGCGACGGAGGTGCCGATCACTCCCAGGTCGCGGTGGTCGCCGCCGATCGCCGAGCAGCCGGTACCCGGCTCGCGCTTGTTGCACGGCTTGGTGACGTCCTGGAAGTACGGGCAGCGCGTGCGCTGCAGCAGGTTTCCGCCGGTGGTGGCCATCGACCGCAACTGCCCGGAGGCCCCGGCCAGCACCGCCTGGGAGAGCGCGGGAAAACGTTCCCTGATGCCCTGGTCGCCGGACAGGTCGCTGTTGCGCACCATCGCGCCGATGAGCACGCCGCCGTCGGCCCGGTGCTCGATCCGGTCGTACGGCAGCCGGGTGATGTCCACCAGCGTCGCCGGCTCGACCACGCCGAGCTTCATCAGGTCCACGAGGTTGGTACCGCCGGCCAGGAACATCGTGCCGGTGCCGTCGAGGACGGCGGTGGCGGCGGCGCCGGGGTCGGTGGCGCGCTCGTAGGTGAAGGGCCTCATCGCGCGCTCCCGGGATTCCACCCGGAGAGAACCGGGTCCGGGCCTCCCCCGCCGGCCGCGTCGAGGACGGCTTCGACGATTCCGGCGTACGCCCCGCAGCGGCAGAGGTTGCCGCTCATCCGTTCGCGGACCTCCTCGGCGTCCAGGGCGCCGCTGGAGGCGACGCCCGCGGCGACGTCCTCGGTGACGTTGCTCGGCCAGCCCCGTTGCGCCTCGTCGAGCGCGCCGATGGCCGAGCAGATCTGGCCCGGCGTGCAGTAGCCGCACTGGAAGCCGTCGTGATCGAGGAACGCCCGCTGGACGGGGTGCAGATCGTTCGAGCCGGCCAGGCCGGCCACCCCCTCGATGGTGACGACCTCCTGCCCGGCGGCCATGACCGCGAGCGTCAGGCAACTGTTCACCCGGCGGCCGTCCAGCAGGACCGTGCACGCCCCGCACTGCCCGTGGTCGCATCCCTTTTTCGTCCCGGTCAGCCCGAGATGTTCCCGTAGCGCGTCCAGGAGGGTCACCCGGTTGTCCAGGGAGACGGAGTGGTCGACACCGTTGATGCGCAGCGTGATCTCGCTGCTGAACGCTTCGACTGCCATGCGTTTATCCTGTCAATTCCCCAATGATGGGGGGATTTGTGATTAATCTGAAAATCCAAAAGAAGCGGTAATCGTGGTGCTTCGAGAATCACGGGGGAATCAAGGGGCCGCCAAGACCGGTGACACCCCGGCCCGGTACGAACAGGTGGCCGCGGCACCCCGGGGCGGGGCCGGAGCCCTGGCCCGTCCCCGGCTGCCGCGGCCGTCCGGCCACGTCAGCCCGGTCGCCTGCCGGCGGCCATCGCCGACGCGGTGGCCCCACGCCGCCGGAACCGCTGCCGGCCCTGGTCCAGCATGACGACGAGAACGAGCACGGTTCCCTTGATGACGATCTGCCAGAACTCCGACACGCCCATGAGCACCAGGCTCTCGGCGAGAAGGCCGACGACACAGGCCCCGATGAGAGCGCCTCGTACCGTGCCGAGCCCCCCGCCCAGCGCGGCGCCGCCGAGGATCACCGCGGTGATCGCGTTGAGCTCGTACGTCTCACCGGCCAGCGGCGTCGCCGAGGCCAGCTCCGAGGCGATGACGAGACCCGCGAGCGCGGCGCAGCCACCGGAGATCACGTACACGGCCGTCCTGACGCGGTCGATCGGGACCCCGGAGAGCTCCGCGGCCCGCTCGTTGCCGCCCGCGGCGTACAGCCACCGTCCGAACGGCGTCTTGGCGAGCACCAGCGCGACGGCGACGGCGAGGAGGACCGCGATCCAGATCACCACCGGGAGGCCGAGCGGGCGCCCGGTGCCGAGGACCTCGAAGCCGGTGTTGCCCAGCTCGGGGTTGCCGTTCAGATTGGGATAGGTCGAGCCGTCGGAGATCAGCAGCGCGATTCCCCGCGCCACGTACAGCATGCCGAACGTCGCGATGAACGGCGGCACCTTGAACCGGGTGATGACGACGCCGTTCACCAGGCCGACGAGCATGCCGACCGCGACGCAGAGCACGATCACGCCCCACACGGGCGGGTAGGCGAAGGCGTCGGCGAACCCGAGTTCGAGTCCTTCGAGCAACTCGCCGGCGACGACCCCGGAGAGCCCGGCGATCGAGCCCACCGACAGATCGATGCCGCCCCTGACGACGACCAGCAGCACGCCGAGCGCGATCACCGCGTTGATCGCGATGTGCTTGGCCACCATGACGAGGTTCGGCGCGGAGAGGAACGTGTCCGACAGCAGGCCGAAGGCCACGATCATGGCCACGAGCGCGATGAGCGCCCGTAGCTCGAACAGGCTGTTCACCAGGGAGAGGCGGCGGGCCTCGGCTGTGGCCTTCCCCGGCGGAGAGTGACCTGGCGGCGCCGGTGCGGGGGGCGTTTCCCGAGGCGTCACCCCGCACCGTCCCCGTCCGTGCTCGTGCCGGTGTCCCGATCGATGTCAGGGTCGATGTCCATGGCGGTGGAGGCGCTGCCGTCCGAGACCTTCAGCAGTTCCTCCCGGGTCGTCGTGCCGCGCCGGAACTCGCCGACGAGGACCCCGCGGGCGAGCACCAGCAGGCGGTCGGGGACGCGCAGGGCCTCCTCGGCGTCCGACGTGGTGAAGAGGACGGCCAGGCCGCGTTCCGCCTGTGCCGCGATGAGCTCGAAGATGTCCGTCCTGGCACCGACGTCGACGCCGCGCGAGGGTTCGTCCAGCAGGAGCACCCGGGGGGCGGTCAGCAGCGCCCTGCCGATCATCACCTTCTGCTGGTCGCCGCCGCTCAGCGACGCGACCGACGCCTCCGTGCCGCCCGTCCCGACGGTGATGTCGGTGATCATCCGGCAGACGGCTTCCCGCTCGCGGTCACGGCGGATGAGCAGCCGCCGGACGAACGCGCCCAGCCCGGCCAGGGAGAGGTTCTCCCCGACCGACATCGTCTGGACGAGGCCGTCGCGCCGCCGGTTCCCCGGGACCAGGATCATGCCCAGGCCGACGCGGTCGCGGATCCCCACGTGCTCCAGCGGGGTGCCGGAGAGCAGGACGCGGCCCGACTGCGAGGGGATCCGGCCGGCGAGTGCCTCCAGCAACTCGGTGCGGCCCGAGCCCGTCAGCCCGTAGATCCCCACGATCTCGCCCTCCCGCACGGTCAGGGAGAGGCCGTCGACGGCGAGGCGGCCGGGGTTGGCCGGGTCGGCCACCACGAGGTCGCGCAGGGTCAGCAGTTCCTCCCCGGCGACCGCGGTACCGCGCGGGAACCGGTCGCCCTGGTCGCGGTCGGTCATCCGCTCCACGACCCACCGGACGCCGACGTTGTCGGCGTCCGCCGTGGCGACCAGCCGCCCGTCACGCAGTACGACGACGTCGTCGGCGATCTCCAGTGCCTCCTCCAGGTGCGTGGAGACGTAGACGATCGCCACGCCGTTCGAGGCCAGCTCCTTGATGATCCGGAACAGGACCTTGACCTCGGGGGCGGTGAGCGCCGAGGTGGGCTCGTCCATGATCAGTACCCGCGCCTCCTGGAGGAGTGCCCTCGCGATCTCGACGATCTGCTGCTCGCCCGGAGTCAGGTCACCGACCAGCCGGTCGGGATCCAGATACTCCTCCAGGCTGTGGAGGACCGCCGCGGCGGTGGCCCGCTGGGACGAGCGGTCGATCACCCAGGGGCCCCCGCGGATCTCCCTGGCCAGGAACAGGTTGTCCTGGATGCTCAGGTTGGGGCAGAGGCTGAGCCCCTGGTGGACGATCGCGACGCCCTGGTCGGCGGCGTCGCGGGGCGACACGAACCTGACGGGCTCCCCGTCGAGCTCGACATGGCCGGTGGTGGGGTGCTCGATCCCGGAGAGGATCCTCATCAGGGTCGACTTGCCGGCCCCGTTCTCGCCGAACAGCGCGGTCACCCGGCCGGCGGCGACGTCGAAGTCGACGTCCCGGAGCACGTGCGTGTTCCCGTACACCTTGGTGACGTCCCGGGCGCTCAGGACGGTGGTGGTCGGGGTCCTCACGCGATCTCCTTGATCGAGACCGGGGTGATGGTCACGACGGAGGGGGTGAGGAAGCTGAAGGCCCCGACGAAGGAGATCTTCTTGCCCTCCAGCCGGGGTGCGTCCAGGTTCTTGAGCAGTTTCTCCCGCATCTGGTCGTTCAGCGCGGTGGCGGCGTTGGCGTACTCCACCTGATCGAGGAACTGCCCGAAGCTGATGAACCCCACCGCGTCCCGCAGTGCCGTGCCGTTGATGATCGGACCGACCTGCAGCGAGACCCGGGTGTCGGGGGGAAGGCCGGGCACGGTCACGTGCATCAGTCCCGACCTCACCGTCCCGGCCGTGCCGGCGCCCTCGACCGCGAAGGTGTAGGGGCCGTTGCCGTGCCGGACGCCGTACCGCTTCCCGGCCGCATCCACGTCGGCGTTCATGGCCTTCACCAGTACGGGCAGCTCGACGGCCTTCCTCTCGATCGCGGGCACGACCTTGTCCTCGTACGTCCGCGCTCCGTACGCGGCCGGGTCGAAACGCCGGGGACCCGCCGCCGCGACGGACTCCGCCGAGCGGTACTGAGTGCTGAACCCGATGGCCGCCAGGAGTGCCACCGCCAGGGCGACGGCGATCCATCTCACCGGGATCCGCCGGCGGGGCACCTGCCCGCCGCGCGCCCGCGATGCAACCGGCGTGCTCATCTCAGTCCTTCCAATGGGGAAACCTCAAGGTGATCGCTGATCCATCCGCTGGGGGAGAGCCCCGGAAGGGGCTCGCGGCCGGGCGGGGGAAGGCTTACCGGAGAGCCCGGGGATGATCGTCGCTGTTCGGCGAAGGCGTTCGGCGGAACCCTTCGGACGACGCGGCGTGCCGCCGGGGAGTCCTCACGCCCGCGGGGCGGCGAAGTGATCCTCGCGGCCCACCGGGCCGAGGGCGCGGTGATGCTCTTCATGCCCCGTATACCCGTTCGCACGCCTTCCACCGAATCCTTCCCGAACGGGAACCGGTCGAGCCGCCGGACGCCGTCCAGCCCGCGCGGCGACCTCGCGGGCGAACGCGAGGCCCCGGTCAGATGAACGGGCCGATGACCACGGTGGGTGTGTCGATGAAATATTTCAACAACCCAAACGGATATTCGGAGCGTCCGAATCGGGCCCACCGCAGGTTCCACCCTGCCCGATGGGGCTTCCGTAGGGTGATCTTTAAGTGTGGCCACACCAGTTTTGACCTGGTTTTTTACATATATCCGGACGCTGATTGCCAACCCCGGGCCGCCCGTCCCCCCGGGCGGCGGGACCCTCGGGCGGGCTCCGTGAGGTATCTCCCGCACGTTCCGTGTCCGGCCGGGGTCCGGCCCGACCCGCCACGACGGGCTTTACCGATGTACGGTGTCGTTTGCTGTGGGATAGATGGGAATTTGTGTCCGTTTAGCCGACTTGCTCGCGTGGCGCGGTCTGTGTTCGTAGGATCTATGCCGAACCTTGACCACAACCTGTAAGCCTCGGCGGCCGGTGTGAGGCCGGCCGATCAAGCTGGAACGAGGAGAAACTGTGCTGAAGTCCAAGACGCGGCTGCGCGTCGCGGTCAAGACGGCCGTGATCGCTACGGCGGGCGCAGGCATCTTCGGTGCGTTTCCCGCGCTCGCCTCCATCTACGCCGCTCCCACACCGGTGGCCTACACCTGCACGCTCGCCGGTGCGCCGTCACCGTCGGCGACGTACACCTTCACCATGGACCTCACCGGTCCGGCGGCGGGAGTGGTGAACTCCCCCCTGGTGGCGACCTGGAAGATCAGCCCGCCGGCCGTCCTTCCCTCCCTCACCCCGTCCGCGCCGGCCCCGGCGGGCGCGAGCCTCGTCGCCGACGCGGAGATGCAGATCAGCGCCAGCCCCGCGGGAGTCCTGGCGCTCCCCACGGAGCTCCGCCCGATCCTGGTCACCGCCGCGCCCCCGGTCGCCGGGCAGCCGGTCACCGCGCCTCCGCTGGTCGTCACGGTGACCCCCCTCGCGACCGGGGTCGTCGCCTTCCAGCCCGACGCGTTCACCCTGCTCCTGGCGGCCGGCGCGGCGGGTGCCGGGAGCGAGGCCGAGCTGCTCGACTGCGCCCCGCCCCAGGCCGCCCAGGCCTCGCCCGCCGCGCTGCGGGTGACCGTGGGGACGGGCAGCCCCAGCGCGAGCGCCAGTGCGAGCGCGAGCGCCAGTGCCAGTGCCAGTGCGAGCGCCAGTGCCAGTGCCAGCGCGACCCCCAGGCCGACCCTCACCGTCACCCAGACCAAGACCTCCGACCCGGTACCCGACCCCGACTCCGACGAGCAGATCGACGAGACCCCCAAGGGCGCCGCCTCCACGGGCGGCGGCGGTGACGCCGGGCCCGACGCTCGGATGATCATGTTCAGCGGTGTGCTGACGGTGGCCCTCGCCGGAATCGGCGGGCTCGTGCTGCGGCGTCGCACCGCCGGTCGCGGCTGATCGGGGTGGCCGGATGACCACCCCCCCGCCGCCGGGCGGCTGGCCGCCCCCGGGGCCGCCGCCGCACTACCGGCCGGTCCCGGTCCAGCCGCCGTACCCGCCGCCGGGCCCCCACCAGGGGTACGGCCCGCCGTACGAGGAGCCCCCCGGCAGCCGGATGATGCGGTCGGTGCTCATCCTCGCCGGGATCGCCGGGGTGGTCACGGTGCTGGTGGGCCTGCTCTACATGCTGGCCTCGCCCGAGGAGTACGGTCTGGCCGACCAGCGCACCACGCTGCCGCCCCGCGACCTGGCGGCGGCACCGGCGAACCCCTACTTCCAGGCGCCCCCGACCGCGCCGCCGCCCCTGCCCAGCCTGCCCGCGGCCCCGGCCATGCAGCCCTCGTCCCCGGTGCGCCTGGTCATCCCGCGGCTCGGGGTCAACGCGCCGGTCAGGTCCGTCGGGCTCGACAGGAAGGGCGCCATCGAGGTGCCGCCGGTCGGCCACCCGAACCTGGTCGGCTGGTACCGCTCGGGACCCACTCCCGGCGAGGCGGGTCCCGCGATCATGCTCGGGCACAAGGACACGCGCTCGGGAAGCGCGGTGTTCAGCCGTCTCGACGAGATCCGCAACGGCGACGTCATCGAGGTGCACCGCAAGGACGGGATCATCGCCGTCTACACCGTGGGCGGCCTGGAGCAGGCGGAGAAGTCGGTGTTCCCGACCCAGCGGGTGTACGGCCGGTCGCCGACCCCCCAGCTGCACCTGATCACCTGCGGCGGCACCTACAACCGCGCGACCGGCCACTACACCGACAACGTCATCGCCTACGCGACCATGACGAGCACGAAGAAGGCCTGAACGGACCGCTCGGGCCGGGCCGGGTCTCGGATTCATCCGGTGCTCCGGAAAGACGCGATCATCCTCGCCGCCGTGCGCGCCGCTCCCGTCCAGGGCGCGGGCGAAAGTTCTGTTGTAACCTCCTAATAACCGAACATTGCTCGGTTTCGCAGGCAGCTCGGTTCCGCAAGCAGGAGGCACTGTGGCAGAGGCGTACATCGTCGGGGCGGTCCGCACCCCCGTCGGCAAGAAGAAGGGCGGTCTGTCCACCGTCCACCCCACCGATCTGGCCGCGCACACCCTCGGCGCGCTCGTCGAGCGTACGGGCGTCGACCCGTCCGCGGTCGAAGACGTGATCATGGGCTGTGTCATGCAGTTCGGCCCGCAGAGCATGGACATCGCGCGCAACGCGTGGCTGTCGGCGGGCCTTCCGGAGAGCGTCGCCGGTGTGACCATCGACCGCCAGTGCGGCTCCTCCCAGCAGTCGATCCACTTCGCGGCCCAGGGGGTGCTCTCCGGCACCCAGGACCTCGTCGTCGCCGCCGGGGTGGAATCCATGAGCATCGTCCCCATGGGGTCGAGCATCACCGCCGCCCTGGAGAAGGGCATGCCCTTCCCGTTCGGGGAGAAGTGGGTGGAGCGGTACGGCAAGCAGGAGATCTCCCAGTTCCGCGGCGCGGAGCTCATGTGCGAGAAGTGGGGTCTCAAGCGCGAGGAACTGGAGCGGTTCGCGTACGAGAGCCACCAGCGGGCCTCGAAGGCCGTCGCGAACGGCTATTTCAAGGACCAGATCGCCCCGATCAACGGTGTCGAGGACGACGAGGGCCCGCGCCCGGACACCACGCTGGAGAAGATGGCGTCGCTGAAGACGCTGAAGCCCGACGGCATGATCACGGCCGCCACCTCCTCGCAGATCTCCGACGGCTCGGGAGCGATCCTGATCGCCTCCGAGCAGGCCGTCCGCGACCACAACCTGACCCCCCGGGCGCGCATCGTCACCCTGGCGCTCACCGGCGACGACCCGGTCTACATGCTGACCGCGCCGATCCCGGCGACGCAGAAGGCGCTGAAGAGGGCGGGCCTGTCGATCGACGACATCGACGTCACCGAGATCAACGAGGCGTTCGCCCCCGTCCCGCTGGCGTGGATCAACGACCTGGGCGCCGACCCGGCGAAGGTCAACCCGAACGGCGGCGCGATCGCCCTGGGTCACCCGCTGGGCGGCACCGGCGCGATCCTGATGACCAAGCTCCTGCACGAGCTGGAGCGGACCGGCGGCCGGTACGGGCTGCAGACGATGTGCGAGGGCGGCGGCCAGGCCAACGTCACGATCATCGAGCGTCTGTGACGCCGGCGCCCTGAGGCACTCGGGGCACCCGAGCGTTCACGGGGCGCCCGCGAGGTGGGCTCGTGAGGCGCCCGTGAGGTGGGGAAGGCCCCGGTCCTGGAATCCAGGACCGGGGCCTTCCGTGTTTTCGCGACGGGGCCGGCAGGTCGGCTTCGCGAAGGGGCCCGAAGGTCAGCGGCCGCCCTTGCCGGGGATCCGGCGCGGCTGGTGGGTCGGTCTCATCGGCGCCGGGGGCATCGGCAGGTGCCGGGGCGCCGGGGGCACGACGTGCTCGGGAAGCGGGGTGCGGGGCTTGGGGGTCTTGGCGGTCCTGGACTTCCCGCCGCGCTTCTGCGCGAGTTCGTGGGCAGCGTGAATTCGCATATGGACTCCTTGAAGAATGTGACGACGCGGTGAGATCCCGGGTCGGACGACTCAGCTGCCGCGTCGGACGAACGGGGCCAGAGGGCTGAGTGCGGGCGGATCGGCGAGGACCGATCGACGCCGGCTCCTAGGAGTTGGTCCACATGCGGTCGAACATACGGCGGCCCACCGAGGCGTGCAACCGATTTGTTCGCCGCCGGTTCCGGACCGCGCTCACCCGGCGAGACCGGCCGGCCCCGCCGGGACGGGGCGCTCGGGAAGCTCGACGTGAACGCGGGTGCCCTCTCCGGGGGCCGAGGTGATCCAGCAGCCGCCGCCGTGCGCGTCGGTGATCGCCTTGACGATCGACAGTCCCAGCCCGGCACCGTCGGGCATCCGCTCCCCGCCTCGGTGAAAGCGGTCGAAGGCCCTGTCCACCTGCTCGGCGGACATCCCGGGGCCGTCGTCGGAGACCTCGATCAGCGCACCGCCGGGCGGCCGCCGCGCGACCCGCACGGTGGCCGTCGTCCCCGCGGGGGTGTGCGCTCGCACGTTCGCCAGGAGGTTGACGAGGATCTGCCGGATCCTCGCCTCGTCGGCGGTGACGGTCAGCGACTCCGGGGCGTCCACGACGATCGGCGACTCCGGCTCGATGGCCGTGCAGTCCGCGCTCACGTCGCGCGCCACCGAGGCCAGATCGGTCTCGGTGAGCTGGAGCCCGGCGTTCCTGTCCAGGCGGGCGAGGTCGAGCATCTGGCTGACGAGATCACCCATCCGGGTGGCCTCGTCCTCGATCCTGCCCATGATCCTGGGCATGTCCTCGGCGCGCAGCGCCCCGGTCCGGTAGAGCTCGGCGTACCCCCGGATGGTGGACAGCGGGGTCCGCAGCTCGTGCGAGGCGTCGGCGGCGAAGCGGCGGACGCGCTCCTCCGACGCCCAGCGATCCCTGAAGGCCCCCGCGATCCGGTCGAGCAGCAGGTTCACGGCCGTGCCGATCCGCCCGACCTCCGAGGGGTCCTCGGGCATCCGGACCGACAGGTCGCCCTCCCCGGCCATCCGGTACGCCGCCCCGGCGATCCTGGCCAGCGGTGAGAGCCCCCTGGTGATCAGGGCGCGGCCGGCGAGCGCCAGCACCAGGATCAGCGCGCCGCCGGTGAGCAGCTCGGCGATGACGAGCCGCCGGATCGGGGCCTCGACGGACTCCAGCGGGACGGCGACGACCACCAGCCGGTTGCCCTGCCTGGCCTCGGCCACCCGCGCGATCATGCGCTGGTCGCCCGTCGTGTCGAGGACGAACGCCTCCCCGCTCTCGGCCTGAACCTTCAGGCGGGCGGCACCGAGGCTCTCCACCAGCCGCGGTACGGTCGCGGCGGCGGGCGCGTCCCCGTTGACGAGCCTGGCCCGGCCCGAGTTGAGGTTCATCGCGGCCACGGCGTAGGTGGACCCGGTCAGGGTCTGCGCGAGCTGGCCGCCGGGGGCGGCGACGATCCGCTTGGCGGCGGTCGCGGTGGCCGCCCGCAGCTGCCCGTCGAGTCTTTCCATCAGGTGCCCGCGCAGGACGAGGACGCTCACGATGGACAGCATCACCAGCAGGGCCGTGCTCACCGCGAGCAGGCCCGCGAGCAGCCGCGCCCTGAGCGACATCAGGTGCCCCGGGGCGGGCGCAGCGCGTAACCCACTCCACGCTGGGTGTGGATCAGCGGCGGGCCGAGCGGGTCGAGCTTGCGGCGCAGGTAGGAGATGTACGTCTCGACGACCTGCGACGAACCCCCGTAGCCCCAGACGTGTTCCAGCAACTGACGCTTCGTCAGGACCAGTCCGGGATGTTCCATCAGGAAGGCGAGCAGCCGGAACTCGGTGGGGGAGAGGTCCAGCGCGACTCCGGCCCGCCGTGCCTCCCAGCGTGACTCGTCGAGTTCCAGGTCCGCCACTCTGAGCGTCCCGCCAAGGTCGTCGGAGACGGCCGTCCTGCGGAGCACCGCCCGCACGCGGGCGACGAGGGCCTCCACGGAGAAGGGCTTGGTGACGTAGTCGTCGCCGCCCAGGGTGAGGCCGCGCACGGTGTCGGTGGGGGTGTCCCTGGCCGTCAGGAAGATCACCGGGGTGTGCAGGCCCGCGGCCCTGATCCTCCGGCACACCTCGAAACCGTCGACGTCGGGAAGCATCACGTCGAGCACGATCAGCGCGGGGGAGCCGCCCTCCACCGCGTCGAGGGCCTGCCCGCCGGTCGCCACGCCCGTCACCCCGAAGCCGTGGAAGCGCAGGGCGACCTCGACGATGTCACGGATGTTGGGGTCGTCCTCGACGACGAGGATGGTGCGCTCGTTCATGGAGGCCCCATTCTTGCCTACCGATCCGTACTTCGTCCTATTTCGTAGCTGTTAGTCCTCAATTGGAGGCCGCCGCGAAGCGGTGGAATTCCGGCGCATCTCGGTGATCCCACCGCTTCACGGTCAGCTTCCGCCGGGCCTCCGGAGTCCCCGGTCAGCTCCCCGGAGTGGTGACCGGCGGGTCCAGGAGGGCGCGGTCACGCGGTACGAACACCGCGGCGGCCGTCGGGTCGGTCGAGGTGGGGACGCCGATCACGAAGACCCCGTCCCCGACGACCAGCTTGGTCAGGTCGGCGCGGACGCCGAGCCTGCGGAACCTCGTGGACGTGTCGAGGTTCCAGTTCCAGACGAGTCCGTCCTTGCTCTTGACGGTCAGCTTGTTCTCACCCTTGGCGGTGATCACACCTCGCTGCCAGGTGTAGTCGATGAACGTCGACTTCTTGTCCCTGACGGTGGCCCGTCCGTGGATGCCGACCACCCACAGGTTGTAGTGGGAGCGCAGCCGCGGCCCGCGAAGCGTGGAGTCGGCCTTGAGCAGCTGGTCGGCGATGGCGGTCACGCCGGTGGGCACGGGGGGAGTCGTGCCGGTCGCCCAGGCGGTGGAGCCCGTCAGCATGATCGACGCCGTAATGGCCGCGGCGCCGAGTGCCAGTTTCCTCTTCATGGTGGTCCTTCCGGGAACGTCTCCCGATGGGAAGACGTCGATCAGGCAATCGTCCCGAGCTGTGATCTTCGAAGGAGGATCCTGGGAATTCCCTGAGAGCCGTGGAGCCGTGAAAAGGCCGCGCGCGGTGCCGCTCCTGAAAAGGAGCGGCACCGCGCGCGGGTCACCGTGGTCACTGTGGGGGCGCTGTGGGCACTGTGGGCACTGTGGGCACTGTGGGCTACGTGGGCGCTCGCCCGGGACTACTTGGGAACGCGGGCGACGCAGAAGACGGTCTGCCCGAACGGCGGACGGACGAAGCGCTCGATGAGGCGGGTCAGGGGCACCACCGTGCGGTCGTAGATCTTGACCAGGCGGGGGTCGGGGTAGCCGACGCCTCCGCGGCGGACGGCGGCCCACCAGGCGATGCCGCCCAGGAAGTTGATCGGCTTGAGCACGTCGATGTCCAGGCCCGCCTTGGAGACCGTGCTGCGCAGGGTGGCGGGGGTGTAGCGGGTGACGTGGCCGACCTTGCGGTCGAAGTCCCCGTACAGCTGCATGTAGCCGGGCACCCAGATGACGATCCGGCCGCCGGGGAGGGTGACCTTGGCGAGGGAGCGCAGGGCCTCGACGTCGTCCTCGATGTGCTCCAGGACGTTCATCATCACGACGGTGTCGACCTTCTCACCGATCGGGATCTCGGTCGGCAGGCCGAACTGGAGCACGTCGATGTCGTCGCGGCCCTCGAAGCGCTTCTGCAGCTGCTCCACGCAGTAGGGGTCGAAGTCGCTGACCACCAGCCGGTCGAGGCGAGGCAGGAACGCCTCGGCGAAGTGGCCGAGCCCGGAGCCGATCTCCAGCATGGACCGGCCCACGTGCGGGGCGACCATGTCGAGCTCGTACTGCCGGTAGTTCTTGGCCTCGTCCCCACCCAGGTGGTTCTCCAGGGCCTCGTCACCGGCCGCGGGTTGCACTACGCGGTCATACCCAGACATGCGGTTCCGTCCAGCTCGCTTACGGAAAGGCCGCGGCGAGGCCACGACCAGGGACAGCCAGAGTCTAGTGGCGCTTCCCTCGCGGCGGCCCCTTAAACGCTTCACGGCCGGTGCCGTCCCTCCATGACGAGCCCTTTCGCGGCGAGCACCGGCCGGGCCCGCCGGGCGGCACGCCCCGTGCTCCACCCCGATTACCGGCTCCGCCGAATCAGCCATAAAGCACCAGCATTTCCACGGTTCACGCCGTACGGAGGAAGTTCGGCCTCGACCCGGCGGGGAGATTTGCACCGGGGGACAAGGAAACCCCTCTGGGAAATGGCGGGCCGACCGGTTCGTGATTTGAAAACGGTGCGATTCCCGGTGAGTGGAAAAAGGAGCGCGAATCGATGGAACAGATCCAATGGTGGCGCGGGAACCTGCCCGCGGAGACGAATGGCTTCATCGGCAGGGAAAGCGAGGTGCGGCGGCTGCTGGAGCTCCTGGCCGGTACGCCGCTGACCACGGTCACCGGTGTCGGGGGCATCGGCAAGTCGCGGATCGTGGTCAGGGCCGCGCGGGAGCGGCAGGAGCACCACCCCGACGGCACCTGGCTGGTGGAGCTCTCCGGCGAGCGCAACGGCGATCTGCTCGCCCACACGGTCGCGGCCGTCCTCGGCCTCCCGGAGCGGTCCGCGCGGTCGCAGACCGGGACGCTCGTCGAGTTCCTCGCGGGCAGGAGACTCCTGCTGATCCTCGACGCCTGCGAGCACCTCCTGCCGGCCTGCCGCGACCTCGTCACGGAGATCCTGGCGGCGGCACCCGGCGTACGGATCATCGCGACCTCCCGCCGGCCGCTCGGACTGCCGCAGGAGGCGCTGCTCCCCGTCGAGCCCTTCGCGGCACCCGGCCCGGGGGCGGCCGCCCGATGGACGGAAGGCACGGCGCCGGAGGACCCGAGGGCGGAGAGGACGCCGGAGAGGTCGGAGCCGGAGAAGGAACCCCCGGAGGAGCCGGAGGAGCCGGAGGAACCGGAGGAGAACGACGCGCTTCGCCTCTTCCTCGACCGGGCCGGGATCGTGGCGCCCGGCCTGGAGACGACCCGGGCCGGTACGGTGGCCGCGGCCAGGATCTGCCGGAGGCTGGACGGCGTACCGCTCGCCGTCGAGCTGGCCGCCGGATGGCTGGGATCCCTGCCGGTGGAGCGGCTCGCCGATCACTTGGACGACCACTTCGAGGTCCTCCACGGCCGGGCGCGGATCCCCCGCCACCGGATCGCGCGCGCCGCGATCGGCTGGAGCCACGAGCTGTGCGCCCCGCGGGAACGCCTGCTCTGGGCCAGGCTCTCGGTCTTCGCGGGAGGCTTCGACACGGCCGCCGCCGAGTGGGTGTGCGGCGACGAGCACCTGGACGACGTACCGGACCTGCTGGCGAGCCTGGCGGAGAGGTTCCTCCTCGTCCGCGTGCCCGGCGGCTACCGGCTGCCCGCCACGGTCAGGGAGTACGGCAGGGAGCGGCTCGCCCTGCTCGGCGAGGAGGACCGGCTGGTGCAGCGGCACCGCTACCACCACCTCGACCTGGCGCGCAGGGCCGAGGCCGACTGGTACGGCCCCGGGCAGGAGGAGTGGGCCGCCAGGCTCGCCTTCTCCATGACCGACCTCCGCCTCGCCCTCGACCCCGCCTCCCCGACGTCCGTCGAGCTCGCCGGGACGCTCTGGATCCTCTGGTTCTGCCTGGGCCGGCTGAACGAGGGCCGCTACCACATGACGCGGGCGATCGAGGCGGCTCCCGTCACCGATCCCGGGCTGCCCCGGCTCCTGTGGGCCGACGGCTGCGTGGCCATCGCCAGGGGAGAGCTGGAACTGGGCCGCCGCCGGGCGGAGGCGGCGCTGTCGGCGGCCCTCGACTGGGGCGACTACGCGGCGGCCGGGCACGCCCAGCTCCGGCTGGCCAGCGGCTCCCTGTGCTCCGGAGCCCTGGAGGACGTCGAACCCCGCGTCGAGCTCGTCCGCGAGTACTTCCGCCGGGCCGAGGCCGCCACCGTCAGCGAACCCCTCGCCCTGGTGACCGCGGCGATGGCGGTCACCTGGCGCGGCGAGTTCGACAGGGCGGTCTCGGTGCTCAAGGAGGTGCAGCGGCTCTGTGACGCGCGCGGCGAGCGCTGGGCCCGCGCCTGCGGCGACTACGTCCTGTCCATCGCCCAGCTGGGCCTCGGCAGGGTGGCCGAGGCGGCGGAGGCCGCCCGCCAGTCGCTCGACGTCAAGTGGCGCCTGCGCGACGCCACCGGGGTGGCGCTCGCGGTCGACCAGCTCGCGGTGATCGCCGCGGTCGAGGGCGACGGCCGGCGCACGGCCAGGCTCCAGGGGGCGGGGGTACGGCTGTGGGCCACCTTCGGGCTCACGGGCTTCGGCTCGGAGGGCATGTCCGAGCCGAGGACCGTCGCCGAGCGGACGGCCAGGCAGCTGCTCGGCGACGAGACCTATGACGCGGTCTTCGCCGAGGGCTACGAGGCCGACCCGGACGCGGCGGTCGCCTATGCCCTCCACTGACCGCCGAAGCCGCCCCGCCCCCGGCGGGCGATTCCGCGCGCCCGCGGACAGGGACTTCCGCAAACGGCTCGTATGCGGTGGAATCTCTCACGACATCCGCGAAGGAGCCCCCGACGGACGACGACGAGGCGATCACCCGATCGCTGGCCGGTGATCTGGACGCCTACGAGGTGCTGGTCACCCGCTACAGCGCGATCGCGCACCGCACCGCGGCCATGCTCGGGGCCGCCGACGAAGCCGAGGACGTGGTCCAGGAGGCGTTCGTCAAGGCACACCGCCATCTGGCCTCCTTTCGCAGGGACGCGCACTTCCGCCCCTGGCTGCTGCGGATCGTGGCCAACGAGACGCACAACCTGACCCGCTCCCGCGGACGTCGCGACAGGCTGGCCGCGCGGCTCACGGACGCCGTTCCCGAGCCGGGCGAGGGGCCCGAGGAGGCGGCGGTGGCGACCGACCGGAGGGCGCGGCTCCTCGACGCGGTGCGTACGCTGCCCGAACGGGAACGCGAGACCGTGGTCTGCCGGTACTTCCTACAGCTGTCGGAGGCCGAGACCGCCCAGGTGCTCGACCTTCCCGTCGGTACCGTCAAGTCGCGGACCTCCCGCGGCCTGGCCCGTCTGCGCGAGGAGGTGGCCCGTGACCTCACCTGACGACCTCGAAGCCCGGCTCCTCGCTCTCGGCCGGTCCCTCGACGTCCCGTCCCCGCCCCCCGCCGACGTCGCGCGGGCCGTACGGGCCCGCCTCCAATCACCCCTCGCCTCCGAGACGCCGGCCCCTGAGACACCGGTTACCGAGACTCCGGCCCCTGACGCACCCGTCCCAGAGACACCGGCGACGGCCCCTGGAACCGCCGCTCCCGGGACGCGTGTCCCCAAGGCGCCCGCGGCCCCCGGCGCTCCCGGCGCCCTCCGGCGCGGGTGGGAGGCGCTGCGGGACGGCGGCCGGGCGCGCCGGCGGGCGGCGGTCGCCGCCGCCGCGATCCTCGTCGCCCTGCTGCTGGGGGCGACGCCCGCGGGAAGGGCGGCGGTCGCGGAGATCCTGCGCTTCGCGGGGGTCGAGTTCAGGACCGGCGGCCCGGGGCCGCTGCCCTCGGGGGTGCCCCAGCCGCTGCCCGGCGAGCGGCGGGTCACCCTGGAGCGGGCCCGGGAACAGGTGGCGTTCCCGATCTCCCTCCCGGCCGCGCTCGGCGCTCCCACAGAGGTCAGGGTGAGCGACGGCGGCAGGGTGGTGTCGCTGTTCTGGCCCGGCCTGAGACTGGACGAGTACGACGGCACCCTCCATCTCGTCTTCCGCAAGGAGCTCGGCCCGCCCTGGCCGCAGGAGACCGGCGTGGGCGCCTCGCGGGCGCAGTGGATCCCGGTCCACCACGGCCTCACCTACCTGCCCAGGAGCGGTGGTCAGGCCGCGGTCCGTCCTCGCCCGGCCGGGCCCACCCTCATCTGGCAGCGGGGACGGGTCGGCCTGCGCCTGGAGGGCGTCGGGGAGCTCGGCCGTGCCCTGGAGATCGCCCGTTCGGTCCGCTGACGCCGGCCCGGCGCGTTGGCGGCCGACCGGCCGACCGGCTGGAGATCGCCCGCTCGGGTCAGCCGGCCGGACGCGTCGGCGGCCGGGGGCCGTGTGGCGCGTCGGAGCCGGGGACCGCCCGCTCAGCCCTCCGGCGCCAGCCAGTCGTCGATCTCCTGGAGAAGCTTCTCGCGCACGTCGTCCGGAGCCGCCGACGCCCGTACCGACTGGCGGGCCAGCTCGGCCAGCTCCGGGTCGGAGAAGCCGTACACCTGCCTGGCGAGCTCGTACTGGGGCAGCAGCCTGGCGCCGAACAGCAGCGGGTCGTCGGCGCCCAGCGCGATCGGCACCCCCGCCTCGAACAGGCGCCGCAGCGGCACGTCCTCGGCGCGCTCGGCCACCCCGAGACCGACGTTGGACGTCGGGCAGACCTCACAGGTGATCCCCCGGGCCGCGAGGCGCTCCATGAGCCTGGGCGACTCGGCCGCCCGCACCCCGTGCCCGACACGGTCGGCGTCCAGCACGTCGACGCACTCGGCCACGCTGGCCGCGCCCAGCAGTTCCCCGCCGTGCGGCACCGCCAGCAGGCCGGCGCGCTTGGCCAGCCGGAAGGCCCCGTCGAAGTCGCGGGCCCGTCCGCGCCGCTCGTCGTTGGAGAGCCCGAACCCGACCACGCCCTGGTCCATGTAGTGCGTGGCGAGGCGGGCGAGCGTCTTGGCGTCGAGGGGGTGGCGGGTGCGGTTGGCGGCCACCACGACGGCGATCCCTATCCCCGCGTGGTCCGCGGCCCTGCGCGTCGCGTCGAGCATCAGCTCCATGGCCGAGGTGAGCCCGCCGAATCTCGACGCGTACCCGGAGGGGTCGATCTGGATCTCCAGCCAGCGCGATCCCTCGGCGGCCTCGTCCTCGGCGGCCTCGCGCAGCAGCCGGTAGACGTCGCTCTCCCGCTGCAGGACCGAGCGCGCGATGTCGTACAGCCGCTGGAAGCGGAACCAGCCCCGCTCGTCGGTCGCGCGCAGCCGGGGCGGCCAGTCCTCCTCGAGCGCGTCGGGAAGGTGTAACCCGTGCTCGCGGGCGAGCTCGACGAGGGTCGAGTGCCTCATGGAGCCGGTGAAGTGCAGGTGCAGGTGCGCCTTGGGCAGTTCGCTGAGGGGACGTGGCATTTCAATATGGTGCCGTACCCCGGGCGGCCCCGATCGAGGGCCCCGCGGTTTTTGGCCTCGACCTGACGATCCGTTCGCGTGCCGGGGAGGGCTGGAGGGGCCTTGCCGGCGGCGGAAGGAGACGGGGCGGCCTTGACGGGTTTCCTGCCGTACGGGGTACGGCGTCGCTGCGATCCCGGTCCGTGCGCGTCACCGCACGGCGCCGGGGACCTGGCCGGGAACGCGCAGGCCCCCGCCCATCCTCCCCGGTGTTTCGCGCTGCTTTCCCAATTGCCTATTTATAGGTTTTAAGGTGTTATTTCGGGCGGGGGTTACCGGGTTCAGGGCACACCCATCCATATCCGATCCCCTGTTATATCGAGGAAATTTAGGAAACGGGCTTTCAGCGGACCACGTCTCCGTGCGACCGTGGAGGCACACGTTGTCAGGACGCTGGGGCTGCCATGGAAGCGGACGTCTTCGTCGGCAGGGAAACGGAACTCGCCGACGTATCCGCGCTGCTCGAAAGGGTCCGGCACGTCACGCTGACCGGCCCCGCGGGGGTCGGGAAGACCTGTCTCGCCCTGCGGCTGGCCCGCACCCTCGAACCCGCGTTCCCCGGCGGCGTCCACGTCGTGGAGCTGTCGGAGGCCCCCGCCGACCTCGACTCCCTGGCCGAGACGCTCGCCGGCGCGATCGGCACCCACCGCGAGCCCGGCGTCCCCGCGCTGCGGGCCCTGGTCGACGAGTTCCTCGCGCGCCGGACCCTGCTCGTCCTCGACACCTGCGACCGCGTCGTCGGCACCGCGGGCATCCTGGTCGGCCTGCTGCTCCGCTCGGTCGAGGGACTGCGCGTCCTGACCACCAGCAGGCAGCGGCTGGGCCTGCCCGGCGAGCACCTCTACCCGGTCGGCGGCCTGCCCGACGCCGACGCCGTCCATCTGATCACCGCCCTCGCCGGTGACCGGCTCGGCGGCACCGATCCGGCCGAGCTCTGCCGGCGCCTCGACAACCTGCCGCTGGCGATCCGGCTCGCCGTGGCCGACGGCATCCCCGGCGGCCCCGGCACCCTCGACGGGCTCGCCGCCACTCTCGACGGCCGCCCGATCTCCACCGCCGGGCTCGCCGCCTTCGACGGCCACGTGACCTCCCCCGACGAGATCGCCGCGGCCCTCGAAGGCCGTACGACGCCCGCGGCCGAGCGCGAGATCCACGCCGAGAGGGCCGGCGCCACCCCGCGCGGGCGGGCCGCCGCTCCCCGGCGGCACAGCTCCATGCGCGTCGCCCTCGGCTGGAGCCACGAGCTCTGCACCCCGCAGGAGCGCCTCCTGTGGGCGCGGGCCTCGGTCTTCGCCGGCACCTTCGACATCGAGGCCGCCGAGGAGGTCTGCGCCGGCGGCGCCCTCGCCGTCAAGGACGTCCTCGACGGGCTGCTCGGCCTGCTCGACAAGTCCGTCCTCGTCCGCGAGGAGGGCGAGGGCGGGGTCCGCTACCGCCTGCTCAACACCGTCCGCGAGTTCGGCGTGGTCTGGCTGGAGCGGCTCGGCGAGACCGACGAGACCCAGCGCCGCCACCGCGACCACTTCCTCGCGCTGTCCGCCCGCGCCGAGATGAGCTGGCAGGGCCGCCAGCTGGAGTGGTACCGCAGGCTGGTCCTCGAATGCGGCAACATGCGCGGCGCCATCGAATACTGCTACTCCCGGCCGCCGGAGTACCGCAAGGGCCTCGACCTGGTCGGCAACCTGTGGTTCCTGTGGGCGTGCTGCGGCATGCAGGCACCCGGCGACGACCTCCTCCAGCGCGGCCTCGATCTCGACCACACCCCCAGCCCCGAGCGGGTCAAGGCCCTCTGGGTGCACGCCTGGGTCTCGATCCAGCGCGGCGACCTCGAACGCGCCGAGCGCATCCTCACCGAATGCGCCGCCGAGGACGCCGACGGCTACGCCACGGCCTACGTCAGCCAGTTCCAGGCCCACCTGGCCGTCGTCAGGGGCGACGTGGTCGAGGCCCTGCGGCTCATCAAGCACGCCCGGGTGCGCCACCGCTCCACCGGCAACGTCTTCCCCGGCTTCCTGCCCACCTACACCGTGGTCGCCACCGCCATGATGCTCGCCGAACACCACGACCAGGCCGTCGCCGTCCTGCGCGAGGGACGCGAGCTCTGCGAGTCCTGCGGCGACTACTGGACGCTCATCCGCCTCGACCTCCTCCTGGCCCAGGCCGAGCACGCCCTCGGCAACACCGCCTCGGCCGTCGAGTTCGCCTGCGCCTCCCTGCGCGGGGCCCGCCTGTTCGGCGACAGCATCTCCCTCATGGAGGCGCTGGAGGTGTTCGTCGTGATCGCCGAGGCGTGCGCCGACGACACCTTCGCCGCCGCCATGTTCGGGGCGTCAGACGCCGCGTGGAAGAGCGCCGGTGTCCCGCCCAGCCGCTCGCCCATGATCGCGAGCCGGATCCGCGCGGCCGAGCTGAGGCTGCGCGGGCGCCTGGGCAGGGCGGAGTTCGACCGGCTGGAGGCGTGGGGAGGTTCGATCAGCCTGCGCGAAGCCGTGGAACACGCACTCCAGGGAGAACTTTCTTGACGCGTTGCGGCAACCTGCCGGCCGAGATGAACAGCTTCGTCGGCCGCGCCACCGAACTCGACGAGATCGCGAAACTCCTCACCCGGACGCGCCTGCTCACCCTGCGCGGCCCCGGGGGCGTCGGCAAGACGAGGCTGGCCCTGCGGGCCGCGCGGAACGTCCGAGACGACTACCCCGACGGCGTCTGGGTGGCCGAGCTCTCCGCGGAGAGCGACGGCGGCCTGCTCATCCACGGCGTCGCCGGAGTGTTCGGCCTGCACACCCAGGCCGAACGCCCCGCCCTGGAGTCCCTCATCGAGTATCTCGCCGACCGGCGTCTCCTCATCGTCCTCGACACCTGCGAACACCTGATCGAGTCCTGTGCGGCCATGGTCGTCGCCGTCCTGACCGGCGCGCCCGACGTCCAGATCATCGTGACCAGCCGCCAGGAGCTCGGCCTGCCGCTGGAGGTCGTCATGGTCGTCGAGCCCTTCCCCGTCCCCCCGCCCGAGGCCGCCGACCTCGCCGACCACGACGCGCCGAGCCTCTTCCTCGACCGCGCCAGGGCCGTGGCCCCCGGGCTGCGCACGGACGAGCGGGCCATGATGGCCGTCGCCAGGCTCTGCCGCCGGCTCGACGGCATGCCGCTCGCCATCGAGCTGGCCGCCAGCCACATGCGCGGCCTGTCGGCGACCCAGCTCGCCGACCAGCTCGACATCCATTTCAAGCTGCTGGCCGACGGTGAGGGGCTCCCCGTCCGCCACCACACCCTCCGCACCGCCGCAGGCTGGAGCCACGAGCTGTGCACGCCCGCCGAACGCCTGCTCTGGGCCCGCCTGTCGGTCTTCCCCGCCGCCTTCGGCACGGAGGCGGCGCGCGGCGTGTGCGAGGACGAGCGCCTGCCCGACGTCCCCGGAGTCCTCGCCACGCTCGCGGCCAAATCCGTCGTCGCCCGCGTGGGGGACCGGTACCGCCTGCTCGACACCATCAGGGACTACGGGCGGGGCTGGCTCGCCGAGCTGGGCGAGAGCGGCCTGATGGCCCGCAGGTACCGCGACCACTACCTGTCCACCGCCCGGCGCATGGGCACCGAATGGTACGGCCCGCACCAGCTCGAATGGGCCTGCTGGGCGCGCGGGGAACTGCCCAACATCCGCGCGGCCCTCGACCGCTGCCTCGCCACGGGCGACCACCACGGCGCCCTGGAGCTGGCCGGGGCCCTGTGGGTGCTCTGGTGCCATCTGGGGCTCGTCCGCGAGGGCCGCCACTATCTCGACCGCGCCCTGGCAGCCGCCCCCGTCACCGACCGGGCCAGGTCCAGGCCGCTCTGGGTCGCCGCCCATCTCGCGCTCATCCGGGGAGACATGTCCCTGGCACGCGACAGGGCCGAGGAGGGCCTCGAGAGCGCCCGGCGGCACGGTGACGCCGACGCCGAGGCACACGCCCTCCTCGCCCTCGCCGAGGCCCGCCTGTTCACCGGTGACCTGGACCTGGAGAGCGCGCGGGCGTACGCGCTGCGCGTGGCCGCCGGGCTGGACCCCACCTCGCCGGGGATGCTCTTCCTGCCCTCCTTCCTCGCGATGACCGCCACGTTCGGCGGCGACTTCGACGAGGCGGTGAGGATCCTGCGCGAGGCGCGCTCCCGCCACGAGGTACGAGGGGAGCTGTCACAGCGCGCCATGGACGACTACGTCCTCTCCCTGGCCCTCTTCGGCCGGGGAGACATCGCGGAGGCCTCCGCGGCGGCCAGGGCGGCGCTGGAGGTCAAATGGCGGCTGAGGGACACGGTCGGCAGCGTCCTCGCCATCGACCAGCTCGCCAGGATCGCCGCCGCCGCGGAGGACGGCCACCGCGCGGCCTGGCTCCTGGGAGCCGCGCAGCGCATCTGGACCACCTTCGGGCCGCCCGCCGCCGAGGCCGACATCCTGACCGCGCTCCGCGAGGCCGTCGGGGCCCGCGCGGTGTGCCTGATCGGCGAGGTCGCCTACGCGCGGGCCTTCAACGAGGGCGCGGCCTCCCACTTCGAGGGCGCCGTGACCTACGCCCTGCGGGACTGACCGCATCGAGGGCGCCGTGACCTACGCCCCGCGAGAGTGTGACCGCTTCGAGGGGCGCCGCGGCCCACGCCCCGGGAGGCCGAGCCCGCCCGGCGCGTACGGAGGTCGTGCCCGGCCGGCCGGGGAGCCGTCGTGCTCAGCCGGCCTGGCCGAGGAACTTGGCGAGGCGGCTCACGCCCTCGGTGAGGTCGTCGTCGCCGAGCGCGTAGGACAGGCGGAAGTAGCCCGGGGTGCCGAAGGCCTCACCGGGGACGACCGCCACCTCGGCCTCCTCCAGGATGATCTCGGCCAGCTCGGCGGAGGTCGCCGGGCGCCTGCCGCCGAACTCCTTGCCCAGCAGCGCCTTGACCGACGGGTAGGCGTAGAACGCGCCCAGCGGCTCGGGGCAGAGCACGCCCGGGATCTCGTTGAGCATCCGGACCATGGTCCGGCGGCGCCGGTCGAAGGCGCCGCGCATCTCCGCCACGGCCGACAGGTCGCCGGTGACGGCGGCCAGCGCGGCGGCCTGGGCGACGTTGGAGACGTTGGAGGTGGCGTGCGACTGCAGGTTGGACGCGGCCTTGACGACGTCCTTGGGGCCGATCAGCCAGCCCACCCGCCAGCCGGTCATCGCGTAGGTCTTGGCGACGCCGTTCAGGACCACGACCTTGTCACCCAGCTCGGGGACCACGGTGGCGATGCTCGCGAACGTGGCGTCGCCGTACGTGAGGTGCTCGTAGATCTCGTCCGTGACGACCCACAGGTCGTGCTCGACGGCCCAGCGGCCGATCTCCGCGACCTGCTCGGGGGTGTACACCGCGCCGGTCGGGTTGGACGGCGAGACGAAGAGGAGGACCTTGGTGCGGTCGGTGCGCGCCGCCTCCAGCTGCTCCACGCCCGCCAGGTAGCCGGTGGTCTCGTCGGTCACCACGTCGACCTGGACGCCGCCGGCGAGCTTGATCGCCTCGGGGTAGGTCGTCCAGTACGGGGCGACGACCAGGACCTCGTCGCCCGGGTCGAGCAGCGTGGCGAACGCCTCGTAGACGGCCTGCTTGCCGCCGTTGGTGATCAAGACCTGGGCCGCCTCCACCCGGTAGCCGGAGTCGCGGAGCGTCTTGTCGGCGACGGCCTGCTTCAGCTCGGGAAGGCCGCCGGCCGGGGTGTACTTGTGGAACCGGGGGTTCCGGCACGCCTCGACGGCCGCCTCGACGATGTAGCCGGGAGTCGCGAAGTCCGGCTCACCGGCGCCGAAGCCGATGACCGGGCGGCCCGCCGCCTTCATCGCCTTGGCCTTGGCGTCCACGGCGAGCGTGGCGGACTCGGAGATCGCGGAGATGCGCGCTGAGATGCGAGGACGGGTCATACCTCCATGGTTACAGACCTGTGCCGATGTTTCCGCCGCATATCCACCATGCGGACGCTCCTCCCCGCAAGCGGTACGAGCACCGGGAAAGGTCTCTGACCTGGGCGATCGCCTGTCGGTTCGACGCGGTGGCCATTCACACGTAGACTCCGGCATGGTCTTTCCGCCGCATGCGTGAACCGGCGGTCAAGACCGTGAGCCACGGACAAACTTCGGTCCAACCGATGTATGGTGGTTCATGTCTTAGGGCACTAGCGCAATTGGTAGCGCACCGGTCTCCAAAACCGGCGGTTGGGGGTTCGAGTCCCTCGTGCCCTGCTAGGAGCGGTCCGCGCATCAGGCGTCCAGCGCGCCGCTTATGTGCGTTGGACTCGATGGATTCAGGTGAGGACTGTGGCGATCGACACGCGCGGCGAAACCGCAGACAAGCCGAGCGGTGAGAAGAAGACTAAGCGCACTTCTCCCGCCCTTTTCTACCGTCAGGTAGTCGCCGAGCTGCGTAAGGTCATCTGGCCTACGCGCAAGGACCTCATTTCGTACACCATCATCGTCCTGGTCTTCGTTCTGATCATGGTCGGGATCGTGTCGGCTTTGGACGCGCTGTTCACCGAGGGCGTGCTGAGAATCTTCGGCGGAGCCTGAGCCGCGGTCTCCAGCGGGCGAGACAGCCCCGCGGACGAGTCCATCAGCCATCGACGAAAAGAGAAAGAGCACCGTGTCCGAGTCTGCACAGTCGGCCGGCGAGCCCCGCGAAGAGCGCGAGGACGAGCTGGAGAAGGCCGTCGACGTCACCGAGGATTCGTTTGACGAGTCCGACGGGCAGGACGTCGACGCCGAGACCGACGCCGACGCCGAAACCGAGGCCGAGCAGGCCCCGGCCGGCGCCGTCGACGAGGACGGTGACGTCCTTCCCGACGTCGACCCGGTCGAGGAGTTCAAGCGGCACCTGCGGAGCCTGTTCGGCGAGTGGTACGTCATCCACTCCTACGCCGGCTACGAGAACCGGGTGAAGTCGAACATCGAGACCCGCACGCAGTCCCTCAACATGGAGGACTACATCTTCCAGGTCGAGGTGCCCACCCACCACGTGACCGAGATCAAGAGCGGCAAGCGCCAGCTGGTCAAGGAGCGGGTGCTGCCCGGCTACGTGCTGGTCCGGATGGAGCTCACCGACGAGTCCTGGTCCGCGGTGCGTAACACGCCCGGTGTGACCGGTTTCGTGGGCCTTTCCAACAAGCCGAGCCCGCTGAGCCTCGAAGAGGTCGCCAAGCTGCTCGCACCGGAGCCCTCGGAAGAGGTCAAGAAGTCCACCGCGAAGGCCTCCGCCGCGACGGTCGACTTCGAGGTCGGCGAGTCCGTCACCGTCATGGACGGCCCGTTCGCCACGCTGCCCGCCACGGTCAGCGAGATCAGCGCCGAGTCGCAGAAGCTCAAGGTGCTCGTGTCGATCTTCGGTCGCGAGACCCCGGTCGAGCTCTCGTTCAACCAGGTCTCGAAAATCTAAACCGGTCGCGTAGACTTCATCAGTCTGCCCCGCGGTCGCGGGGATGGTTCCACGTTCGCGGCACTGGCCAATGCGCACTTGCCGTGAGCCCCGCGGTCGCGGGATCTGGAACATCGTTCAGAGAAGCAAGGACCCGGAGAGAAGCATGCCTCCTAAGAAGAAGTTCGCCGCGCTGGTCAAGGTCCAGCTCCCCGCCGGCCAGGCCACGCCCGCGCCGCCGGTCGGTACCGCCCTCGGTCCGCACGGCGTCAACATCATGGACTTCGTGAAGCAGTACAACGCTGCCACCGAGGCCCAGCGCGGCAACATCATCCCCGTTGAGATCACCATCTACGAGGACCGCACCTTCACCTTCGTCACGAAGACGCCCCCGGCGCCTGAGCTGATCAAGAAGGCCGCCGGTGTGGCCAAGGGTTCGGCCGTCCCGCAGAAGGACAAGGTGGGCAAGCTCACCAAGGAGCAGCTGCGCCAGATCGCCGAGACCAAGATGCAGGACCTCAACGCCAACGACGTCGCGGCGGCCGAGAAGATCATCGCCGGCACCGCCCGGTCGATGGGCATCACGATCGTCGACTAGCACCATCCGCCGTACGGAATCGGCGGTGACCTCGCGGCGGCGAACCGCATCCGCGAGACCGGCGGGGACCGGCGGCGAGCGCGATCTCGATCGCGCCGACCATCAGACATCGAAGTAAGTGGAGGGGCCAGGCGCTGGCCCGCACCACGAACACTCGGATCCACAGGAGTGATCACATGAAGCGCAGCAAGGGATACCGCGACGCGGCGGCGCAGGTCGACCGCGAGACCCTGTACAGCCCGGCCCAGGCGGCCAAGCTGGCCAAGGACACCAGCGTCGCCAAGTTCGACGCCACCGTCGAGGTGGCCCTGCGGCTGGGTGTCGACCCCCGCAAGGCCGACCAGATGGTCCGTGGCACCGTCAACCTCCCGCACGGCACCGGCAAGACCGCCCGGGTCCTGGTCTTCGCGACCGGTGACCGTGCCGAGGAGGCTCGCGCCGCGGGTGCCGACATCGTCGGTGCCGACGAGCTGATCGACGAGGTCGCCAAGGGCCGCCTCGACTTCGACGCCGTCGTCGCCACCCCGGACCTCATGGGCAAGGTCGGCCGTCTGGGCCGCGTGCTCGGCCCCCGTGGCCTGATGCCGAACCCCAAGACCGGCACCGTGACCCCGGCCGTCGGCAAGGCCGTCACCGACATCAAGGGCGGCAAGATCGAGTTCCGTGTCGACCGGCACGCGAACCTGCACTTCATCATCGGCAAGGTGTCCTTCGGCGAGCGCCAGCTCATCGAGAACTACGCCGCCGCCCTCGACGAGGTGCTGCGTCTCAAGCCGTCCGCGGCCAAGGGACGCTACGTCAAGAAGGTCGTCTTCTCCACGTCCATGGGCCCCGGCATCCAGGTCGACCCCAACCAGACGCGGGCGCTGACCGCCGAGCTCGACGCCTGATACCAGACGTCTTCCGCGGAAGGCCTCAACCGAATGGCCATTCGGTTGAGGCCTTTCTTCGTTCTCCCGGACGACGCGCCAGGCTTTGTCGACGCGTAGTGTCTTTATCAGGATCATCGGGGGAACGAAAGGGTGGAAGACGAAATGCGCCGATTGGCTCCCGCACTTGCACTGGGAGCGGCCGCGCTCGTCGCGGTCGCGGGATGCGGTGCGCAGGGCACCAGCTCCCTCGGAAACATCAAACTCGCCGCGGCGGACGCGGTGCAGCAGAGCGCACAGAAGGCCCAGGAGGTCACCTCCTACTCCGCGGACGTGGTTCTCGACGCCAGCGGCGGCGAGAAGGGCGCGGGCAAGGTCCAGGGCAGCATGCTCTACCAAAGCAAGCCTCAGCTGGCCACGGACATCAGGCTCGACACGATCACCTTCGGCGGGCAGAACGTGCCCGGTGGGGCGCGGGCCATCCTGTCGGGCGACACGGTCTACGTGAAGTCCGAGCTCATCAACAGGTTCGCCGGCACCACCAAGCCGTGGACCAAGGTGTCGCTCAGCGAGCTCGACGCCAAGGGGCAGTCCGAGATCAGGAAGTTCATGGACCAGGCCCAGCAGTTCGACCTGGCGGGCACCGTCAAGCTGCTGACCGCGTCGAAGGACGTCAAGGCGGTCGGCACCGAGACGGTCGGCGGGGTCGACACGACGCACTACAGCGGCACCTTCCCGGTCGCCGAGGCCGCCCAGCTGATCGACCCGGCCAAGCGTGAGAAGCTCCAGGAGCAGCTCTCGCAGGCCAAGAACGTGAAGTTCGACCTCTGGGCCGACGCCCAGAGCCTGCCCCGTAAGGTGACGCTCAGCGGCTCCGAGAAGGACGCGACGTTCAACCTGACGGCACTCTTCAAGGGCTTCAACGAGCCCGTGGAGATCACCGCCCCGCCCGCCGACCAGGTGGGCGACCTGCCCGAGCACCGCGGCGGAAACTGACGTTTCCCCCAGGCTCGCGCCCCCGGCCCACCGGCCGGGGGCGCGAGCCTTTTCCGTGGGTCTCCGTCGGGGGACGCCGAGTTGGCATTCGGGACGGGAGGACGTAAGCTGTCAACGCCGAAGACCGCCGGTCGTCGTCAAGCCGCATGGCCTGACGACTTAAGGATCCACGTCAGTGGACGGCCCGCGTAGGTTGTGATGTGAGTTTTCATCTGGACTAACCTCCTCATGTGAGCCCCGTGCGCCTGCGCCGGGGCTTGTTCGCTTCTCTGGGCCCTTTGCCCCGGCGGCACATCTGGAAGGAGGCCCATGGCGAAGGCAGAAAAGGCAACGGCTGTCGCTGAGCTGAAGAGCAGCTTCGACGGCTCCAATGCTGCCGTTCTGACCGAATACCGCGGTCTCACCGTCGCTCAGCTCAAGCAGCTGCGCGTTTCCCTCGGTGAGAATGCGAAGTTCGCCGTGGTGAAGAACACGCTGACCAAGATCGCGGCCACCGAGGCCGGGTTCAACCAGCTCAACGACCTGCTCGCGGGTCCGTCGGCGATCGCGTTCGTCAACGGCGACGTGGTCGAGGCTGCCAAGAGTCTGCGTGACTTCGCCAAGGCCAATCCCCTCCTGATCATCAAGGGCGGTGTCGTCGACGGCAGGTCGATGACGCCGGACGAGATCAGCAAGCTTGCCGACCTCGAGTCGCGTGAGGTTCTCCTCGCGAAGCTGGCCGGCGCACTGAAGGCGAAGCAGGGCCACGCGGCCGCCGTCTTCAACGCGCTGCCCACCAACATGGCTCAGCTGGCCGAGGCCCTGCGCGCCAAGCGCGAAGGCGCCGGCGAGTAGGTCCGCGCAGGCGGTCACAGGGGATTAACGCAAACCGCGGTCCCAACTTTCTTTAGTAGTTCAGATCCGTATGGAGGAACCATCATGGCGAAGCTCAGCACCGACGAGCTGCTCGACGCTTTCAAGGAGATGACTCTCCTCGAGCTGTCCGACTTCGTGAAGCTCTTCGAGGAGACCTTCGACGTCAAGGCTGCCGCCCCCGTCGCCGTCGCCGCCGCCGCCCCCGGTGCGGCCGCTGTCGAAGAGGTCGAGGAGCAGGACGAGTTCGAGGTCGTCCTCGAGGCCGCCGGCGAGAAGAAGATCCAGGTCATCAAGGAGATCCGCGCCCTGACGAGCCTGGGCCTCAAGGAGGCCAAGGACCTCGTTGACGGCGCTCCCAAGTCCGTCTTCGACGGCAAGGTCAACAAGGAGCAGGCCGAGAAGGCCAAGGCCGCCCTTGAGGGCGCCGGCGCTTCGGTCACCGTCAAGTAGTTCGTTTCATCGAAAAGAGCGGGTCCACCTGGTGCCGGTGGCCCGCTCTTTTCGTGTTTCCGCGTCCGGCCGGTTCGTACGTGGTCGAGCGGGGCGGGGGAAATGGCCCGGGGCATGTGCGCGAAGGCCGTTATGTGAATCTGCGTGGCGGGTTATGATCCGGCGATCGGGGAGCATGCCGTCCCGGGCGGCGAAGCAGCCGCGCTCGCCGGCCCGCGTTCCGCAGACCGTGCGATGGGAGAGACGCATGGCAGTGCACGCCACCCGCTCCCGTCGCTCGCGCCGCTCCCGGCGACCGCTCAGGATCGCCGTACCGATGCTGGGAATGCTGATCGCCGGACTGCTGGCCGCCGCGTTCTGGGTCGGTGCCACCCTGCGCGACGCCCAGACGGCCGCTGACGACAGGCAGGCGGCGCTGCGGGCGGCGGGGGCCCACGCCGTTCATCTGCTCTCCGTGGGCTACAGGAGCGTCGACGACGACATCGGGCGCATCCTCGGCACCTCTACGGGCGCGGCCAGGGCCGAGTACGCCAGGACCGCCGCGGAGCTCAAGAAGAGCACGGTCAAGGACAAGATCCTCCAAACAGGCGCGCTGCGGGCCTCAGGGCTGGTCTCACTGAGGGGGAGTACCGCCCAGGTGATGGTGGTGGGCGACGCGGTGGTCCGGCGGGACGGGAGCAAGGACGCTCCGCAGGAGCGGTTCTACCGGTGGAACATGGAAGTGACCAAGGTAGGGGGAGCCTGGCTGGTGTCCAAAGCGGAGCTGGTGCTGTGAGACGTGTCTCCCGGCTGGCGATCGGGCTCATGGTCGCCGTCGCGCTCGCGCTCGCGGCGGCCGTCTGGATCATGTTCACCGACCTGAGCCGGTTGCGCGCGGACGAGACGGCGGGGCGGGAGGCGCTCGCCGCGGCCCGCGCGGTCGCCCCCGACATGCTGTCGTACGACTATCGTACGATCGAACAGGATTTCGCAAGAGCGGGCGGATACACCACCGGGGCGCTCAGCCTGCACTACCGGCAGCTGGCCAGGAGCATGGCCGCGCAGGCGAGAAAGCAGAAGACGGTGCAGCAGGCCGCGGTGACCGGGGCCGGGGTGGAGTCGGTGGAGTCCGGTGACTTCGGCAGGGTCGAGGTGCTGCTCTTCATGAGCATGAGCACCGTCAGGACCCCCGAGGGCGAGAAGGAGCCCCGCCGGGTCGTCAGCCAGAACCGGGCCAGATTCATCATGGTCAAGAAGGACTCCCGCTGGCTGGTCTCGGAGCTCTCCACGCTGCTCGGAGACCCTCCGCCACCTTGATCGGCGCGTCGCTTTACCCAATTGTTAGTAAAGGCTTGGTTTAGGTTGGGCACACGGTTGGGTACATCGGCCATGGCAGCGTCGATCGTCAGTCGATCCCTCGGCTAGCGTTCGATCCGCCGAGTGACTCAGCGTCAGCCGCACCAGGTCGGGCATCGTCTCCGGCCTTGTGGTGTACGCAGGTCACCCGGTGGGAAAACTCCCAAGGTCTGGGCCATTTCCCGGCCGAAATGTCAGCTCCCGGGCTTGACGTTTCGGCTCTGACGGGCGATGCTGCGACCAACGTGGAGCTTGCAGCGAGACTGAAGTGGACAGGTGTATGCCGTTCGGCTACACTGCCCCTTTGCGCTGCCCTTTGACGACCCGCTTCTTTTGGTGCTCTGATGCATGGTCGTCTGGCGTGCGTGTAGTCAGTCCGCCGCGAGCCCTCGGAAGGACATCTGTTGGCAGCCTCGCGCAACGCCTTCGCCGTACCCGCCGGTCCCCGTCGTGTGTCTTTCGCACGAATTCAGGAGCCGCTAGAAGTTCCTGACCTTCTCGCTCTTCAGACCGAGTCCTTCGACTGGTTGCTCGGCAACGAGAAGTGGAAGGGGCGGGTCGAGGCGGCTCGCCAGGCCGGGCGCAAGGACGTTCCGGCCCAGTCGGGCCTCGAAGAGATCTTTGAGGAGATCAGTCCCATCGAGGACTTCTCCGGGACCATGTCCCTGTCGTTCCGCGATCACCGGTTCGAGCCGCCCAAGTACTCAGTCGATGAGTGCAAAGACAAGGACATGACCTACTCCGCCCCGATGTTCGTCACGGCGGAGTTCATCAATAACACCACTGGTGAGATCAAGAGCCAGACCGTGTTCATGGGCGATTTCCCGCTCATGACCGGCAAGGGCACATTCATCATCAACGGCACCGAGCGTGTCGTCGTCTCCCAGCTGGTCCGGTCCCCGGGCGTCTACTTCGACCGCAGTGTCGACAAGACCTCCGACAAGGACCTCTATGGATGCAAGGTGATCCCCTCCCGGGGCGCCTGGCTCGAGTTCGAGATCGACAAGCGTGACAGCGTCGGTGTCCGCATCGACCGCAAGCGCAAGCAGGCCGTCACCGTCCTGCTCAAGGCGCTCGGCTGGACCAGCGAGCAGATCCTTGAGCGTTTCGGTCAGTACGAGTCCATGCGCGCCACCCTGGAGAAGGACCACACGGCCGGCCAGGACGACGCTCTGCTCGACATCTACCGCAAGCTGCGCCCGGGCGAGCCGCCGACCAAGGAGTCGGCGCAGACGCTGCTGGAGAACCTGTACTTCAACTCCAAGCGTTACGACCTCGCCAAGGTCGGCCGATACAAGATCAACAAGAAGCTCGGGGTCGACAGCGAGATCACCCAGGGCACGCTCACCGAGGACGACATCGTCGCCACCATCGAGTACATCGTCCGGCTGCACGCCGGCGAGGTCGAGATGCCCGGCGCCAACGGTGAGATCGTCGTCGAGACCGACGACATCGACCACTTCGGCAACCGCCGTCTCCGCACGGTGGGTGAGCTCATCCAGAACCAGGTCCGCCTGGGCCTGGCCCGCATGGAGCGCGTCGTCCGCGAGCGGATGACGACCCAGGACGTCGAGGCGATCACGCCGCAGACCCTGATCAACATCCGCCCGGTCGTGGCGTCGATCAAGGAGTTCTTCGGCACCTCCCAGCTGTCCCAGTTCATGGACCAGACCAACCCCCTGGCCGGCCTGACGCACAAGCGTCGTCTGTCCGCGCTGGGCCCCGGTGGTCTGTCCCGTGAGCGGGCCGGCTTCGAGGTCCGTGACGTCCACCCGTCGCACTACGGCCGCATGTGCCCGATCGAGACGCCGGAAGGACCGAACATCGGTCTGATCGGCTCGCTGGCCTCCTTCGGCCGGGTCAACTCCTTCGGTTTCGTCGAGACCCCCTACCGCAAGGTCGTCGACGGCCGGGTCACCGACCAGGTCGACTACCTGACCGCGGACGAGGAGGACCGGCACGTCATCGCCCAGGCGAACACGCCGATCGGTCCCGACGGAACGTTCCTCGAGCCGCGCGTGCTCGTCCGCAGGAAGGGCGGGGAGTTCGAGTCCCTGCGCGCCAACGAGGTCGACTACATGGACGTCTCGGCACGCCAGATGGTGTCCGTGGCGACCGCGATGATCCCCTTCCTGGAGCACGACGACGCCAACCGCGCGCTCATGGGCTCCAACATGCAGCGCCAGTCGGTGCCGCTGCTCAAGAGCGAGGCGCCGCTGGTCGGCACCGGCATGGAGTACCGTGCCGCGACCGACGCCGGCGACGTCATCACCGCCGACAAGGCGGGCGTGGTCGAGGAGGTCTCCGCCGACTACGTCACGGTGATGAACGACGACGGCACCCGCACGACCTACCGGGTCGCCAAGTTCAAGCGCTCCAACCAGGGCACCTGCTTCAACCAGAAGCCGATCGTCAAGGAAGGCGACCGGATCGAGGTGAACCAGGTCGTCGCCGACGGTCCCTGCACCGACGACGGCGAGATGGCCCTGGGCAAGAACCTCCTCGTGGCGTTCATGCCGTGGGAGGGCCACAACTACGAGGACGCGATCATCCTCTCCCAGCGCCTGGTGCAGGACGACGTCCTGTCCTCGATCCACATCGAGGAGCACGAGGTCGACGCCCGCGACACCAAGCTGGGCCCCGAGGAGATCACCCGGGACATCCCGAACGTCTCCGAGGAGGTCCTGGCCGACCTCGACGAGCGCGGCATCATCCGCATCGGCGCCGAGGTCGTCCCGGGCGACATCCTCGTCGGCAAGGTCACGCCCAAGGGCGAGACCGAGCTCACCCCCGAGGAGCGCCTGCTTCGCGCGATCTTCGGTGAGAAGGCCCGCGAGGTCCGTGACACCTCCCTGAAGGTGCCGCACGGCGAGCAGGGCAAGGTCATCGGCGTCCGCGTGTTCAGCCGCGAGGAGGGCGACGAGCTCCCCCCCGGCGTCAACGAGCTGGTCCGCGTCTACGTGGCCCAGAAGCGTAAGATCACCGACGGCGACAAGCTGGCCGGCCGGCACGGCAACAAGGGCGTCATCTCCAAGATCCTTCCGGTCGAGGACATGCCGTTCCTCGAGGACGGCACCGCCGTCGACATCATCCTCAACCCGCTGGGCGTGCCCGGCCGAATGAACGTCGGCCAGGTCCTGGAGACCCACCTCGGGTGGATCGCCGCCAGAGGGTGGGACATCACCGGCATCCAGGAGGCGTGGGCCGAGCGGCTGCGCGACAAGGGCTTCGCCGAGGTCGAGCCGCGCACCAACATGGCCACGCCGGTGTTCGACGGTGCCAACGAGGAAGAGATCATCGGTCTGCTCGACAACACCCTGGTCAACAGGGACGGCGGGCGCATGGTCGGCGCGAACGGAAAGGCCCAGCTGTTCGACGGCCGTTCCGGGGAGCCGTTCCCGCACCCGATCTCCGTCGGCTACATCTACATCCTGAAGCTGCTCCACCTGGTCGACGACAAGATCCACGCCCGTTCGACCGGCCCCTACTCCATGATCACTCAGCAGCCGCTCGGCGGTAAGGCCCAGTTCGGTGGCCAGCGCTTCGGTGAGATGGAGGTCTGGGCCCTGGAGGCGTACGGCGCCGCCTACGCCCTGCAGGAGCTGCTCACCATCAAGTCCGACGACGTCCTGGGCCGCGTGAAGGTCTACGAGGCGATCGTCAAGGGCGAGAACATTCCCGAGCCGGGCATCCCGGAGTCGTTCAAGGTGCTCATCAAGGAAATGCAGTCGCTGTGCCTGAACGTCGAGGTGCTCTCCAGCGACGGCATGTCCATCGAGATGCGCGACACCGACGAGGACGTCTTCCGCGCCGCGGAGGAGCTCGGCATCGACCTGTCCCGGCGTGAGCCGAGCAGCGTCGAAGAGGTCTGATCTAGAAGCTGAGGAGGGGATTACATAGTGCTCGACGTCAACTTCTTCGACGAGCTTCGGATCGGCCTCGCGACCGCCGACGACATCCGCCAGTGGTCGCACGGCGAGGTGAAGAAGCCCGAAACGATCAACTACCGGACGCTCAAGCCCGAGAAGGACGGACTCTTCTGCGAGAAGATCTTCGGTCCGACCCGCGACTGGGAGTGCTACTGCGGTAAGTACAAGCGCGTCCGTTTCAAGGGCATCATCTGTGAGCGCTGTGGCGTCGAGGTGACCCGCGCCAAGGTGCGTCGTGAGCGGATGGGCCACATCGAGCTGGCCGCGCCCGTCACGCACATCTGGTACTTCAAGGGTGTCCCGTCCCGTCTGGGATACCTGCTCGACCTGGCCCCGAAGGACCTCGAGAAGGTCATCTACTTCGCGGCCTACATGATCACGCACGTCGACAAGGAAATGCGCGAGCGTGACCTGCCGTCGCTCGAGGCGAAGATCTCCGTCGAGCGGCAGCACATCGAGCAGCGCCGTGACGCCGACATCGAGGCTCGCCAGCGCAAGCTGGAGACCGACCTGGCCGAGCTTGAGGCCGCGGGCGCCAAGGGCGACCAGCGCCGCAAGGTCCGCGAGGGCGCCGAGCGCGAGATGCGGCAGCTGCGCGACCGGGCCCAGCGCGAGCTGGACCGGCTGGACGAGGTCTGGAGCCGCTTCAAGAACCTCAAGGTCCAGGACCTCGAGGGCGACGAGCTGCTCTACCGCGAGATGCGCGACCGTTTCGGCCGCTACTTCCGCGGTGGCATGGGCGCCCAGGCCATCCAGGAGCGTCTGACCAACTTCGACCTCGCTCTCGAGGCCGAGAACCTGCGCGAGACGATCCGCAGCGGCAAGGGCCAGAAGAAGGCCCGCGCGCTCAAGCGTCTCAAGGTCGTGTCGGCGTTCCTGAACACCCGCAACTCGCCCAACGGGATGGTCCTCGACTGCATCCCGGTCATCCCGCCGGACCTGCGCCCGATGGTGCAGCTCGACGGTGGCCGGTTCGCGACCTCGGACCTGAACGACCTGTACCGCCGGGTGATCAACCGGAACAACCGCCTCAAGAGGCTTCTCGACCTCGGTGCCCCCGAGATCATCGTGAACAACGAGAAGCGGATGCTCCAGGAGGCCGTCGACGCGCTGTTCGACAACGGCCGCCGCGGCCGCCCGGTCACCGGTCCCGGCAACCGCCCCCTGAAGTCCCTCAGCGACATGCTGAAGGGCAAGCAGGGCCGGTTCCGCCAGAACCTGCTGGGCAAGCGAGTCGACTACTCCGGCCGTTCGGTCATCGTCGTCGGCCCGCAGCTGAAGCTGCACCAGTGCGGTCTGCCCAAGCAGATGGCGCTGGAGCTCTTCAAGCCGTTCGTGATGAAGCGCCTGGTCGACCTGAACCACGCGCAGAACATCAAGTCGGCCAAGCGGATGGTCGAGCGGGCCCGGCCGGTCGTGTGGGACGTCCTCGAAGAGGTCATCACCGAGCACCCCGTGCTGCTCAACCGCGCGCCGACCCTGCACCGCCTGGGCATCCAGGCCTTCGAGCCGCAGCTGGTCGAGGGCAAGGCCATCCAGATCCACCCGCTCGTCTGCACCGCGTTCAACGCGGACTTCGACGGTGACCAGATGGCCGTGCACCTGCCGCTGTCGGCCGAGGCGCAGGCCGAGGCCCGCATCCTGATGCTGTCGACGAACAACATCCTCAAGCCGGCCGACGGCAAGCCCGTGACCATGCCCACCCAGGACATGATCATCGGCCTCTACTCGCTGACCACGCTCAAGGACGAGGACGAGAACGGTGTCGGCAGGGGCCGGGTCTTCGGCTCGGTGTCGGAGGCGCTCATGGCCTTCGACCGCCGCGAGCTGGACATCCAGTCGCTGATCCAGATCCGGATGAAGGGCGACGTCCCGCCGCCCCGCGGCTGGGCCGGTCCCGAGGGCTGGGAGGCAGGTGACAGCTACCGCCTGGAGACCACCCTGGGCCGGTGCCTGTTCAACCAGACCCTGCCGGCGAACTACCCGTACGTGAACTCGCAGGTCGGCAAGAAGCAGCTGTCGGTCATCGTCAACGAGCTCGCCGAGAAGTACCCCAAGGTCGAGGTCGCCGCGGCGCTCGACGCCCTCAAGGACGCCGGTTTCTATTGGGCGACCAGGGCCGGTGTGACGATCTCCATCGAGGACGTCATCGCGCCGCCGAACAAGGCCGAGATCATGGAGACGTACGAGCGCAGGGCCGACAAGGTCCAGCGTGAGTACGAGCGCGGTCTGATCACGGACGAGGAGCGCCGTCAGGAGCTCATCGAGATCTGGACGCACGCGACCAGTGACGTGACCGACGACATGCAGAAGGCGTTCCCGAAGACCAACCCGGTCTGGATGATGGTCCAGTCGGGCGCCCGAGGAAACCTGATGCAGGTCCGGCAGATCTCCGGAATCCGTGGTCTGGTGTCCAACACCAAGGGTGAGACGATCCCGCGTCCGATCAAGGCCTCGTTCCGCGAGGGCCTGTCGGTGCTGGAGTACTTCATCTCCACCCACGGCCAGCGGAAGGGTCTGGCGGACACCGCGCTGCGGACCGCCGACTCGGGTTACCTGACCCGTCGTCTGGTGGACGTCGCGCAGGACGTCATCGTCCGCGAGATCGACTGCGGCACCGACCGCGGCGTCCCGCTGCACGTCGGCGAGCGCGACGCCCAGGGCAACCTGGTCAAGGCGGAGAACGCCGAGAGCAACGTGCACGGCCGCATCCTCGCCGAGGACGTGGAGGTGGACGGCAAGATCATCGTGCCGGTGGGCGTCGACATCAACGACATCCACGTCACCGCGCTGGTCGAGGCCGGTGTGGAGACCGTCAGGACCCGCAGCGCGCTCGTCTGCGAGGCCAAGATCGGTGTCTGCGCCACCTGCTACGGCCGCTCGCTCGCGACCGGCAAGCTCGTGGACGTCGGCGAGGCGGTCGGCATCATCGCCGCCCAGTCGATCGGCGAGCCCGGCACCCAGCTGACGATGCGGACCTTCCACACCGGTGGTGTGGCGGGCGCCGACATCACCCACGGTCTGCCCCGTGTGCAGGAGCTCTTCGAGGCGCGCGTCCCCAAGGGTGTCGCCCCGATCAGCGAGGCCGAGGGCCGGGTCCGCATCGACGAGACCGACAAGACGCGGAAGATCGTGATCGTCCCGGACGACGGTTCCGAGGAGGTCGCGTACCCGGTGTCGATGCGGTCGCGCATGCTGGTCTCCGACGGGCAGCGCGTCACGGTCGGCCAGCAGCTGATCGCCGGTGCGGTCAACCCCAACGAGGTGCTGCGCATCCTCGGCCCCCGGGCCGTGCAGCTGCACCTCGTGGCGGAGGTCCAGCAGGTCTACCGCTCGCAGGGTGTGTCGATCCACGACAAGCACATCGAGATCATCGTGCGGCAGATGCTCAAGCGCGTGAACGTGCTGGAGTCCGGCGACGCCGACATGCTGCCCGGTGAGCTCGTCGAGCGGCCGCGCTTCGAGCGGATCAACCGCGAGTGCGTGGCGGAGGGCGGCACGCCGGCCTCCGGACGCCCGGTGCTGATGGGTATCACCAAGGCCTCGCTCGCCACCGAGTCCTGGCTGTCCGCGGCGTCCTTCCAGGAGACGACCCGAGTGCTCACCGACGCGGCGATCCACGCCAAGTCGGACTCGCTGCTCGGCCTCAAGGAGAACGTCATCATCGGAAAGCTCATCCCGGCCGGTACGGGCATGCCCCAGTACCGCAACATCCGGGTCGAGCCCACCGAGGAGGCCAAGGCCGCCATGTACACCGTCGGCGGTTACGACGGCTCCGCGGCCGACTACACCTTCGGCTCGGGCTCCGGTGAGGCCGTGCCGCTGGAGGAGTACGACTTCGGGCAGTACAACCGCTAAGCGGTCGCAGCCGGCCGAGAGTGGCCACGAACGGCGCCCGGTCCCCGGAAGGGGGCCGGGCGCCGTCGCCTTTTCCGCGCGCCTCTCCCCGGCGCCGGTGCTTTTCCCTCCCGCAGGCCCGGTAGCTGGGGATGTGGACCTTTCTTGACCGGAATGTTGCGGTGAAAGCCGTACGTTAATGCGGAGAACGGCCGGAGAAGTGCTCCGCGGCGGGTAAACTCGACACGGACCCAGAAGCGGTCGGTCGGAAACCGATCGCGGGAGTCATGACACGAACGCCGGCGCCTGGCGAGTGCAACCGTTTTGACGTGTTGCGTTGGGCTGGGTAGTCTTTTCCTTCGTGCCCATGTCTTCATGGGCCTTCATGCGTGCGCGTCGACAGGTTTCCCATTGGGGAGTCGGCAGAGGCGCCGCGTGGCCTCCTCCACCGGACCGGCCTTAACCGGGATGTGGCGCGGAACCTACGCGACACGCCCGACCGCGTGGGTCGGAGGGGATGAAAGAACCGCAGGTCATGACACCGGCAGTACCTGCAAAATGCATCACATTCGAATTACCGGCTAGCACGAACGGAGACGCGGTGCCCACGATTCAGCAGCTGGTCCGCAAGGGCCGCCAGGACAAGGTCACCAAGACCAAGACCCCGGCGCTCAAGGCCAGCCCTCAGCGACGCGGCACCTGCATGCGCGTTTACACCACGACCCCGAAGAAGAAGATCATCCGCGGCTCGCTCGACACCCAGGGTGTCCGTAACCGCAAGCAGGCCCGTAGCCGTTACGGCGCGAAGAAGGAGAAGTAGGAATGCCTCGCAAGGGTTCTCCTGGCCGTCGTCAGCTCATGGCTGACCCGGTTCACAACTCGCCCCTGGTCACCGCGCTCATCAACAAGGTGCTCCTGGACGGCAAGCGATCCATCGCCCAGTCCATCGTGTATGGCGCCCTCGAAGGCGCCAAGGAGAAGACCGGCAACGACCCGGTCGTCACCCTGAAGCGCGCGCTGGACAACGTCAAGCCCACCCTTGAGGTCCGCAGCCGCCGTGTCGGTGGCGCGACCTACCAGGTCCCGGTCGAGGTGCGCGCGGCGCGCAGCACCACCCTGGCCCTGCGCTGGCTGGTGCAGTACTCCCGCGCCCGCCGCGAGAAGACCATGACCGAGCGCCTCATGAACGAACTGCTCGACGCCAGCAACGGCCTCGGCGCAAGCGTCAAGAAGCGCGAGGACACCCACAAGATGGCCGAGTCCAACAAGGCCTTCGCCCACTACCGCTGGTAACAGCGGGTTCGACGAGACGACGAGGACGCGAGAGAAGTGGCCACCACGACCGCTCTTGACCTGGCCAAGGTCCGTAACATCGGGATCATGGCCCACATCGACGCGGGCAAGACCACGACGACCGAGCGCATCCTGTTCTACACCGGTATCAACTACAAGATCGGTGAGGTCCACGAGGGCGCAGCCACGATGGACTGGATGGAGCAGGAGCAGGAGCGTGGTATCACCATCACCTCCGCTGCCACGACCTGCGAATGGCTCGGCCACACGATCAACATCATCGACACGCCGGGCCACGTGGACTTCACGATCGAGGTGGAGCGCTCGCTCCGCGTCCTCGACGGTGCCGTCGCCGTGTTCGACGGCGTCGCCGGTGTCGAGCCGCAGTCCGAGACGGTCTGGCGTCAGGCCGACCGCTACGAAGTGCCCAGGATCTGCTTCGTCAACAAGATGGACCGGGTCGGCGCGGAGTTCCACCGCTGCGTCGACATGATGATCAGCCGCCTGAACGCGACCCCCGCCGTCATCCAGCTTCCCTGGGGCGTCGAGGCCGACTTCAAGGGCGTCATCGACCTGGTCAAGATGAAGGGTCTGCTCTGGAGCGCCGAGGCGGCCAAGGGCGAGATGTACGAGACCGTCGACATCCCGGCCGAGCACGCCGAGATCGCTCGCGAGTGGCGTGACAAGCTCGTCGAGACGGTCTCCGAGAACGACGACGAGCTGATGGAGCTCTTCCTGGAGGGCGTCGAGCCCACCGAGGAGCAGCTGGTCGCGGCCATCCGCCGCGCCACGCTGGCCAGCGCCATCAACCCGGTCCTGACCGGCACCGCGTTCAAGAACAAGGGCGTCCAGCCCCTGCTCGACGCGATCGTCGCCTACCTCCCCGCCCCGATCGACATCCCGGCCTTCAAGGGCCACGCGGTCGGCAAGGAGGAGGAGGTCATCGAGCGTCACGCCGACGTGAACGAGCCCTTCTCCGCGCTCGCCTTCAAGATCATGAGCGACCAGCACCTGGGCCGTCTCACCTACATCCGCATCTACTCGGGCACGCTCGAGACCGGCACCGCCGTGGTCAACTCGGTGAAGGGCCGCAAGGAGCGGATCGGCAAGATCTACCAGATGCACGCCAACAAGCGCGAAGAGCGCCCGTCGGCCGTCGCGGGTCAGATCGTCGCCGTCATGGGTCTGAAGGACACCACCACCGGTGACACCCTGTCGGACCCGGCTCACCCCGTGGTCCTGGAGTCGATGAACTTCCCGGCGCCGGTCATCAGCGTCGCCATCGAGCCCAAGACCAAGGGTGACCAGGAGAAGCTGGGCACCGCGATCCAGCGTCTGGCCGAGGAGGACCCGTCCTTCCAGGTCCGGCGTGACGACGAGACCGGGCAGACGGTCATCTGGGGTATGGGCGAGCTCCACCTGGAGATCCTCGTCGACCGGATGCGCCGCGAGTTCAAGGTCGAGGCCAACATCGGCCGGCCTCAGGTGGCCTACCGGGAGACCATCCGCCGCAAGGTGGAGAAGGTCGACTATGTCCACAAGAAGCAGACCGGTGGTTCCGGCCAGTTCGCCAAGGTCATCATTGACATTGAGCCGCTGGGCGAGGGCAACGACGGTTACGAGTTCTCGAACAAGGTCTCCGGTGGCCGTATCCCGAGGGAGTACATCCCCTCGGTCGACGCGGGCGCCCAGGAGGCTGCCGAGTTCGGTGTTCTCGCCGGATACCCCATGGTCGGGGTCAAGGTCACCCTGCAGGACGGCGCCTACCACGAGGTGGACTCGTCCGAAATGGCCTTCAAGATCGCTGGCTCGATGGCCTTCAAGGAGGCCGCGCGCAAGGCGGACGCCGTAATCCTGGAGCCGATGATGGCCGTCGAGGTCACCACGCCCGAGGACTACATGGGTGACGTCATCGGTGACCTCAACGGTCGCCGCGGGCAGATCCAGGCGATGGACGAGCGCTCCGGCGCCCGGATCATCAAGGCGCTCGTGCCGCTCTCTGAGATGTTCGGCTACGTGGGAGACCTCCGTAGCAAGACGCAGGGACGCGCGAGCTACAGCATGCAGTTCGACTCCTACGCGGAAGTGCCTGCGCACATCGCCAAGGAGATCGTCGCGAAGGTGCGGGGCGAGTAGTCCAGCACCGTTCCGAGTGCGGGAGGCGAGAGATCGTCACCCCGCCACCGGAGGGGTGCGGGGCGAGATACCTCTCGCCGGCCGGTTCCGAGAAGGGCCGGCCTCCCCAAGCCCGAATATGAAGACGCAAGTCACGTCAGAATCTCTAAGGAGAGAGCAGTGGCCAAGGCCAAGTTCGAGCGGACCAAGCCGCACGTAAACATCGGCACCATTGGGCACATCGACCACGGCAAGACCACTCTGACCGCGGCGATCACCAAGGTGCTCCACGAGCGTTTCCCGAACCTCAACGAGGCGACCCCGTTCGACAAGATCGACAAGGCGCCCGAGGAGAAGGCTCGTGGTATCACGATCTCCATCGCGCACGTCGAGTACCAGACCGAGAAGCGCCACTACGCCCACGTGGACTGCCCCGGTCACGCCGACTACGTGAAGAACATGATCACCGGTGCGGCTCAGATGGACGGTGCGATCCTCGTGGTCGCCGCCACCGACGGTCCGATGCCGCAGACGAAGGAGCACGTCCTCCTGGCCCGCCAGGTCGGCGTCCCCTACATCGTCGTGGCCCTCAACAAGTCCGACATGGTGGACGACGAGGAGATCCTGGAGCTCGTCGAGCTCGAGGTCCGTGAGCTCCTCTCGGCCCAGGAGTTCCCCGGCGACGACCTGCCGGTCGTCCGCGTCTCGGCGCTGAAGGCGCTCGAGGGCGACGCCAAGTGGGGCGACTCGATCATCGAGCTCATGACCGCCGTGGACGAGAACGTCCCCGAGCCGACCCGTGAGACCGACAAGCCGTTCCTGATGCCGATCGAGGACGTCTTCTCGATCACCGGTCGCGGCACGGTCGTCACCGGCCGTATCGAGCGTGGCATCGTCAAGGTCAACGAGACCGTCGACATCATCGGCATCAAGGAGACCAAGACCACCACCACGGTCACCGGTGTCGAGATGTTCCGCAAGCTCCTCGACGAGGGCCAGGCGGGTGACAACGTCGGTCTGCTCCTGCGCGGCATCAAGCGCGAGGACGTCGAGCGCGGCCAGTGCATCATCAAGCCGGGCACGACCACCCCGCACACCGAGTTCGAGGCCCAGGTCTACATCCTGAGCAAGGACGAGGGCGGCCGCCACACCCCGTTCTTCAACAACTACCGCCCGCAGTTCTACTTCCGTACGACCGACGTGACCGGCGTGGTGAACCTCCCCGAGGGCACCGAGATGGTCATGCCCGGCGACAACACGGAGATGAACGTCGCGCTGATCCAGCCCATCGCGATGGAGGACGGTCTCAAGTTCGCCATCCGTGAGGGTGGCCGCACCGTCGGTGCGGGTCGAGTGACGAAGATCATCAAGTAGTACGATCGCGGAGTGGCGGTCGGCCCTCGACGCAGGGCCGGCCGCCTCCCCACGAGGGGACCGCGCCGCAGGGCGCGGACCCCGGCAGGACCCCACGAACCGTGATCTCGCAGTTGGTTCGGCCGAAGGATGACCGAACTAATTGCCAGATCACGGAAGAAAGCGCGGACTCACAGCGTCTGCTACGTGGGGCATGTGCGGAGAACGCCGCCCCAGGGCGCGACGTGCTCCGGCACGACGTGGCGGGACCGTCCCGGACGGACCCGGCCATGACACAGCGGCAACAGGCCGCACGTAACTTTTTCAGACGACAGTGAAGGACACCGAGGCCATTATGGCGGGACAGAAGATCCGCATTCGGCTCAAGGCCTATGACCACGAGGTCATCGACGTCTCGGCCAAGAAGATCGTCGAGACGGTGACAAGGACTGGCGCCAAGGTCGCGGGCCCGGTGCCGCTGCCGACCGAGAAGAACGTGTACTGCGTCATCCGCTCGCCGCACAAGTACAAGGACAGCCGCGAGCACTTTGAGATGCGCACGCACAAGCGGCTGATTGACATCATCGACCCGACGCCGAAGACGGTCGACTCGCTCATGCGACTCGACCTTCCCGCCGGCGTTGACATCTCGATCAAGCTCTGAGGGAACGCACTGACATGGCTAACAAGATCAAGGGCGTCCTGGGCAAGAAGCTCGGCATGACCCAGGTCTTCGACGCGGACAACCGGATGGTCCCGGTGACCGTCGTCGAGGCTGGCCCGTGCGTCGTGACCCGCGTCCGCACCGCCGAGAAGGACGGCTACACCGCCGTCCAGCTGGGCTTCGGCCAGGTCGACCCGCGGAAGGTCAACAAGCCGCTCGGCGACTACCTGCGCAAGCACGACATCACCCCGCGCCGTTACTTCGCGGAGATCCGCACCGACGACGCGAGCGACTACACCCTGGGCCAGGAGCTCCTCGCCGACACCTTCGAGGCCGGCCAGTTCGTCGACGTGACGGGCAAGAGCAAGGGCAAGGGTTTCGCGGGTGTCATGAAGCGCCACGGCTTCAAGGGCCTCGGCGCCTCGCACGGTACGCAGCGCAAGCACCGCTCGCCCGGTTCCATCGGTGGCTGCGCCACCCCCGGCCGCGTCTTCAAGGGCGTGCGCATGGCGGGCCGGATGGGCAACGTCCGCACGACCGTCCAGAGCCTCAAGGTTCACGCCGTGGACGCCGAGAAGGGCCTCATCCTGATCAAGGGTGCGATCCCCGGCGCCAACGGCAGCCTGGTCCTGGTCCGCACCGCCGCCAAGAAGGGGGCTGCCAAGTGAGCACCATTGACGTCCTCGACGTACGCGGTGAGAAGGCCGGCACCGTCGACCTGCCGGAGGACATCTTCGGCACGAAGGTCAACATCCCGCTGATCCACCAGGTCGTCGTGGCCCAGCTCGCCGCTCGCCGGCAGGGCACCCACAAGGCGAAGACCCGCGGTGAGGTTCGAGGCGGCGGCAAGAAGCCGTACCGCCAGAAGGGCACCGGCCGCGCCCGCCAGGGTTCGACCCGCGCCCCGCAGTTCACCGGCGGTGGCACCGTCCACGGCCCGGTTCCGCGGGACTACTCCCAGAAGACTCCCAAGAAGATGAAGGCCGCCGCCCTGCGCGGGGCCCTGTCCGACCGGGCGACCGGCGGCCGCGTTCACGTGGTCAGCGGTCTGGTCGAGGGGGAGACCCCGAAGACCAAGGCGGCTCTCGAGTCGCTTCGCAGGCTCACCAAGGCCCGCAGCGTCCTGGTCGTCGTCGACGAGGGTGACGAGCTCAGCTGGCTGAGCCTGCGCAACGCTCCCGAGGTCCACCTTCTGGACGCCGGGCAGCTCAACACCTACGACGTGCTCTGCTACGACGACGTCGTCTTCACTCAGGACGCTTACGACCAGATCGTGGCGCGTCTGAGCAAGAGCGGGAAGGAAGACGCCTGATGGAGAAGATCGCCGACCCGCGCGACATCATCATCAAGCCGGTTGTCTCCGAGAAGAGCTACGGCCTGATCGACGAGCACAACAAGTACACGTTCCTGGTGCGGAAGACGGCCAACAAGACGCAGGTCAAGATCGCCGTTGAGAAGATCTTCGGTGTCAAGGTCGCCAGCGTCAACACCATCAACCGCCAGGGCAAGCGGAAGCGGACCAGGTTCGGCTACGGCCAGCGCCCGGCCACCAAGCGAGCCATCGTCAGCCTGGTCGAGGGCGACCGGATTGACATCTTCGGCCAGATCGGCTGACGCGCTCGCTCAGTAAGTACAGGGAGAAAGCCCCTCGCCGCCTGGTGAGGGGCATTCGACCGGATTAACCGACGAAGGATGAACGAAAAAGATGGGCATCCGTAAACTCAAGCCGACGACCCCGGGTCGCCGCGGCGCCAGCGTCTCGGACTTTGCCGAGATCACGCGCAGCACGCCCGAGAAGTCGCTGCTTGCACCCCTGCACAGCAAGGGTGGCCGTAACGTCCACGGCCGAGTCACCACCCGTCACCAGGGTGGTGGCCACAAGCGCGCCTACCGGATCATCGATTTCCGGCGTCACGACAAGGACGGGATCCCGGCCAAGGTCGCTCACATCGAGTACGACCCGAACCGCACGTCCCGCATCGCGCTGCTGCACTACGCCGACGGGGAGAAGCGCTACATCCTCTGCCCGACCGGCCTCAAGCAGGGCGACAACATCGAGAACGGCCCCACGGCCGACATCAAGCCGGGTAACTGCCTCCCGCTGCGCAACATCCCGACCGGTACCTTCATCCACGCGGTGGAGCTCCGTCCGGGTGGTGGCGCCAAGCTGGGCCGGTCCGCCGGCGCGCAGATCCAGCTCCTCGCCAAGGAGGGCCAGTACGCCACGCTGCGTATGCCCTCCGGCGAGATGCGCCAGGTCGATGTTCGCTGCCGGGCCTCGATCGGCCAGGTCGGCAACGCCGAGCAGGCCAACATCAACTGGGGCAAGGCCGGCCGGATGCGGTGGAAGGGCAAGCGCCCCACCGTCCGCGGTGTCGCGATGAACCCGGTCGACCACCCGCACGGTGGTGGTGAGGGTAAGACCTCCGGCGGTCGTCACCCTGTCAACCCCAAGGGCAAGCCCGAGGGACGTACCCGTGCGGCGAACAAGGCCAGCGACCGGCTGATCATCCGCCGTCGTACCAAGCGGAAGAAGCGGTAGGAGCAGCCAAAATGCCACGTAGCCTTAAGAAGGGTCCCTTCGTGGACGACCACCTTCAGAAGAAGGTGGATGTCCAGAACGAGAAGGGCACCAAAAACGTCATCAAGACGTGGTCGCGGCGCTCCATGATCGTGCCCGACATGCTTGGTCACACGATCGCCGTTCACGACGGCCGTAAGCACGTCCCGGTGTTCGTCACCGAGTCGATGATCGGCCACAAGCTGGGTGAGTTCGCTCCGACGCGAACCTTCCGCAGCCACGTCAAGGAAGACCGCCGCAGCCGGCGATAAGCGCCTCAGGAAGAGGACGTCGAGCCTCACAAGGCGAAACGGACTCGACCAAAACGAAGGGTAAGAGGAGTAAGCGATGGAAGCCAGGGCTCAGGCGCGGTTCGCGCGCCACACGCCCATGAAGGCCCGCCGTGTGGTGGACCTCATTCGCGGGCTGCCCGCTTCGGAGGCGCAGGCCGTGCTGCAGTTCGCTCCCCAGTCGGCGAGCGAGACCGTGTACAAGGTGCTCTCGAGCGCCATTGCCAACGCGGAGCACAACTTCAAGCTCGACCGTGACACGCTCTTCGTGAGCCGTGCCTGGGTCGACGAGGGCCCGACGCTGAAGCGGTTTCGTCCCCGTGCTCAGGGTCGTGCCTATCGGATCAACAAGCGGACCAGCCACATCACCGTGATCGTGGAGTCCCGCGAGCCGAAGGGGAGGACCCGCTAGTGGGTCAGAAGGTTAACCCGCACGGGTTCCGCCTCGGCATCACGACCGACTTCAAGAGCCGGTGGTATGCCGACAAGCTCTACAAGTCGTACGTTGCCGAGGATGTGGCGATCCGCCGCATGCTCAAGAAGGGCATGGAGCGGGCCGGCATCTCCAAGGTGGAGATCGAGCGGACCACCGACCGGGTACAGGTCGACATTCACACCGCCCGTCCGGGCATCGTCATCGGCCGCCGCGGCGCCGAGGCGGACCGGATCCGCGGTGACCTCGAGAAGCTGACCAAGAAGCAGGTCCAGCTGAACATCCTCGAGGTCAAGAACCCTGAGATCGACGCTCAGCTCGTCGCCCAGGGTGTGGCCGAGCAGCTGTCCAGCCGTGTCTCGTTCCGCCGTGCCATGCGCAAGGCGATGCAGTCGGCGATGAAGAGCGGCGCCAAGGGCATCCGGGTGCAGTGCTCCGGTCGTCTCGGCGGCGCCGAGATGTCCCGTTCGGAGTTCTACCGCGAGGGCCGCGTGCCCCTGCACACCCTCCGCGCGGACATCGACTACGGCCTGTACGAGGCCCGCACCACCTTCGGCCGTATCGGCGTGAAGGTGTGGATCTACAAGGGTGAGGCTCCGACCAGCCGCGCCGAGCGCGAGGCGGCCGCCGCCGGTGCTCGTGCCGGCCAGCGTCGTGACCGCGACGACCGTCGTGGCCCCGGTGCCGGTGGCGGCGACCGCCCCCGTCGTGGCGGCGCCGGTGGCGCCCGTCGTGGCGCGGGTGCCGGCCGTGGCGACCGCGCCTCCGCCCCCAGGAACGAGGCGGCCTCGCAGGCTGCCCCCGAGACCGGCCCGGCTGCGCAGCCGGGTGCTGAAGGGAGCTGACCATGCTGATCCCGCGCAGGGTCAAGCACCGCAAGCAGCACCGGCCCGACCGTCACGGCGCCGCCAAGGGCGGCACCAGGGTCGTGTTCGGCGAGTTCGGCATTCAGGCGATTGAGCACTCCTACGTGACCAACCGCCAGATCGAGTCGGCTCGTATCGCGATGACCCGTCACATCAAGCGTGGTGGAAAGGTCTGGATCAACATCTATCCGGACCGCCCCCTCACGAAGAAGCCCGCCGAGACCCGCATGGGTTCCGGTAAGGGTTCGCCGGAGTGGTGGATCGCCAACGTCAAGCCCGGCCGCATCATGTTCGAGCTGTCGGGTGTCGCCGAGCCGGTGGCTCGCGAAGCCCTGCGTCGTGCGATGCACAAGCTGCCGATGAAGTGCCGGTTCGTCAAGCGTGAAGTGGGTGAGGCGTGATGGCTAAGGGCCTGACCGCCGGTGAGCTGCGGGTGGAAGACCAGGACACCCTGGTCACGAAGCTGAAGGAAGCCAAGGAGGAGCTGTTCAACCTCCGCTTCCAGGCAGCGACCGGCCAGTTGGAGAGCCACGGGCGGTTGCGTGCCGTCCGCCGCGAGATCGCCCGTATCTACACCGTGATGCGCGAGCGGGAGCTCGGAATCGTCACGGTAGAGAAGGAGTCGATCGATGGCTGAGGCCACGGAAACCACGACCGAGACGCGGAACTACCGCAAGACCCGTGAGGGTCTGGTCGTCAGTGACAAGATGGACAAGACTGTCGTGGTCGCTGTCGAGGACCGCGTCAAGCACCCCCTGTACGGCAAGGTCATCCGCAGGACGACCAAGTACAAGGCGCACGACGAGGCCAACACCTGCGGTGTCGGCGACCGTGTCCTCCTGATGGAGACCCGGCCGCTGTCCGCCAGCAAGCGCTGGCGGGTCATCGAGATCCTCGAGAAGGCCAAGTAGGCAACGCGCCTCGTGGGGGGTGACACCGTCACCCCCCATGACGGCGTCCAAGGGGGCGAAGCGATCTTCGCCCCGCCTGCGGTGGCGGTCCTGAGAAGGGCTGTCGCCGGGGGAAAAAGACCATCAGGTTCCGCAAGGCTCACCCACGGGTGAGAACCGGCGAGACAAACAGGAGTTCAAGTGATCCAGCAGGAGTCGCGGCTCAAGGTCGCCGACAACACCGGTGCGAAGGAAGTCCTTTGCATCCGTGTTCTCGGTGGCTCGGGCCGCCGTTACGCGGGAATCGGCGACATCATCGTCGCCACGGTCAAGGACGCCATCCCCGGCGGCACCGTGAAGAAGGGCGATGTGGTCAAGGCCGTCATCGTCCGCACCGTCAAGGAGCGCCGCCGTCCCGACGGTTCCTACATCCGCTTCGACGAGAACGCCGCCGTCATCATCAAGGACAGCGGTGACCCCCGGGGCACCCGCATCTTCGGTCCCGTCGGACGTGAGCTGCGTGACAAGAAGTTCATGCGGATCATCTCGCTCGCGCCGGAGGTGTTGTAATGCCGAAGCTTCATGTGAAGAAGGGTGACCTCGTCCTGGTCATCGCCGGCAAGGACAAGGGTGCCAAGGGCCGTGTGATCGCCGCCCACCCGCGCGATGAGCGCGTGGTGGTCGAGGGCGTCAACATGGTCAAGAAGCACGCCAAGGAGACCAACCAGGGTCCGCGCGGCGCCAAGACCGGTGGCGTGCAGACCCTGGAGGCTCCCATCCACGTGAGCAACGTCAAGAAGCTCAAGGATGAGAAGCCTGCCAAGGACGACAAGCCCGCCAAGAAGGAGTCGGCCAAGGCCGCTTCCGAGGAGACGGGTGAGGACAACTGATGACCGCGAACACCACCGAGACCGGACAGCGGGCCCTCCCGCGCCTCAAGCAGCGCTACCGCGAAGAGATCATCGCGAAGCTGAACGAGCAGTTCGAGTTCGAGAACATCATGCTGGTGCCCACCATCACCAAGATCAAGGTGAACATGGGCGTCGGCGAGGCCGCGCGCGACTCGAAGCTCATCGAAGGCGCCGTCCGCGACCTCACCGTGATCACCGGCCAGAAGCCGGCGGTCGTCCGCGCCCGCAAGTCCATCGCCCAGTTCAAGCTGCGCGAGGGCATGCCGATCGGCGCGCACGTCACGCTTCGCGGTGACCGCATGTGGGAGTTCCTCGACCGGCTGCTCTCGCTGGCGCTGCCCCGAATCCGTGACTTCCGCGGTCTGTCGCCCAAGCAGTTCGACGGCAACGGGAACTACACCTTCGGTCTCACCGAGCAGGTCATGTTCCACGAGATCGACCAGGACAAGGTCGACCGCCAGCGTGGTATGGACATCACGGTCGTGACCACCGCTAAGACCGACGACCAGGGCCGGGCGCTGCTGAAGCAGCTCGGATTCCCGTTCAAGGAGGCCTGATCATGGCGAAGACGTCGCTCAAGGTCAAGGCTGCTCGCAAGGCCAAGTTCGAGGTCCGGGCGTACACTCGGTGCTCGCGCTGTGGTCGTCCCCGCGCCGTCTACAGGAAGTTCGGCCTGTGCCGCATCTGCTTCCGCGAGATGGCGCACCGGGGCGAGCTGCCCGGCATCACCAAGTCGAGCTGGTAGCCTTCCGCGCGGCCCCGTGAGCGATCACGGGCCCGCGCGTGGCACCGGCCGCACATAGAAGTCGTATTCACCGGGCGCCGACTACAGGCGCCCATGACCGCACCGTAGGTCCCCTGTGGAAACCGCGGTGAGGAAGGCCACCGGCCATGACGATGACGGACCCGATCGCAGACATGCTGACGCGTCTGCGAAACGCGAACTCGGCGTACCACGACAGTGTGGCGATGCCGTACTCGAAGATCAAGGCGCACATCGCCGAGATCCTCCAGCAGGAGGGTTACATCCAGTCCTGGAGCGTCGAAGACGCCAAGGTCGGAAAGAACCTCGTGGTGGAGCTGAAGTTCGGGCCGACCCGTGAGCGGTCCCTCGCGGGCCTGCGCCGGGTTTCCAAGCCCGGCCTGCGGGTTTATGCAAAGAAGGACAACCTGCCCCGAGTCCTGGGCGGACTGGGCGTCGCGATCATCTCGACGTCCGGCGGTCTCATGACGGACAAGCAGGCCGGCAAGCGTGGAGTGGGCGGGGAAGTCCTCGCCTTCGTTTGGTAGAGGGGAGAACGAACAGCATGTCAAGAATCGGACGGCTGCCCATCCCCGTACCGAACGGAGTGGACGTCGCCATCGACGGCCGGGACGTCACGGTCAAGGGTCCCAAGGGCACGCTTTCACACACGGTCGCGGAACCCATCGCGATCGCCAAGGGTGACGACGGCAACCTGAACGTCACCCGCCCCAACGACGAGAACAAGGTCCGTGCGCTGCACGGCCTGTCCCGCACCCTGGTCGCCAACATGGTGACCGGTGTGACCCAGGGTTACTCGAAGACCCTGGAGATCGTGGGCGTCGGTTACCGCGTGCAGGCCAAGAGCCCGACTCAGCTCGAGTTCGCTCTCGGCTTCAGCCACCCGGTGATCGTCGACGCCCCCGAGGGTGTCACCTTCCGCGTCGAGCGGCCGACGCTGTTCCACGTGGACGGCATCGACAAGCAGAAGGTCGGCGAGATCGCCGCGAACATCCGCAAGTTGCGCAAGCCCGACCCGTACAAGGGCAAGGGCGTGCGCTACCAGGGTGAAGTTATCCGCCGCAAGGTCGGAAAGGCTGGTAAGTAGGCATGGCTGGCAAGACTGCGTTCGGCAAGCACACGGCCGCCCGCGCCGTCTCGCGGGCCCGCCGCCACGGCCGAGTCCGCAAGAAGGTGGCCGGTACGGCCACGCGTCCGCGCCTGGTCGTCAACCGCTCCACGAAGCACCTCTTCGTGCAGATCGTCGACGACACCCAGGGCCACACGCTGGTGAGCGCGTCCACCATGGACGCCTCCCTGCGCTCGGCGGAGGGCGCCAAGACCGACAAGGCCAAGCAGGTCGGCGAGCTTCTCGCTCAGCGGGCCAAGGCAGCCGGGATCACCGCGGTCGTGTTCGACCGGGGTGGCAACCGCTACGCGGGCCGCATCGCGGCGCTGGCAGACAGCGCACGCGAAGGCGGACTGGAGTTCTGATGACTCCGTCCCAGGATCGCAATCCAGGATCGCACCCGATGGCCCGTCTTACGAATGAGAAGAGGAACCACTAATGGCTGGAGCTCCGCGTCGCGGTGGCGCCGCCGGTGGCGAGCGGCGTGACGGTCGTCGTGACGATCGCCGCGGTGGAAACGCTGACAAGGGCGTCTCGTACATCGAGCGCGTTGTGAAGATCAACCGAGTGGCCAAGGTCGTGAAGGGTGGTCGTCGCTTCAGCTTCACCGCCCTCGTCATCGTCGGTGACGGCAACGGCATGGTCGGCGTCGGCTACGGCAAGGCCAAGGAAGTGCCCGCGGCGATCGCCAAGGGTGTCGAAGAGGCCAAGAAGCACTTCTTCAAGGTGCCCCGCATCCAGGGAACCATCCCGCACATCGTGCAGGGCGAAGAGGCCGCGGGCGTCGTCTTCCTGCGTCCGGCCTCGCCCGGTACCGGCGTCATCGCCGGTGGCCCGGTGCGCGCCGTGCTGGAGTGCGCCGGTATCCACGACGTGCTGTCCAAGTCGCTCGGCTCGGACAACCCGATCAACATCGTGCACGCCACGGTGGCGGCCCTGAAGGGCCTCAGCCGCCCCGAGGAGATCGCGGCCCGCCGTGGTCTCCCGATCGAGGACGTCGCCCCCAAGCGGATGCTCAAGGCTCGCGCCGAGGGTCTCGCGGAGGCCGCGGCCGCGAAGGCGGTGAGCTAGTCCATGGCACGCCTGAAGATTACCCAGGTCCGTTCCAAGATCGGTGGCAAGCAGAACCAGCGTGACTCGCTGCGCTCGCTCGGTCTGAAGCGAATCGGCGACGTCGTTGTCAAGGAGGACCGCCCGGAGATCCGCGGCATGGTCACCGTGGTGACGCACCTCGTCACCGTGGAAGAGGTCGACTAGACATGGCAGAGAACACTCCGCTCCGCATCCACCACCTGCGTCCGGCCCCCGGCGCCAACAAGTCGAAGGTCCGTAAGGGCCGCGGCGAGGCGTCCAAGGGCAAGACCGCGGGTCGTGGTACCAAGGGCACGAGGGCCAGGAACAAGGTCCCGCTCGGCTTCGAGGGTGGCCAGGTTCCGCTGCAGCGGCGCCTGCCCAAGTTCAAGGGCTTCTCCAACGCCCTGTTCAAGACGACCTACCAGGTCGTCAACCTTGACAGGCTCGGCGAGCTGTTCCCCGACGGTGGCGACGTCACCGTCGACGCGCTCGTCGCCAAGGGCGCGGTTCGTAAGAACCAGCTCGTCAAGGTTCTGGGAACCGGTGACATCTCCGTGGCGTTGAACGTGGAGGCGCACGCCTTCTCGGCCAAGGCCAAGGACAAGATCGCCGCTGCCGGGGGCTCCGTCTCCGAGCTGTAGGCGTTATCATCACGCGGCGCGGGGGCTCGTAATGGGCTCCCGCGCCCGTAGTGCGTTAGAGTTCGCTGGACAGTGGGCCTCGACTCATTTCCTTGGGCTCATTGACTGGATATGGCAAAGATGGAACACCCCCGCACCATCGCTGACCGACCTCGCCTTTCAGGCGCGCAGGAGGGACCGTGCTGACCGCATTTACCCGAGCGTTCCGTACGCCGGACCTGCGTAAGAAGTTGCTCTTCACTTTGGGCATCATCGCGCTGTTCCGACTTGGGTCGGTCCTGCCGACTCCGGGTGTGCATACCGAGAACATCAGCCGTTGTCTCACCCAGGCGCAGGCGGGGGACGCGGGCAACATCTACGGAATGGTGCAGCTGTTCAGCGGCGGCGCCCTTCTGAAACTTTCAGTTTTCGCCCTCGGCATCATGCCGTACATCACCGCGAGCATCATTCTTCAGCTGCTCGTCGTGGTCATCCCGCGCCTGGAAGCCCTCAAGAAGGAGGGGCAGGCCGGACAGACCAAGATCACGCAGTACACCCGTTACCTGACGGTCGGCCTGGCCGTGCTGCAGTCGACCGCCTTCGTGGCCCTGGCCCGCAGCGGCCAGCTGTTCCCGCAGTGTCGCGAGGAGATCCTCCTCGACAAGGACAACGTCTTCGCCATCGTCACGATGGTGCTGACCATGACGGCCGGCACCGCCGTCGTCATGTGGCTGGGCGAGCTGGTCACCGACCGCGGCATCGGCAACGGCATGTCCATCCTGATCTTCACGCAGGTCATCGCGGTCTTCCCGTCCGAGCTGCTGAACATCGCCCGCCAAAAGGGCGCCTTCGTCTTCGCCGTGGTCATCGTCGTCGGTATCGCGATGATCGCCCTGGTCGTGATGGTGGAGCAGGCGCAGCGCCGGATCCCGGTGCAGTACGCCAAGCGCATGGTCGGCCGCAGGATGTACGGCGGGACGTCGACCTACATCCCGCTGAAGGTCAACCAGGCCGGCATCATCCCGGTCATCTTCGCCTCCTCGCTGCTCTACCTTCCGCAGCTGATCACGACGCTCTTCACGAACACCCAGGAAGAGCCGCACCCGATCATCCAGTGGATCTCGCAGGAGTTCGGCGGCGGCGGGACCACCCCGACGTACATGATCACCTTCTTCCTGCTTATCGTCTTCTTCACGTACTTCTACGTGTCGATTACCTTCAACCCCGTTGAAGTCGCCGACAACATGAAGAAGTACGGTGGGTTCATCCCGGGCATCCGTCCGGGCCGCCCGACGGCTGAGTACTTGAACTACGTGCTCACGCGACTCACCGCTCCTGGCGCGCTGTATCTGGGCCTGATCTCCATGGTGCCGATCGTCGCGCTGGCGCTCGTCGGTGCGAGTCAGAACTTCCCGTTCGGAGGGACGAGCATTCTGATCATGGTTGGTGTCGGCCTCGACACCGTGAAGCAGATCGAGAGCCAGCTGCAGCAGCGCAACTATGAAGGCTTCCTGAAGTAGTGCGCCTCGTCCTGGTCGGGCCCCCCGGAGCGGGTAAGGGGACACAGGCCCAGTTCGTCGCATCGAACCTGTCGATCCCGAAGATTTCGACAGGTGACATCTTCCGCGCCAATGTCTCGGGTGGCACGGAGCTCGGCAAGCTTGCCAAGGAATACATGGACCGCGGCGACCTCGTACCCGACGAGGTCACCATCGCGATGGTCCGCGACCGCCTCGCCGAGAAAGACGCGCAGGACGGTTTCCTGCTCGACGGCTTCCCCAGGAACGTGCCCCAGGCCGAGATCCTGAAGAAGATCCTCGCCGAGTTCGAGGTCGGTCTGGACATCGTCCTGGAGCTCGTGGTCGACGACGAGGAGGTCGTCCGCAGGCTCGCGGGACGCCGGACCTGCAGCCAGTGCGGCCGCATCTGGCATGTCGACTTCGATGACAAGAAGGACGACGTCTGCGACGCCTGCAACGGCCGGCTGTACCAGCGGGACGACGACAAGGAGGCGACCGTCAGGCACCGCCTGGAGGTCTACCAGGAGCAGACCGCTCCCCTGGTCTCCTTCTACGCCGACGAGGGGATCCTGGTCGGCGTGGACGCCACCGGTCCGGTGGAAGAGGTCACCCAGCGCGCGATGGAGGCTCTGAACCCCTTCATCGGCTAGCGAAGCGATAGCACCGAGCACGCCACCCATGGGTTTCTCATGGGTGGCGTGCTGTCATTTAGGGCAGAATCGGGGGAATTGGGCTCCCGGACCGCCCGTTGAACCACCCCAGGGGGTGTGCACGTGTTCAAGAAGAACAAGCATGGAATCCAGATGAAGACGCCCGAGCAGGTGGAGAAGATGCGGGCGGCAGGTCTCGTGGTCGGCCGTACCCTGCAACTCCTGCGGGAGAGCGTCCAGCCGGGCATGACGCCCCTGGACCTGGACGCGATCGCGGAGAAGGCCATCAGGGACGAGGGGGCGATCCCCTCCTTCAAGGGCTACCAGGGCTTTCCCGCGACGATCTGCGCCTCGGTCAACCACGAGGTCGTCCACGGCATCCCGAGTGACCGCCGCCCGCTGCGGGAGGGCGACATCATCTCGATCGACTGTGGCGCCATCCTGGACGGCTGGCACGGCGACTCGGCCGTCACGGTCCCGGTCGGCGAGGTGGATCCCAAGCTGACCGAGCTGATGCGGGTCACCGAGGAGGCCATGTGGCGGGGCATCGCCGCGCTCACCGTGGGCCGCCATCTGTCCGATATCGGCCACGAGGTGGAGAAGTACGTCCGCTCCCAGGGGCGCTACGGCATCCCGCAGGAGTACGGCGGCCACGGCATCGGCACCGAGATGCACATGGACCCGTGGGTGGCCAACCACGGCAAGCCCGGCCGGGGCCCGAAGTTCGAGCCGGGCATGTGCTTCGCCGTCGAGCCGATGGTCAACCTCGGGACGGACAGGACCAAGGTGCTGGCCGACGACTGGACCGTGGTCACGATCGACGGAAAGGTCTCCGCACACTTCGAACACAGCGTCGCCGTGACACATAATGGACCTTGGGTATTGACCGCCCTTGACGGGGGGAAAGAGCGGCTTGCCGACCTGTTGGGAGACGCGGGCTGATTCGGGCCCGCCGGCGAGCGGATGTGGTGACATGGCGGCTGGTCCGGAGATGCGAGCCTCCGACGGAGATCGCGACAAGGTCGCCTCGGTCCTGAGGGAGCACTACGCCCAGGGACGCCTGACCACGGAGGAGTTCGACGAGCGTCTGGAGCAGCTCTACACCAGCAAGACGTACGGCGAACTCGCCGTCCTCACCTCCGACCTTCCGGACGTCGACCTGCGCCGGCTCCCCGAGGCCCCCTCCCGGGCCCCTGAGCGCGCCAAGGCGAGCAGCGTGAAGGGCGCGCAGGACAAGGGCCTGACGGCCGCCTGGTCCGTCTGGGCGACGGCCAGCGGCATCAACTGGATGATCTGGCTCATCATCGGGGTGACCGGCGACGACTTCCCGTACCCGTGGCCCCTGTGGGTCATGGGCCCGTGGGGTGTGGTGTTGCTGGTGACGACGGTCGCCACGGTCCTGGGGCGAGGACGGAACCCGTAATAGTGCACTCTGGGCGTTGAGTGTGCATTCCTCCGCAGAAGGAGGGATTGAATCTTCCTAACGTGAGCGGTGTCCGGACAGCCGGACCCCGGTTCACAGGAGGAAGATTCAATGAGCAAGATCCGTACAGCCCTGGTCGGAGCGGCGCTGGCAGGTTCGCTGGCCACGGGTGTCCTCGCCGCCCCGTCGGCGATGGCCTCGGCCTCGCAGGCCCCGGCCGGGTCCGCCGTCGCGGTCCAGGAGACGCAGACGTCGAGCAAGCACTTCTTCGGTCCGTACTACTCGGGCTTCGGCGGCGGCGAGAGCTTCGGCAAGCGCTCCTACTTCAAGGGCTACTGGACCAGCAGCGGTGGCCGCTACTGGTTCTACGGCAACCTGTTCGACCGCGACCGCGACCGCCAGCGCAGCTACGTGTGGTTCAAGTGGCACGACAAGTTCGGCTCGCACAGCAAGGTGTTCAGCACCTTCGGCAACTCCGGCTTCAACAAGTTCGGCGGGTTCAAGAAGAGCAACGGCTTCGACGACTTCAAGATCCGGGTCTGCGAGGGCGGCAACAAGTTCGACGACTGCGGTCGCTGGGGTGACGCCTTCTGATCCCTCCCCACTCCTTCCGGGGGGACGGTCCGAGTGGTCAAGGTCATCCGATGAGGGCGGGGGCCCTTCCGCGGGACGTTGGCCGAGAGGTGTTGATCAAGGGGTGTTGGTCGAGAAGCGTCGGCCGAGAGAAGTCGATCGGGAAACGTTGATCGATAAGGTTGGTCGAGCAAGCCCCCCGGCGCCGGGTCGCCGGGGGGCTTTCCCGTGCCCGGGGGCTTTCCGATGCCCTGAGGTTTTCCGGTGCCGAGGAGGTGACGGGACGATGGGGACGCTCACGCGGGCTCCCGGTCCCGAGGAGGCCTGCCGGGTGGTCCTGACGGAGGCGATCACCCGGATGGAGCCTCGCCGCGCGGACCCGGAGGGCGGACCGGGAGCGGCCTGAGAGCGGATCGGTGGCACGTCGGGGGAGGAGCGGGCGGATCGGGGGCGGGGAGCGGGAGCCGGGATGCTGGCCTGACCTGGCCGGACGTGCCACAATGGCGAAACGAGTATTCGCGCGTCGAGCCGTGCCGTCCGTCCCGCTCGGGATCTGCGGTATCCTTTGTAGCGGTTGTGTCAAGGTACCGGCCGTGTGTTTCGCATTTCCTCGCCCGGTGCCGTACACTCCTTCTTCGGTTCACTATGACCATTGCGCATCGGCGGTGTCGCAACCGCCGCTCTCATCGAAGCGCTGGGTCGCGGCTGCTTAGTGTTCCGAAGCCTCAGACGACCGATCAGTGAAACGCGAGGGACATGGCCAAGAAAGACGGCGCCATCGAGATCGAGGGCACTGTGGTTGAGTCGCTCCCGAACGCGATGTTCCGGGTGCAACTCGACAACGGCCATAAGGTCCTGGCCCACATCAGCGGGCGGATGCGGATGCACTACATCCGGATCCTTCCTGACGACAGGGTTGTCGTCGAACTGAGCCCCTACGACCTCAGTCGTGGGCGGATCGTCTACCGATACAAGTAAGCGCGTCTGAGGGACGAATAGGACTATGAAGGTCAAGCCGAGCGTCAAGAAGATCTGTGACAAGTGCAAGGTGATTCGCCGGCACGGTCGCGTCATGGTGATCTGCGACAACCTGCGCCACAAGCAGCGCCAGGGTTAGTCGCTCCAAACAAGGCCCCGTGAGAGTCCGCTCCTAAGAGGCGGACTCGATCCATGTGGGGCTTTCACGTAATCGTGTCTCACACCTGCGCCGGCGGCTCGCGCCGTACCCCGCAGGAGACCCCCGGTCGGAGGCCGGGGCCCTCACCCCGGGCATGGGGAGGGGAAGTGAGGCGCAGGACCTCCGCCATAACGAAGGAGAATGCCCGACCATGGCTCGCCTGGTTGGTGTAGACCTCCCCCGCGACAAGCGGCTGGAGATCGCTCTCACCTACATTTTCGGAATCGGCCGCACTCGTGCGCTCGAGACCCTTCAGGCCACCGGCGTCAACGGCGACCTGCGGGTTCACCAGCTGACCGACGAAGAGCTGGTGCCGCTGCGCGACTACATCGAGGCGAACTACAAGATCGAGGGTGACCTCCGTCGCGAAGTTCAGGCCGACATCCGTCGCAAGATCGAGATTCAGTGCTACCAGGGCATTCGGCACCGCCGTGGCCTTCCCGTGCACGGTCAGCGCACGCAGACCAACGCACGCACCCGTAAGGGCAAGAAGAAGACCGTGGCCGGCAAGAAGAAGCCCGGTAAGAAGTAGTCCGCGTAGCCGCAGGACCGAAGACCTCAGGAGTGAAGGCAAAGAATGCCTCCTAAGAGCCGCCAGGGTGCACCCAAGAAGGTGCGCCGCAAGGAAAAGAAGAACGTCGCTCACGGGCACGCCCACATCAAGAGCACGTTCAACAACACGATCGTCTCGATCACCGACCCGAGTGGGAACGTGATCTCCTGGGCCAGCGCCGGCCACGTCGGGTTCAAGGGCTCTCGTAAGTCCACCCCGTTCGCGGCGCAGATGGCCGCGGAGAACGCCGCCCGCCGCGCCATGGAGCACGGCATGCGCAAGGTCGACGTCTTCGTCAAGGGCCCCGGCTCCGGCCGTGAGACCGCGATCCGGTCGCTGCAGGCGACCGGCCTCGAGGTCGGGTCCATCCAGGACGTCACCCCCGTGCCGCACAACGGCTGCCGTCCGCCCAAGCGCCGTCGCGTCTGACGCCCAGGAGAAGATAGAAAATGGCTCGTTACACGGGTGCGGACTGCAAGCTCTGCCGCAGGGAGAAGACCAAGCTTTTCCTCAAGGGCAAGAAGTGCGAGTCCGCGAAGTGCCCCATCGAGATCCGTCCTTACCCGCCGGGTGAGCACGGTCGCGGCCGTCCCAAGGAGTCTGAGTACCAGCTCCAGCTTCGTGAGAAGCAGAAGACCCGCCGCATCTACGGCGTCCTCGAGAAGCAGTTCCACAACTACTACGAGGAAGCCAACCGCAAGACCGGCAAGACCGGCGAGAACCTCCTCCAGATCCTGGAGAGCCGTCTCGACAACGTGGTCTACCGCGCCGGTTTCGCGGAGTCGCGCGACGCCGCCCGCCAGCAGGTCCGTCACGGCCACATCCTGGTGAACGGCAAGAAGGTCGACATCCCGTCGTACCGCGTGCGCGAGCACGACATCGTCGAGGTCCGCGAGAAGTCGCGCAACCTCCTGCCCTACGAGGTGGCCCGCGCCACCGCCGGTGACAAGACGTACCCGGCGTGGCTGGGCGTCGTCCCGGACGCGCTGCGCGTCCTGGTCCACCAGCTTCCGGTCCGTCAGCAGATTGACACCCAGGTCCAGGAGCAGCTGATCGTCGAGCTCTACTCCAAGTAGCGGCTCCTGTAGGTGCCGTGCGGCGATCCGCCGTACGGCACCTATGCTGTTGTTCGAGCGGCGTCAAATAGCGGGCGCCGCCATGCAAGGGAGATCTCACCATGCTGATCGCTCAGCGTCCCTCCCTCCTTGAGGAGTCCCTCGAGGAGACCCGGTCCAAGTTCATCATCGAGCCGCTGGAGCCGGGTTTCGGTTACACCATCGGCAACTCGCTGCGCCGCACGCTGCTGTCGTCCATCCCGGGCGCGGCCGTGACCAGCATCCGCATCGAGGGTGTGCTGCACGAGTTCACCACCGTGCCGGGCGTCAAGGAGGATGTCACCGACATCATCCTGAACCTCAAGGACCTGGTCGTCTCCTCCGAGCACGACGAGCCCGTGGTGATGTACCTGCGCAAGCAGGGCCCCGGTGACGTCACCGCCGCCGACATCGCGCCCCCGGCCGGTGTCGAGGTGCACAACCCCGAGCTGCGCATCGCCACCCTGAACGGCAAGGCGAAGCTGGAGATGGAGCTGACCGTCGAGCGCGGTCGCGGCTACGTCTCCGCCGCGCAGAACAAGCAGCCGGGCCAGGAGATCGGCCGCATCCCGATCGACTCCATCTACTCGCCGGTGCTCAAGGTCACCTACAAGGTCGAGGCGACCCGAGTCGAGCAGCGCACCGACTTCGACCGTCTGATCCTGGACGTCGAGACCAAGCCGTGCATGAAGCCCCGCGACGCGGTGGCCTCCGCCGGTAAGACCCTCGTCGAGCTGTTCGGTCTCGCCCGCGAGCTGAACGTCGAGGCCGAGGGCATCGACATCGGCCCGTCGCCGACGGACGCGGCCCTCGCCGCCGACCTGGCGCTGCCGATCGAGGAGCTGAACCTCACGGTCCGCTCCTACAACTGCCTCAAGCGCGAGGGCATCCACACCGTGGGTGAGCTCGTGGCCCGCAGCGAGCAGGACCTTCTCGACATAAGGAACTTCGGTGCCAAGTCCATCGAAGAGGTCAAGCAGAAGCTGCACGAGATGACGCTCGCGCTCAAGGACTCCCCGCCCGGGTTCGACCCGAGCGCGGTGGCCGGCGGCGGCTACGACGACGACGACAGCGCCTACGTCGAGACCGAGCAGTACTGAGTTCCGGGACGTCCCGCAGCGTCACGTCTCGCGGGCGTCCCGCGGCACCGGGTGACCCCTCGTCACCTCCGGTGTCACCGAGTTTCACGATGACGGGGGCCCTCCGGCCCCCGGCCCGACCCCGGTACCTCGTACGGCCGGGGCGGGTTTACTCCCAAGGAGAACGTTATGCCTAGGCCCACCAAGGGTGCCCGTCTCGGCGGCAGCCCGGCTCACGAGCGGCTGATCCTGGCGAACCTCGCCACCCAGCTGTTCCAGCACGGCCGGATCAAGACCACCGAGGCCAAGGCGAAGCGTCTGCGTCCGGTGGCGGAGAAGCTGATCACCAAGGCGAAGAAGGGCGACATGCACAACCGTCGCCAGGTGCTGACGATCGTCAAGGACAAGAGCGTCGTCCACCACCTCTTCACCGAGATCGCCCCGACCTTCGCCGAGCGTCCCGGTGGCTACACCCGGATCACCAAGATCGGCCTTCGTAAGGGTGACGCCGCCCCCATGGCCGTGATCGAGCTGGTGTCCGAGCCGCTGAACGCGGTCAAGGTCGGCCAGGCCCCGGCCGCCGCCAAGGCCACCGCGCCCAAGGCGGAGGAGACCGAGGTCGAGGAGACCAAGGCCGGCGAGGCCGACGAGGCCAAGGCCGAGACCACCGAGGAGACGAAGGCCTCCGAGGAGACGACCGAGGCTCCCGCCGAGGAGACCGAGGCCAAGAAGGACAACGCCTGATCTCTCAGGCCCCGTGAACGGGCCCGGCACCTCCTCAGCGGGGGGCGCCGGGCCCTTTCCGTTCTCCAGGCGGTCTCCCGGAAGGTCTCCGGACGCTCTCCCGGGAATGCCCGGGAGGCCCGGGGGCGACGTGAGCCCGTGAGAGTTCCAGAAAGGAACCATCGTGGTACGGCTGAGGCTGGATCTCGCCTATGACGGCACCGACTTCTCCGGCTGGGCCAAGCAGCCCGGGCGGCGTACGGTCCAGGGGGAGATCGAGGAGGCGCTCGGCAGGATCCTGCGGCTCGCCGAGCCCCCGGCGCTGACCGTGGCCGGGCGGACCGACGCAGGCGTGCACGCCCGCGGTCAGGTGGCCCACGTCGACCTGGACCCCGGCGCGCTCGGCGCGCTGGACGGCCGCGGCCGCCGAGGGGCGGCCGCGGGCGAGGGCCCCGAGCCGGGATCCGCGGCGGAGCTCGCCGAGAGGCTCTCCGCCATGCGCAGGAGGCTCGCCGGGGTCCTGCCGCCCGATGTGCGTGTGCGTCTCGTCACGGTGGCTCCTGAGGGCTTCGACGCGCGGTTCTCGGCGCTGTCGAGGCGGTACGCCTACCGGATCTCCGATGCCCCGGGCGGGGTCGACCCGCTCCGGCGCCGCGAGGTCGTCTGGTACAACAGGCCCCTCGACGTGGACAGGCTGAACGCGGCCGCCGCCGCCCTGCTCGGCGAGCACGACTTCGCCGCGTTCTGCAAGAAACGCGAGGGCGCGACCACGATCCGCGAGCTCCAGCGGCTCGACTGGGCCCGCGAGGACGGGCTCGTCGTCGCGACGGTGACGGCCGACGCGTTCTGCCACTCCATGGTCCGGGCGCTCGTCGGGTCTCTGCTGCCCGTCGGCGAGGGGCGGCTCCCGGTCGACTGGCCGGGCGGGGTGCTGGCGAGGGCCGTACGGGACTCGGGGGTGCACGTCGCGCCCGCGCACGGGCTCTGCCTGGAGGAGGTGCGCTATCCCGGCGCCGAGGAGCTCGCCCGGCGGGCCGCGGAGACCCGCCGGGTGCGGACGCTCAGCTCGTGACGCGGCGCTCCACGACCTTCGCGGTCTGGTCGCGGAAGGCGCCGCTGACCTTGCCCAGCCCCTTCTCCTTGGCGGTCGGCGTGTGCCCGTCGCTGAAGGTGGCGTAACTGAACACGATGTAGCGGCCCCACACCATCCCGGCCGCGTAGCCGCCCGCGATGTGCACCCGCTCGCCGCCCGTGCCGGCGGCCGAGGGCAGGCCGCGGAACCACAGGTTGCTGCCGAGATTCTTGGCCTTGTCGGCCGCGACCGCGGACTCGCGGGTGGGCAGCACGGCGATCCCCGTGGTCACGGCGTATCGCCGCTTGCTGTCCACGTACGTCGCCCGCAGCACCCGGCGGCACTCCTGGCTGCGAAGGGTGCCGGCGAACTTGCCGGACGCGGCCTTGTGGCACTGCTCGGTGACGTCGGTCTTGACCCTGGTGAAGGTCGTCCCGGCCACGGACACCTTCTTGCCGAAGGCGGCGGCCACGGTCATCGTGCCCGGGTCGGTCTTCTCTGAGTTGAGCATCGTGGTGTTGATCGGCTCGGGCTCGCCGGTGATGTCCAGGTCGTCGGTGGGGTCGAGGGTTCCGGAGCTGGGAATCGGGTCCGTCGCGTTCGCCGACTGCTTGGCGCTGAACGACTGGTAGGCGAAGAAGGCACCGGTGCCGATGCCGACCACCACGACCGCGACCACGGCCGCGATCAGCGTCGTACTCGCCCTGCTGCGGGCCGGCGCGGGGGCGGGAGGCGGGGGCTCGGGGGTGAACGCCGAGATCGGGGTGAACGCCCCGCGCGTCGTCGCCGGGCCGGTCCCGAGGACCGCCGTCGGCTCGCCCGCGGGCGCGGAGGTCACCGGCGGCGGGGGCGGGAGGACCGGGAACGGCGGCGCGACGCCGGTGACGACGGGGATGCCGCCCGGCGGGGTCGCCTGGTCCGAGGAGGGGAAGGGCTGTGCCGCCTCCGGGCCGGGATCGGCGGCCTGGGACGGTGCCCGGTCGCGGGCGGCCTGGTCGAGGGGAGGCGTGGGCACCGGCGAGGCCGGCTCCGGTCCCGGCCGTGTGCCGGGCTGCGCCACGGGCGCGGACACGGGGGACATCGGGGACGCAACCGCCGGAGCGGGGCCGGACAGGACGGGAGGGGCCTCGTCCGGCGGGCCGGCCGGTGAGGGCGCGGGGGTCTGCTGAGGAGAGACCTGCGGGGCGGAGGGCTGAGCGGGGGCCTGCCAAGCGGGCGGGTCCTGCCGGGGTGCGAGGCCGTGGCCGTCCTCCAGGAGGTCCCCCGGCGCGGGGTGGGCCGGCGCGGCGGGCCCGGTGGCGCGGACGTCGACCGTGGTGTCGCCGCTCTCACCCGGTTCCTGGTGGGGGGCGGCGTCCGGCGGCCACACGGCGACGTCGCCGGGCTCTCCCGGGCGGGCGGCGCTCTCCTCAGGATCGGTCCACACCGGCTCGCCGGTCGCGGCGGGCCAGGGGGCCTCCTGTCCGGACGAGGGCCAGACCTGCATGCCCGCGGCCGCGGCGGTGAAGGCGGGCGGCGGCTGCCAGGGCGGCGCGCCCGGCACGATGGGCGCGGTGGACAACGGCTGGTCGCTCCGCGGCGCGGAACCCCCGTGCTCGTGGCGCTCGCCCTCGCCGACCTCGCCGGGCCGCGGGGGGGCGGCCGGCTCCGCCGGCCAGGCGGGGGAGGAGTCGTCCTGGAGCGGGGGCGGCCAGGCGGGGGAGGTCGCGTCCGAGCCTGGGGCGCCGGGCCAGGACGGGCCCGAAGAGCCGCCGGATCCGGGGGTACCGGGCCAGGGCACGGACGGACGGTCGGCGGGAGAGGGCCAGGCGGGTGAGGTGGGTGAGGTGGTCTCGTCCCGGAGCGGGGGCGGCCAGGCGGGGGAGGTCGCGTCCGAGCCTGGGGCGCCGGGCCAGGACGGGCCCGAAGAGCCGCCCGGGTTCGGCGGGGCCGGCCAGGCGGGAGGGGAGGGCTCCGGGGGCGTGGGGGAGTTGATCCACGCCGGAGGGGCCGGATCGGGCCGGGAGAACTCCGACCAGGTGGGGCCGGAGGGAGCGGGCGGGAACCCGGGCCGCGGGTCCGGGAGCTCGGGCCGCGGGCCTGAGAGCTCGGAGGGGAGATCCGGCCGAGCGCTCCCCGAGGGGCCGGGCGGGAACCCGGGCCCGGCGGGATCGGAGGGCTCGGGGGAGAACTCGGGCCGCGGGGGACCGGAGGGCTCCGAAGACGGGAGCGGCTCCGGCCGGGGCGCGGCGTGCGAGGGGCCGGGCCAGGGGGCGGGCGGGTCGTCCTCCGGCTGGGCGTACCAGTCGTAGGGGGCCCCGTCGCCGGGGACCGTCCATGGTTGAGCCGCCCCGGGAGTCACCTCCGGCCACGCCGAAGGGTTGTGGGGCTGCTCGTCACCTGTGAGATCGGTCCGCAGCACGTGGGGCGAGGGCTGGCCGAAACTCGGCGGCGGCGTCGCCGGTGCTGCCGAACCCTCGGCTTCACGTTGGTGCTCGGACCCGGATTCCTGGCCACGCATACGACGCAGCCTAGCGACAGCCGGAGATCGTCATGCGAGTATGGCCGTATCGTCTGCCGGATTCATGCCGCAAAACGGCGGTATGAACCCATGGTCAAGGGCGTTTTCCGGTCAGTGATCGCGCCTCCAGGGCGGGGGTGACGGTCGCGTCCGCCGCGCCGAAGGCCGCCTGGTTCAGCTTCTTGACCTCGGTCTTCTTCGGCAGATGGCCGTCCTTGTACTGGAACCAGACCATCACCGCGTAGTGCCCGTGGCGCCACTCGCCCACGAACGCCTCACCGGTGCCGAGAAGTTTGGTGACCTTATCCTTACCTGGGAGCGGTTTGAGGTATTCCTCCCGCTCCTTGCCGGAGCCGACCGAGACGACCTTGGACGCCCCCGCCGACGTCTTGAGGTTGGCGACTCCCACGGTGCCGATGATCTTCCCCGAGGCGTCGCGGAAGCTGGCCCGCAGGAGCTGGTTGCACTTGGCCGCGGTGAGGGCCTTCTGGAGCTTCTCCCCGACCACCGCCTTGTCGCACTTCTTGTCGGTCCTGCGCGTGGTCATCAGGTAGGTCTGCCCGCCGATCTTCACCTTCTTGCGCTTGAACACCTCGTTCAGGGTGAGAAGGTGCGGGTCGCCGGCGCGGGAGGAGGCGAAGCCGAACTTGCCCTCCGCGGTGCTGGCGGGCGGTATCAGGGGGGCCTCGGCGGTGGGGCCCGTCGCGCCGGGCACCGGGGCGGGGTCGGAGTTGGCCAGCACGGCCAGGCCGATGCCCGCGGCGACCAGCGCGGCGAACGCCCCGGCCGCGATGAAGATCGGGCGACGTGAGCGGGGCCCCTCGTCGTACGGGCTCCACATCTCCTGGCGGGGTCGTTCCCTGGGGGGTTCCGCGGGGCGTTCCCGCGGCCCGGTGGGCCGGGAGGCCTGCTGGGGGGGCTCGGCGGCGCGGTTGTTCGGCGAGGCGTCGAACCAGTGCTGGCCCTGTGCGGGCGGCGACGCGTCAGGCCGGTTGTAAGGCTGGCGGCGCGGCGGCTCCACGGGAAAACCCATGCGCCGAGCGTAGCCCGGTATCGGAGCCGGTTGGCTCAGGAGTATCCGAAGTCCTGGGTCCACCAGGGGCCGTCGGGGCCCTGGACGGCCCCGACCCCGGTGGCCGTGAGCTCGCAGTTGAGGATGTTGCGCCGGTGGCCGCTGGTCCCCATCCAGCTGCGCACCGCCTCGTCGGGAGAGGTGTAGCCGCGCCCGATGTTCTCCGCGCCGCCGTCGCGGTAGCCGGTGGCCTCCATCCGCTCCCAGGGGGACGTGCCGTCGGCGGAGTTGTGGGAGAGGTTTCCCGCGGCCGCCATCCCGGCCGAGTGCCTCCTGGCCGACGAGGTCAGCCGCCTGTCGATCCGGAGCGGTGCGCACCCGGCCCGCCTGCGCTCCACGTTGACGAGCCGGACGACCTCGCGCTCCATCGCGCCGAGGACGGAGGTGGCGCCGTCGCCGCCGTCGCCGTTGAGCAGGTAGCGGGAGGGGCCGTCCTTCCCGGAGCCGCCGGGCGACGCGTCGGCGCTCGGGGTGGGCCGCGGGCGCCGGTCCTGGGGGGTGGTGGGGGCGACGGAGGCGCGGGCGACCCGGGCGAGCGGGGCGCGCTCGACCTGTCCGGCCAGGGCGCCGCTGGGTGCGGGCCTCGTCGGCCCGGTGTCGTTCAAGTAGATCTGGTCCGCGGCGTTCTCGTCGCGGCTGCCCCGACCGATGATGAAGCCGATCAGCAGGACCGCCAGCAGGCACGCGAACACCCCCATACGACGCAGGCGCGCTCGCTGGGTATGCCCGGGGTGAGGAAGCTGCCACATACCGCTATCAAAGATAGGGATGTTTGCGGTGAGGAAGAAGGGAATGCTGAGAACATATTGGAACCGTTCCGTGAAGGTTCCGGCGCGGCGGTCCCGAGATCACCGTCCGGCGCCCTTCCCCGGGGGTGCGGGGAGAGGCCGTGCCGCCGGGTCCCGGCCCTGGTGACGACCCCTTGCGGCGGTCGTCGGATTCCGTCGTCCCGCGTGGCGGTTCCCGGGCACCGCTTGGGGGCGGGTAGACTGCCAGGGGTACCGGCGGAGAGTCATGTCGTTTTGCAAGCACTCTCCCGTGCCGGTATCCTGCTAGTTCGTTGTGTGCGAATTGGTCTCCTCTTGCAGACCGATACGCGGCGCGTCCGGCGTCATCTCCTCTTTTTCTGGAGACGGAAGGTCCGGGCTGTCGTGTGCCCGCACCTACCGACCATGTTGCTGTCCTCTCCGACAGCGCCGAAGACGCGACCAAAGAAGGCATACGACCGTGCGCACGTACACACCCAAGCCTGCCGAAGTCGAGCGTCAGTGGCACATCATCGACGCCACCGACATCGTGCTTGGCCGGCTGGCCAGCCACGTCGCGATCCTGCTTCGCGGTAAGCACAAGCCGACCTTCGCCAACCACGTCGACACCGGTGACTTCGTCATCGTCATCAACGCCGACAAGGTCGCGCTGACCGGTAACAAGCTTGAGCAGAAGAAGGCCTACCGCCACTCGGGCTACCCGGGCGGTCTGCGCTCCATGACCTACGGCGAGCTCATGGACAAGCGTCCCGACCGCGCCGTCGAGAAGGCCGTGAAGGGCATGCTGCCCAAGAACGCCCTCGGCCGGAAGATGATCAAGAAGCTCAAGGTCTACGCCGGTTCCGAGCACCCGCACCAGGCGCAGCAGCCGGTGTCTTTCGAGCTCACCCAGATCGCCCAGTAGTCACTAGCTGCTTGTCGCCAGCAGCGTTGGCCGATGGCCGACGCCGAGTAGGAAAGTTAGAGGAGAACCGTGGCTGAGTCCACCGGTGTCGAGACGCCCGTCGAGGCCGAGCAGGAAGCGTACTCCGCGGAGGAGTTCCCCTCCGAGTACACCTCCGAGTCCACCGCCAGCGGCGACGTCGCCGTCCGCAAGCCCATCACCACCGGCAACTCGTACGGCACGGGCCGCCGCAAGGAATCCGTGGCCCGCGTGCGCATCGTGCCGGGCACCGGCAAGTGGACGATCAACGGTCGTACGCTTGAGAACTACTTCCCGAACAAGGTCCACCAGCAGATCGTCAACGAGCCCTTCGTGGTGCTCGGTGCCGAGGAGCAGTTCGACGTCATCGCCCGCATCAACGGCGGCGGCGTGACCGGCCAGGCCGGTGCCCTGCGCATGGGTCTCTCCCGCGCGCTGACCGCGCTGGACGTCGAGGTCAACCGCCCGCCGCTGAAGAAGGCCGGCTTCCTGACCCGTGACGCCCGCGCCACCGAGCGCAAGAAGTACGGCCTCAAGAAGGCCCGCAAGGCTCCGCAGTACAGCAAGCGTTAAGCGTTGGGGCGCCTTTTCGGCACCGACGGGGTACGTGGGGTCGCTGGACGCGACCTCACGGCCGAGCTCGCCATGGACCTGTCCGTGGCCGCGGCTCATGTCCTCGGCGATGCCGGGGCGTTCAATACCAGCGTCGGGCGGCGGGGCCGTCCCGTCGCCGTCGTGGGCCGGGACCCTCGGGCTTCAGGAGAATTCCTGGAGGCCGCGGTGGTCGCCGGCCTCGCGTCGTCTGGTGTGGACGTTCTCCGGCTCGGCGTGCTGCCCACCCCGGCGGTCGCTTACCTGACGACGGCTCTCAGCGCCGACATGGGCGTGATGATCTCCGCCTCCCACAACCCCGCCCCCGACAACGGGATCAAGTTCCTCACCCGAGGCGGCTACAAGCTGCCCGACGCGGTGGAGAACGAGATCGAGCAGCGGCTCGGCGAGAAGTGGGAGCGTCCTGTCGGTGCCTCGGTCGGCCGCGTACGCGAGGCGTACGGTGAGGCCGACCGCTACGTGTCCCACGTGCTGTCCACCGTGGACGGCCGTCTCGACGGCCTGAACGTGGTCCTCGACTGCGCCCACGGCGCCGCCCACATGGTGGCTCCCGAGGCGTTGCTGCGGGCCGGAGCCACCGTGGAGACGATCGGGGCGCGCCCCGACGGTCTCAACATCAACGCGGGGGTCGGCTCCACCCACCTGGACAAGCTCCAGCAGATCGTGGTCTCCCGCAACGCGGACGTTGGCATCGCCTACGACGGCGACGCGGACCGCTGCCTGGCCGTCTCGCACACCGGTGAGATCGTCGACGGCGACCAGATCATGGCCGTGCTGGCCATGGCCATGCACGCCGAGGGCAAGCTGATCGGCGACACCGTGGTGGCCACGGTCATGTCCAACCTGGGCTTCAAGATCGCGCTCAAGAACGCCGGTATCGACGTCGTCGAGACCGCCGTGGGCGACCGCTACGTCCTGGAGGCCATGAGGGCCGGCGGTTACAACCTCGGTGGCGAGCAGTCCGGCCACGTCCTGATGCTCGACCACGCCACCACCGGGGACGGCCTGCTGACCTCGCTGCACCTGCTGGCGGTCGTGGCGCGGGAGAAGAAGTCGCTGGCCGAGCTGGCCTCGGTGATGACCCGCCTGCCGCAGGTCCTGGTCAACGTGAAGGACGTCGACCGGTCCAAGGCCTCGGCTCCGGAGCTGGCCGCCGCGGTCAGCGCCGCGGAGTCGGAGCTGGGAGAGACCGGGCGCGTGCTGATCCGGCCCAGCGGCACCGAGCCGATGATCCGCGTCATGGTCGAGGCCGCCTCGGCGGAACAGGCCGAGCAGCTGGCCGGCAGGCTGGCCGACGTCGTCCGCACGGCCTGCGTCTGAACGATCGAAGCACGGCCCGTACTCCGGTGCGGGCCGTGCTTCGTTTCGTGCCCGGCCTTTGTGGCGCCCGGCTTTGACGCATGACCTTCGTGTCCGGTCCGCAGTGTCCGGTATGTCACCCCGGTCTCCGTGACCGGCCGTTGCGCGAGGGCTTCGTGACCGGCACCGCCCGGCTCGCGCGGTACCCGTTCCGCCGCGCTTGACGCGCTTCGTGCTCGTGGCCCGTTGTGTCCAGCTTGTCCGGCGCCACGCCACACTTCGCATTGATTGACACTCTGAGTCATCGATCGGACACTTTCAGTGGTTGGGGAGGGATTCCCGCCAAGAAACCGCTCATCGTGCCGAATGGCCACGAGCCCCGGTGGCCATCCGGTCACTCCGGTCGTCACGATGCCCACGCGGCGCGAGGCCGCCGACATCGTGATCGATCGAGGGGTGCCGCGCCGTGCTTTCGCTTCTCGCCGTTCTCGGCGGCGTCCCCGATCAGGCCAACACAGGGCAGACGGACTACACCGGCGCCTCCGTCGTGGCCGGAGAGGCCGTCCAGTACACGGTGACCCTGGTCAACACCGGCGACGCGATCCTCGACAACCAGGTCACCTCGGCGACCATCGGCAGCACCCGCCCCGCCGGCGGCACCGACCCCGGCTGTTCCGTCCAGATCGCCGTGACCCCCACCAGCATCACCCTCGTCGACCTGACCAGCACCTTCACCCTGACCGGCAAACCGGACTCGACGGTCCGCGACAGCCGGGCCGTGACCATGACGGTCATCACGAACAGTTTCGACGGCCACACCGTCACCGTGCGGGCGGCGTCCCCCGAGCTCACCTCCGACCAGCCCGGCAACGACTCCACCATCCCGATCGGGAACCTGCGCGTGCGCGAGAGCGGCACGTCGGCCTTCCAGCCCCTTTCGACCACCGTCCCGGTGCTCGTCCACGACCAGCCGGTTGCGTCCGCCCCCGACGGAGACGCCATCGGCACCGACTTCGAGGCTTACATCCCCTTCGTCCAGGTCGGCACCTATTCGGGGACGCTCACCTACGTCGCGACGGTCAAATGACGCCGCGCCATCCAGGGAAGCCCCGGGACTCCCCGTACACGAGCAACGTGAAGGAGAAAGCCATGGCACTGATCACGATGATCCGTCCTTCCACCGGCACGCTGCGCGCCGCGGTCCGCTACGGGCTCGGCGCGGCCCTGGTCGTCGCCCTCGCCGCACCGTCATCGGCGGCGGCCGTCCTCGAACCGCGCCCCGAGGACCCCGGGGACGCCGGAGGTGCCGGGGGCAGGGCGGGTAAGGCGGTGACCGGGGGCGTACCGAGCCTGAGCATCAGCATCGACAACGGCCGGACCTCCGCCGAGGAGGGAGATCGGCTCACCTACGCCGTCACCGTGCGCAACACCGGGGCGACCCGCGTGCGCGACCTCGAACTCACCCAGACCCTGCCGGCCGGCCTCAGGTTCGTCTCGGCGGACGGCGGGGGCTCGGCCTCGAAGGGGCAGGTCCGCTGGAGCGCCGACGTGCCGCCCGGCAAGGACGTCACCTTCCACACCGTCGCGGAGGTGGGGGCCACCCCGGAGGACCTCCTGCGCCTGGCCAGCATCGCCTGCGCGAACACCGAGGGAAGCGACAGGCCGATCGTCTGCGCCACCCACTCCGACCAGTTGCCCGCCGGCGCGGCGGCCGAGGCCGCGCACGCGAGGGCCCACCCCGTGTCGAGCCGCCTGGGATACGTGGGCCTGGGCGCGGGGGCCGGGCTGCTGGCCCTGGCCGGGCTGCTGTTCCTCCGCCGCTCCAGGCGCGGCCGCCACCTGCGGCAGTCGCCCTCGTGACGACCCGGGCGTGCACCCCTGGAACGGGGTGCACGCTGTCCGGACGGGCTACTCGTCGCCGGTGAGGGAGAAGCTCCGCAGGCGCCTGCCCGCCCAGACGACCGCGCCGACGGTGACGATGACCAGGGCGGGGACGGCGAAGCCGAGAGTGATCTCGGTGGAGAAGAACGCGGAGGACGACAGCTGGTCGGCGATCGTCTGGGCCCACTGCTGGATGGAGAACCTGCGGGCGCCGGGCACGAAGTTGCCGACCACGCCCTCCCAGACGAGCGCGTAGACGATGCCGATCGTGACCGCGTGCCGGGTCAGCACGCCCAGCAGCATGAACACCGCCGCGTACGCGATCCCGCCGATGAGGGAGCCGAGCGCGAAGCCGTACGCGATACCGGATTCGAGGCTGACCAGCAGGTAGGCCGCGACGAAGGTCGGCACGGCGGCGAACAGCGCGAGCATCGAGGCGGCGACCACGAACTTGGTCCGGGCGATCGCCGGGCGGGAGATCGGCTTGGACAGCAGGTGGATGATCGTGCCGTCGTCGATCTCGGGGGCGATCACCCCGGTCCCGGCGATCAGGCCGAGCAGCGGCAGCATGGTGCCGATGGCGAAGGTCTGCATGAGCGTGACCGCGGTCCGCTCGTCGGCGGCGCCGATGAACCTCAGCAGGGCGGCCATGGCGACCAGCACCACGGGAAGCATGATCAGCAGCCAGATCCGGCGGCGGCCGAGGAGCGCCCGGTAGGAGATTCCGGCGATGACACCGTTCATGGTCAGCTGCTCCTGTTGATCAGGTAGGAGAAGACGCTCTCCAGGTCTTCGTCGGCGGGGGAGACCTGCAGGATCCGGATGTCCGCGTCCTTGGCGACCCTGGGCAGCAGCCGGGTGAAGCGCCGGAAGTCGACGGCGTGCACCTCCAGGCCCGCCTGGGTCAGCGAGACCGAGCCCGAGGAGGCGTCGGCGATCAGCGCGGACGCCAGGCGGCGGTCGTCGCTGGAGCGGACCCTGAACAGGTGCGGGCGGTCGGTCATCCGGCGGCGGATCTCGCGGAAGTCCCCGGAGGCGGCGTGGCGTCCGGCCACCAGCACCTCGATGTGCTGGGCGACCCGCTCCACCTCCTCCAGGATGTGCGAGCTGAACAGGATGGTCTTGCCCGCGGTGCCCATGGCGCGGACCAGGTCCATCAGGTGCAGGCGCTGGCGCGGGTCCATGCCGTTGAACGGCTCGTCGAGCAGCAGGACCTGCGGGTCGTGGACGAGGGCCGCGGCCACCTTGACGCGCTGGCGCATGCCCTTGGAGTACGTCTCGATCCTGCGGTCCTTGGCGCTCTCCATCTCCACCAGGGCGAGCGCCTTGCGTGCGGCGTCGTCGGGGTTGGGCAGGCGGTGCAGCCTCGCGCTGGACAGCACGAACTGCCAGCCGGTGAGGAAGCCGTAGACGGCTTCGCGCTCGGGGACCAGGCCGATGGAGCGGTAGATCTCGTGGTTGCGCCAGATGCGGTCGCCGTCGAGGGTGACGGTGCCGCCCGAGGGGGCGAGGAACCCGGCCATCATGTGCAGCAGCGTGGACTTCCCCGCGCCGTTCGGGCCGAGCAGCCCGGTGACGCCGGGGCCGACGGTCATGGTGATGTCGTTGACGGCGACCACGTTGCCGTACCAGCGGGACACCTGGGCCAGTTCGATCTTCATCGGGAGGCCGCCTTACGGTAGCGCGCGATCAGGGCCGTGACGGACAGGGCGATCAGCGCGATCATGATCACTCCCGCGACCAGGGATCCGCCGCCCGGCGGGTAGATGACGCCCGCGGTGGGCGTCGCCCCGAAGATCCCGACGTGCACGGCGGCGTCCACCAGGAAGAACGGGTTGATCAGCCACGCCCACGCGGCGGTGGTGTCGTCGCCCATCGACTCCAGCGTCGCGAACAGCACGGTCGACACGGCGGAGGCGAGCAGGTAGAAGGCGATGACCGCGGCCACGCCCAGGCCGCGCCTGGGGGTGAACGAGGCGATGGCCACGCCGAGGCAGGCCAGCAGCAGCGCGTAGCAGACCGCGCCGGCCATGGAGGTGAGGTATTCGGCGGTGTGCGTGTCGCCGGGCAGGTCGATGACCACCTCGCCGATGTAGAGCACGGTGAGGGGTGCCGCCAGCAGCAGGAACATGGCGGTCGTCATCGCCGCGAGCTTCGCCCCGACGTAGTCCCAGATCGTCACCGGGCGCGACAGGTAGAGCGGCAGCACCCGGAAGCGCAGGTCGGGCGCGACGGCGTACGGCGACTGCGAGGCCAGGAAGATCGCGAGCACGGCCTGCATGACGACCGCGTACTCGGTGTAGCGCATCCCCTCCTGCTTGGCCAGCGCCATGATCGCGATGGAGACGACCGCGGGCAGGAGCATGACGCCCAGGAGCACGAACGGGATGATCTTCGAGCGGGCGGTGCGGCCGAGCCCGAAGATCCCGCGCAGGCTGTGCAGGGTCAGCGCTGCGGTGGCGTGGCCGCGGCCGAGCCGCGGCCCCTCGTAGTGGCGGTATCCGATGTCGTGGATGACACCCGTGGGTTCAGACATTGACCGGCTCCCTGAAGACGTCCTCGATGCGCTGGCGGCCCTGCTCCACGCGCACGAGGCAGAGGTCGAGCTCGCAGACGGCGTCGCGGAGCGCGTCGAAGGTCTCCGGCGCGCGGACGTGGACGAGCAGCAGCCTGCCGTGCGGGGTGACGGTCTCGCCCAGCTCGGTCAGCCGGGCCGCCAGCGCGTCCTGGCCCTCCTCGACCTCGACGGTCACGGTCTGGGTGATCTGGGTGAACTCCCCGATGGACGAGGAGCGCAGCAGCTTGCCGCCGTCGATCACGATGACGTGGTCGCAGACCCGCTCCAGCTCGCCCAGCAGGTGGGAGGTGACCAGCACGCTGATGCCGAACTCGGAGCCGATCCTGCGGATCAGCGCGAGCATCTCGTCGCGGCCCCGCGGGTCGAGGCCGTTGGTGGGCTCGTCCAGCAGGACCAGGCGCGGGTCGTGCACCAGGGCCTGGGCCAGCTTGACGCGCTGCTTCATGCCGGTGGAGTAGCCGCCCATCGCCCGGTAGCGCTCCTCGTACAGCCCGACGTGGCGCAGGACGTCGGCGGCGCGCTCGCGGGCCGCGGTGCGCGGCAGGCCCGACATCTGGGCCATGTGCACGGTGAACTCGGTGGCGGACAGGTCGGGCGGCAGGCAGTCGTGCTCCGGCATGTAACCCACGACCCGGCGGATCTCCGCCCCCCTGCTCGTCGCGTCCATGCCCAGCACCTGGGCGCTTCCCGCGCTGGGTTCGAGCAGGCCGAGCAGGATCTTGATCAGCGTGGATTTGCCCGCGCCGTTGGCGCCGACCAGGCCGGTCACACCGGGGCCGACGGTGACGGTGAGCTGGTCGAGCGCCGTCACCCGGGGGAAACGTCTGGTTAGTCCCTCGGTGGCGAGGATAGTCATGCTCGGACACTATCCGTCGCCGTAGGTGCGCACCTCCGTCACACGAAGGAGGCTCGCATCGTCCGAAAGGGCAATTCTCAGCCGCTAACTCCCACTCGGGCGGGCCGGCAGCCTCATCCCGAACCGGGACCAGTAGGCCTTCTGCACGAGGAGTGTCACCACGCCGGAGATGACCATGCCCGCGACGTTCACCCCGAGCTGGACGGCCGAGGCGGTCATGTCGCCCCAGCGGGCCAGCGCGGCGGCGACCGCGAAGTATCCGGCGGCGGGGACCGTGGTGACCGAGATGAAGACGCCGACCAGGGCCGAGGACTTGCCCGCGGTGACCGAGAGCACTCCGGCGGCCCCGGCGAGCAGCGCGACGATGAACGACCACCTGTCGTACTTGACGATGAACTCGATCTCCTCGTGCCCGGTCGCCAGGGTGCCCAAGCCGATCCAGCCGAGCCCCCGCGCGACCAGCGCGCAGACGAAGGTGATCACGACGGCGACGGTGAAACCCAGGACCAGGGTCCTGGCCGCGCGGCCGATGAGGTCCCTGTCGGTACGGAGCAGGCCGAAGCAGACGGCCGCGATCGCGCCGAACTCCGGTCCGAGCACCATCGCGCCGACGATGAGGATCGGCGAGTTGACGATCACACCGATCGCCGCGAGCAGCGTGGCGATCGTGAGGAACACGAGGAAGGCCCAGGTGAGCCGGGTGTCCTCGTCGACCCGCTGGGCGAACTCCGCCCAGACCACCGCGTCGTCGCTGTCGCCCGGCGCCTCCTCCTTGGCGCGCTCGGCCACCTCCGAGATCGCCAGGTCGACCTCCTCGGCCGCGATCGAGCCCTTCGTGTGCAGGCCGAGCTCCTGGAAGCGCTCGATCACCTCGTTGGCGGCCTCGCGGGCGATGTCGAACTGGAGGAGGTCACCGGCGGGGGAGCGCGCGGCACCGGGGAACACCACGATGTTGACGACGCCGACGCACTCGTCGAGTACCTCCAGCACCTTGTCCGACAGCTCCGGCGGACTGATCACGCGTAGATGCAGCACGGGCCAACCCTAGGACCTGTGCCCCGGCCCGCTGAAGCCCGGAACCGCATGGCCGTCTCCCGGTCGTCGTCCCGCGGTCCCGCGCAGGGCCGGCGTTCGGTGTCCGGTGCGGGGGCGGATCTCCTCAGGGAACCCTGACGGCGGGGTCGGTGCTCAGGCGCCGGAGCAGGTCGGCCGTCCGGGAGACCTGCTCGGCGTCCCGCCCGGTCCGGTGGCCCGACTCGATGGCGCCCGCGAGGGCCGCCAGCTCGTGCGGCGGCATGAAGGCGCGCGCCGCGCGCAGTCGCAGCAGGACTTTGCGGCCGCCCCGCTCCTGGGCGTACAGGTACAGGTACGGGAGCCGGCGGCCGGTGAGGTCGCGGGCCCTTGAGCACTCGGGGAAGGAGTCCAGCCAGACATGGGCTCGCGCGAGGTCCACCCTGCGCGTCGTGAACGCGCCGTGGACCTCCACGACGCTTCCCTCCAGCTCCGCCCGGAAGCGGAAGATGCCGAGGAGGACGATGAGGAAGACCACCAGGACCACGACGAAGGGAACCATCAGGATCTGGAGGCCGAGAGAGGAGCCCTCGGCGGACAGCTCGGCGGCCCGTTCGAGCTTCGAGATCGCGAACAGCGGGATGCCGACGAAGGGCACGGCCAGGAGCGCGGCGCCGATCTTCATGCCGGTGCTCGCGCCAACGCTCAGCTTCAGCGGCCCATGGGACGGGATGCTCACATATCAGACACTAAGTCACTCCACCGGGTGAGCCTTGGTGCCGATCCGGCATATATGGCCGCGAGTAGAGGGAACTTTTGCCTTTGGCGGTGGTTGGTTTCGCGGCGCACCCGACGGCGCGCCCGACGGGACCCCGTCATCGGCGTGGCGGCTCAGGCGAGCGAGTCGATCCAGCGTTCCAGGCGGCGGCCCTCCCCGGCCATGAGTTCGGGGTCCCTGAAGGTGTTGGTGAGGAGTGCGATGCCCTGGTAGGCGGCGACCAGGGCGACCGCGAGCTCGCGGGAGTCGGATCGGCCCATCTCCCGGAACTGCAGCTCGGCATAGTCGATCAGCAACCGCATGACCTCGGCCGCGGCGCGGTCGAGGCCGTCGGTGCGCTTGTCGAGCTCCGAGCACAGGCTCCCGGTGGGACAGCCGTATCGCGCGGTGAGCTCGCGCTGCTCGATCCAGCCGCGCAGGAGCGCCTTCAGGCGGTCGCGGGGGCCGTCGGTGTGCAGGTCGAGAGAGGCGGTCATCGCCCGGAAGCCGAGCGCGTGCGCCTCGATCGCCGCCTCGACGAGCTGATCCTTGGTCTTGAAGTAGTAGTAGACGTTGCCCAGGGGGACCTCGGCCACGCGGGCGATGTCGGCCAGCGTCGTCTTCTCGACACCCTGCTCGTGCAGGACCCGGGACGCGGCGGCCACGAGCCGCTCCCGCTTGCCCCGCTTCGCGGTAACTGAGTCAGTCATCTCACTGACGAGTGTAGACAGCCCGGGCGGCTGCTGGTTATGGTCTTTTTAGTCAGTCAACTAACTTATTCGCGACGGGCGGGACTTTCATGATCGTGATCACGGGATCGACCGGGAACGTCGGACGGGTGCTCGTACGGGCGCTCGCCGAGGCCGGGGAGCGGGTGGCGGCGGTTTCGCGACGGCCTTCGGACGTGCCGGAGGGCGTGACGCACCACCGGGCCGACCTGGCCGACCCGCAAAGCCTCCGGCCCGCGCTCGACGGGGCCGACGCGCTGTTCCTCCTCGTCGCCGGTGCCGGAGAGCACCTGAACCCGCGAGGCATCCTCGACGTCGCGAGGGCGGCCGGGGTCCGGCGGGTCGTCCTGCAGTCCTCCCAGGCCGCCGGGACGCGACCGGAGTCCGGCTCCCACGCTCCCCTCCGGGCGTTGGAGGACGCCGTCCGGCGGTCGGGCCTGGAGTGGACCGTTCTGCGGCCGGGAGGCTTCGACTCCAACGCGTTCGCGTGGGCGGAGACGATCCGCTCGCGGCGGACCGCCGCCGCGCCGTTCGGCGACGTCGGGCTGCCGGTCGTCGACCCGGCCGACATCGCCGAGGTCGCGGCCGTGGTCCTGCGCAAGGGGGAGCACGCCGGTCACACGTACGAGCTCACCGGCCCGGCGCCGATCACCCCGCGCCGGCGGGCCCGGGCGATCGGGGACGCGCTGGGCACGCCGGTGCGGTTCGTCGAGCAGAGCCGCGAGGAGGCCCGGGAGCAGATGCTGCGCTTCATGCCCGAGCCGGTCGTGGACGGCACCCTCGCCATCCTGGGAGAGCCGTCGGCCGCCGAACAGCGGGTGAGCCCCGACGTGGAACGGATCCTCGGCCGCGCCCCCCGCGCCTTCGCCGAGTGGGCGCGACGCAACGTCGGCGCCTTCAGGTGACCCGTTCGCGGCGGTGGCGACGGGGGAGGCGCACCCGCGCTCCTCGGGCGGAGGCGTCGGGTTCCCGACGTGCCGCCGCTCCGGCGGCCCCGCTGTCACCGTCCGCTACCGCGGGCTCGCGAAGAACGCGGTCAGGGAGGGGGTTTCGCGGATCCGAACGACGCGACCACCGGCCGCCGGCGTGATCCGTGACCAAAATCGGCGATCTGGTCGCCGGTTTTTGAATCGGCCGTCACTTGGCGTAACCAATGCCGTAGCGTTTGGAAAACAACAACCGCCTCGGGGGAGTGACGCCCGAAAGGGGCGAGCGATGCCACCCAGACCCCGCAGCCTCAAGCGGCAGATGGACGTTCTCACGACCCAGATGCGCGAGCACGGGGCGACGTGGAGCCAGATCGCCGCGGACTATCAGCTCCGGTTCAAGCTCAATCCGCTGCGCGGCTTCCGCGAGGCACACCGATACACGCAGTCCGAGGTGGTCCGACTATGGAACCTGCGCTGGCCCGACGACATGCTCAGCGAACGCCGGCTCGGGGCGTGGGAGGCCTGGCCTTCGGCGACCGGCAACGAGCCTCCCATCTCCGGACTGGAACGCCTGGCCCGCATCTACCGGTGCCGGGCCGGGGACCTGGTCCATGGGGAGGACCACAGCCGTGACGACGACCGCATCGGCAGGCACCCGGCGGCCAAGGACCGACCCGTTCCCCGGCCCGTACTCACCGTTACCGATATCGCCTCATTTCTGGACGGGTTGCCGACACAGCCGCCCGGCCACGAGGCCGATCGGGTTCTCACGGTCGCGGCTCTGCGGGAGCAGGAGTTCGGCTATCTGGTCGCCGCTCTCACCCAGTGGGCGGACGGGATGAAACGCCGCGACCTACTGGCCGTGGTCGCCTCCGCGGCCGCCGCGGCGCACGCCTCCCCCCTTCTCGCCCACCTGGACCGCGACACCCTCGAACGCCTGACGTCGGCCTCCCGGGCACCCTCCCGGGTCGACGGCGAGGTGGTCGGGCATGTGGAGACGATCCTTCGTCACGCCATCAGGCAGGAGGACATCCTGGGTCCCCAGGCCGTGCTGGAGACGGCTCTGGCGCAGCACGGGCTGGTCCGCCGGCTCCTGGCGGGCGCCGCCGACGAGGACCTGCGCCGGCGACTGATGTCGCTGCTCGCCGACATATCCCGGTTCATCGGGTGGCTGCTGTTCAACTCCGGTGACTTCGCCGGAGCCGAGCACTATTACGGCCAGGCCCGGCGTGCCGCTCATGAAGCCGACGACGACCTCATGTCCAGTTACGTCCTCGCCCAGTGGAGCCACCTGGCCACCTGGTCCGGCGACCCGCGTCTCGGGGTCGAGCACGCTCTCGGGGCACTCGCCTGGGCGCAGCGAGCCGGCAGTCCCATACTGATCGCCTACGCCAACGACGTCGGCGCCCGCGCCTATGCGGGAATCGCGCGTCGCGAGAACGGCAAGAACCGGGCCAGGGACCACGCGCGGTGCCGTACCGCGCTGTCGGCCGCCCGCTCGGGGCTGGACGACTCCACGGAGGACGACCCCGGCCGGAGACTGACGTACTTCTTCGGCCCGGCCATGCTCACGCTGACCCGCGCCCTGTGCCACCTCGACATGCGTGAACCCGACAACGCGATCGCCTGCGCGCGCGAGGCGATGACCTCGATAGGGACGGCCTTCTCCCGCAACCTGGCGTTCGGTCACCTGTATCTCAGCCGCGCGTTCGCCCAGAAACGTGAGATCGGCCAGGCCTGCACGGAGCTGGCCCTGGCCGCCGAGCTCACCAGCCGCAACCGGTCCCCGCGACTGGTCGCGGCCACCGCCGACGCCCGTCAGGCCCTGTCACCCTGGAACCGCACCGACGCCGTGGTGCGCCTGGACGAGCGGCTGCGCTCCTACGGTCTGCCCGCGGGCAGGTCTTCCAGGACGTAGATGTCGTAGACGTCGTTGACGGACGACGCCGGGGCGTCCACGCTCCCGACCTGCCGCCAGCCCCATGATCGGTAAAGCCGCTGGTTGTCCTTCAACCGCGGCTCCACGGCCAGCACCGCCCGCTGCGCCCCGCACCCCGCCAGCACCGCCTCGGTCAGCCGTCTGGCGATGCCGCGCCCGCGGTGGCCGGGCAGTACGCCCAGATCCACCAGGTGCCAGGTGCGGGAACCGGACTCGTCGGTGAACCCGGCGGGGAGCGGATCACGTACGCCGTTCCACCAGCGGCCCCCCTCCCGCAGGAACGCCCCGTAGGCGAAGCCGACCAGCAGCCCGTCCTGCCGGGCGACCGACAGCCGGAACCCCCGCCGTCGGAGGAGGTCGGCGTAGGAGGCGCGCTGGTGTTCGAACTCCGCGGCCCCCTCGCTGTTGGGCGGGGCACCGAACGCCTCCCGGTAGGTCGTACCGACCTCCTCGGTGATCGTCTCGGCCTCCTCCGGGTCCAAAACCCTCACGATCACACGACCGCTCGCTGTCCTGCCCACGGCACCCGCCCTCCTCACCCGCTCTCGTCTCGAAAACTATCCATGCGGCCTCGCCCGAAACAGCCGGGAGGGCCGCCGCGACGGCCGGGATCGGAGCGCCGCGGTCATCCGGCCTGCCGGGAGCGTTCCAGGTAGAGGACCAGGTCGCGCATCCGGTCCGCGGGCCAGGGGAGGGTCCTGCCGATCTCCTCGCTGTTCTCCCGCCACATCCGCCGCGCCGCGGCCTTGGTCCGCTCACCGTCGTCGCCGTCGTCGTGGAACCGGCTCGCCAATGCGTCCCAGCGCTGGACCAGGGCCCGCACCCGGGGGTCGTCGACGGGGGTGTCGTCCTGTACGTGCCGCAGGAGCTCCTCGACGAGCCCGGCCCATTCGGTCCTGGCCGTCTCGACGGCCTCCGGGCCGAGGTCGGCCCTGCGCCGGGCCAGTTGCTCCCGCTGCTCTGCCGTGAACGAGCTCTCGAACATAGAGATCATCTCCAGGGTCGTCATGAACTGGTCCGGATCGGGCATCGACGCGCTGTCGATCTGTCCCAGCAGGCCGTGAAGCCGCTGTGTGAGCCGCTGGATCCGTGCGCCGTGCGCCTCCAGCTCGCGGAGCTGTGCCGTCAGCAGGTCGCGCATCGCCGCCAGATCGTCCGTGGAGTTCGCGAGCACGTCCGAGATCTCCTCCAGGGACAGCCCGAGCATTCGCAGGGCCCGCACCCGGTACAGCCGCCGCACGTCGCCCCCGGTGTAGCGGCGGTGCCCCGACGCGGTGCGTTCGCTCGCGCGCAGCAGGCCGATCTCGTCGTAGTGGTGCAACGCGCGCACGGTCACCCCGCTCGCCCGCGCCACCTCGCCGATGCTCCACCGGCGCCCGGCGTCGTCTTTCCCGATCACGTCCGCCACGTTAGGACCTGCCGTCGCGGCAGGTTCAAGCCCCTGGAGGCGATACGCCGAGCCTCGCGGCCGTCGGTTTTCGGATCCGCCGGTTGGATCGTGTGGACCGGCGACACCGGACGACGGTGGGCGACCCGTCACGCCGGCTCACCCGGGGTGGGACTCCACAGGACACGCCCGAGCGCGGAGCGCGGCGGGTGGGGGCGGGAAGGTCAGATGCGGCGGAGGCGGACGCGCTGGATGGAGTGGTTGGCGCCCTTGTGCAGCACCAGGTCGGCCCGGCCTCTGGTGGGGGCGATGTTCTCGACGAGGTTGCGCTCGTTGATGTCGCGCCAGACATTCTTGGCGAAGTCGGTCGCCTCCTCCTCCGACAGGTCGGCGAGATACCTGAAGTAGGACTTCGGGTCCTCGAAGGCCGTGCGCCGGAGCTTGTGGAAGCGGTCCACGTACCAGTCGCGGATGTGCTCGACCTTGGCGTCCACGTAGATGGAGAAGTCGAAGTAGTCGTTGATCGCGAGGGCGGTGGGCGGGGCGGGCTGGAGGACGTTGAGGCCCTCGACGATGAGGATGTCGGGACGGCGTACGGCCTGGGTCGCGCCGGGCACGATGTCGTACTCCAGGTGGCTGTAGACCGGGGCCGTCACCTCCGGCAGGCCCGCCTTGACGTCGGCGACGAACCTGACCAAGGCCCGCCGGTCGTAGCTCTCGGGGAAGCCCTTCCTGTGCATGATGTCCCTGGCGGTGAGGGTCTCGTTCGGGAACAGGAAGCTGTCGGTGGTGATCAGGTCCACCCGGGGGTGCTCGGGCCAGCGGGCCAGCAGGGTGTGCAGCAGCCTGGCCGTGGTCGACTTGCCGACCGCGACGCTTCCGGCGATGCCCAGCACGTACGGGGCCGGCCGCCGCCCGCCGCCGAGGAAGGTGTTGAGCGCCGCGCTGCGCTGCCTCACCCCGGTGAAGTGGAGGTTGAGCAGCCGGGTGAGCGGCAGGTAGATGTCGGTGACCTCGGCCAGGTCGATCGGATCGTCGACGCCGCGCAGCTCCTCCAGTTCGTCCACGGTGAGCGTGAGGGGGGTGTTCTTCCGGAGTTCGCTCCACTGTGCCCGGCTCAGCTGCACGTACGGTGTCGCGGTGTCCAAACCGTTGGCCATGCTCAGAGAGCCTACTGATCCGCCGGGAACGGGCCCCTGCCGGGTGCTGATCCGCTGGGCGCGGGTTCCCGCCGGGTGCTGATTCGCCGGTGCGGGTTCCCGCCGGGCGCCGGTCGGGATTCTTGGGCTGTCCGGGGGGTTCTCCATAGACGCGGCGGCCGATCTCTCAGGGAGGGGGTATGACAATGTGCGGAATAGTGGGATATACGGGACAGCGGTCGGCGGTCGAGGTCGCGGTCGAGGGTCTGGGCCGGCTGGAGTACCGGGGGTACGACTCGGCGGGGATCGCCCTGGTCGGGGCGGACGGCCTCGCCGTGGAGAAGCGGGCGGGGAAGCTGGCCAACCTCCGCTCGGCGCTGGTCTCGCGGCCCGTGCCGCCGGCCGGCGCGACGACGGGGATCGGGCACACCCGGTGGGCCACCCACGGAGCCCCGACCGACCGCAACGCCCACCCGCACACCGACTGCGACGGGCGGATCGCGGTCATCCACAACGGGATCATCGAGAACTTCGCCGCGCTCAGGACCGAGCTGGAGGGCACGGGGCACCGGATCGTCTCCGAGACCGACACGGAGGTGGTGGCGCACCTGCTGGAGGAGTTCGCCGCCGGGGGGCTCATGGAGGCGATGCGCCGGGTCTGCCTGCGGCTGGAGGGGGCGTTCACCCTGCTCGCGGTCTCGGCCGACGAGCCCGACGTGGTGGTGGGGGCGCGGCGCAACTCGCCGCTGGTGATCGGCAGGGGTGACGGGGAGAACTTCCTCGGCTCGGACGTGGCGGCGTTCATCGCGTACACGCGCGAGGCGGTGGAGCTGGGCCAGGACCAGGTGGTCGAGCTGCGTCCCTCGAAGGTCACGGTCGTCGACTTCCAGGGCCTGCCGGCGGTGACGCGTGACTACCACGTCGACTGGGACGCCTGCGCCGCCGAGAAGGACGGCTACGACCACTTCATGCTCAAGGAGATCGCCGAGCAGCCCCGGGCCGTCGCCGACACGCTGCTCGGCAGGATCGGTGAGGACGGGCGGCTGGTGCTGGACGAGATGCGGCTGTCCGACCAGGAGCTGCGCGACATCAACAAGATCATTCTGGTCGCCTGCGGGACCTCGTACCACGCCGGGCTCATCGCCAAGTACGCCATCGAGCACTGGGCCCAGCTGCCCTGCGAGGTCGAGGTGGCGAGCGAGTTCCGCTACCGCGACCCGATCCTCGACCGCGACACGCTGGTGATCGTGATCAGCCAGTCGGGCGAGACCATGGACACCCTCATGGCGGTACGGCACGCGCGCGGGCAGCGGTCCCGGGTGCTGGCGGTCTGCAACGTGAACGGTTCCACGATCTCCCGCGAGTCCGACGCCGTCCTCTACACGCACGCGGGCCCCGAGGTCGCGGTGGCCTCCACCAAGGCGTTCCTCACCCAGCTGGTGGCGTGCTATCTGGTCGCGCTCTATCTCGCCCAGGTCAGGGAGGTGAAGTTCGGCGACGAGATCACCCAGATCGTCGAGCGGCTGGCGCAGATGCCGTCCAAGGTGAGCGAGGTCCTCGCGACCGTCGAGCCGGTCCGCGCGCTGGCCAGGTCGCTGGCCGGCGAGCGGTGCGTGCTCTTCCTGGGGCGGCACGTGGGCTTTCCCGTCGCGCTCGAAGGGGCGCTGAAGCTCAAGGAGCTGGCGTACATGCACGCCGAGGGCTTCGCGGCGGGGGAGCTGAAGCACGGCCCGATCGCGCTGATCGACAAGGGGCTCCCGGTGGTCGTCGTCGTCCCCTCGCCGTCCGGCCAGCGGGTGATCCACGACAAGATCGTGTCCAATATCCAGGAGATCCGGGCCAGGGGCGCGAGGACCCTCGTCATCGCCGAGGAAGGGGACGTCGCGGTCGCGCGGTACGCCGACACGCTGATCCACATCCCGGCCGTGCCGACCCTGCTCCAGCCGCTGGTCGCCACGGTGCCGCTCCAGGTCTTCGCGTGCGAGCTGGCCACGGCCAAGGGGCACGACGTCGACCAGCCCCGCAACCTCGCCAAGTCGGTCACGGTGGAGTAAGCCGGGGCCGGGGGTTCTCCACAGCCTGTGGACAAAGTCTATGGATTATCCACGGCCGGAAGTGGGTATAGGAGCTGACCGCCTCGTTGCCAGATTAATTGTCGATATATGCCATATAGCGGTTTACTGGGACGGATTAACGTGGCGTGAATCCACCGGACCCAAGGGAGCCGCAAGATGGATCGTCGTCGTTTCCTCGCCCGAGGCGGTGCGCTGGCCGCGCTGGGGGTGGCCGGGCCGTTCGCCGGCGTCGCACGGGCGGGAGTGAACGGGGAGATCCTCCCGGGCGCCGGGTACGGGCCGCTGAAGCCGGTCAAGGACGAGCGGGACGGCGTGGTGCGGCTCCACCTGCCCGGCGGCTTCCACTACAGGTCCTTCAACGGCGCCGGCGACAAGTACAGCGACGGATCCACCGTCCCCTCCCGGCACGACGGCATGGCCGCGTTCCGAGGGCCGGCCGGCAGCGCGATCCTCGTCCGCAACCACGAGGTCAACGGCCCGGTCGGCGCGTTCGGCGACCCGGCCAGGGCCTACGACCCGGCGGCGGGCGGCGGCACCTCGACCCTCCGGGTCACCCGCTACGGCAAGGTGCTCAAGTCCGCCCCCAGCCTGACCGGCACCCAGATGAACTGCTCCGGCGGCCCGATGCCCTGGGGCGCCTGGGTGACCTGCGAGGAGACCGTGAACGGGCCGGACGTGGGCAACGACTTCACCGGTCAGGACAACGGCAAGCTCACGCAGAAGCACGGCTACATCTTCGAGGTCCCGCTCGAGGGCAAGGCCGGAGGGCCGATCAGGAACGCCGGGCGGTTCGCCCACGAGTCGGCCGCGTTCGACGGGTTCACCGGCGCGATCTACCTCACCGAGGACAACTTCGGTTTCGCCTCCGGCTTCTACCGCTATCTGCCCCCGAAGAACCCGCTGGAGGCCCGCCGCATCCTCGACGGCGGCAGGCTCCAGATGCTGGCCGTGCGGGGCGCCCCGGGCAAGGACCTCTCGCTCGGCCAGCCCAAGGGAGCCTCGTACGCGACCACCTGGGTGGACATCGACGACCCCGACCCCGCCTTCATCGGCACCCCCGCCAACGACGTCGCCGTCCAGGCCGTCGGCAACCAGGGCAGGGCCAAGGGCGCGGCGATCTTCTCCCGGCTGGAGGGGGCGATCAACCACCACGGCACGATCTACTTCGTCTCCACCCAGGGCGGCGCGACCGCGTCCGGCGACACCCCGCCCAGCGGTTTCGGCAAGGGACGCGGCCAGGTGTGGGCGTACGAGACGTGGAGCGGGCGGCTCAGGCTCGTCTACGAGTCGCCGGGCGCGGTCACCCTCGACCTGCCCGACAACGTCACCGCCAGCCCCCGGGGCACCCTGGTCCTCTGCGAGGACGGCTCGGGCGACAACTACCTGCGCGGCCTCACCCGCCGGGGCGAGATCTTCGACTTCTCCCGGCTGGTCCCCGTCGACGGCGACTCCGGCGCCGAGTTCGCCGGCTCGACGTTCGGCCCCGGCGGCCACACCCTCTACGTCAACGTCCAGTCGTCCAAGGGGATGAGCTTCGCCATCTGGGGCCCCTGGCAGCGCGGCGGCTTCTGACCCGCGGGATCGCGGGCCGGTGACGTGACGCCACTAGCCTGGGCGGGTGATCGTTGGTATCGGCGTCGACGTCGTGGACACGGCCAGGTTCGAGGCGACGCTGGCGCGGACGCCCGCGCTGCGGGAGCGCCTGTTCACCGAGGGGGAGAGCACGCTGGGCGCGGCCTCCCTGGCCGCCAGGTTCGCGGCCAAGGAGGCCGTCGCCAAGGCCCTGGGGGCACCTCCCGGGCTGCGGCACCTGGACGCCGAGGTGGTCGCCGGGGAGCACGGGCGGCCCGAACTGCGGGTGACCGGGCGGGCGGCGGAGGTCGCCAGGGCGCTGGGCGTGGCCCGGTGGCACATCTCCCTGAGCCATGACGGGGGCGTCGCCATCGCCTACGTGATCGCCGAGGGATAGATTCGGTGGAATGCGAATCGCGTACACCTCCGACCAGATCAGGGCGGCCGAGGCGGCGCTGATGGCGACGCTGCCCGAGGGCGCCCTGATGGAGCGGGCCGCCACCGGGCTCGCGGTGGTCTGCGCCAGGATGCTCGGCGCCGTGTACGGCTCCCGCGTCGTGCTGCTCGTCGGCGGCGGCGACAACGGCGGCGACGCCCTGTTCGCCGGGGCCCGCCTGGCGGCCAGGGGGGCCAGGGTCGACGCGCTCCTCGCCGGGACGCGCGTCCACGCGGCGGGCCTGGAGGCCCTGCGCCGCGCGGGCGGCCGGGTGACCGGCCCGCACCCCGATCACGGTCCCGCGGAAGACCCGGCGGGAGCGCGGGTCCGCGACCTGCTCGGCGCGGCGGACCTGATCGTGGACGGGATGCTCGGGATCGGCGGGACCGGGGCGCTCAGGGAGCCGTACGCGACCCTGGCCGGACTCGCGAACGACGCGCCCGGCGAGGTCCTCGCGGTGGACGTGCCGAGCGGCGTGGACGCGAGCAGCGGCCGGGTGGAGGGCCCCGCGGTCCTCGCGGACGCCACCGTCACGTTCGGGGCGTGGAAGATCGGGCTGCTCGTCGATCCGGGCTCCGGGCACGCGGGCCGGACGGAACTCGTCGACATCGGCCTCGGCCCCCACCTGCCCGACCCCGACGCGGCCGTGCCGACGGACGCCGACGTGGCCGCGCTGCTGCCCAGGCCCGGCGCGTCGTCCGACAAGTACCGCAGGGGCGTCGTCGGGATCGCGGCCGGCAGCGAGCGCTACACCGGCGCCGCGGTGCTGGCCGTGGGCGGGGCGCTGCGGGCCGGGGTGGGCATGGTCCGCTACGCGGGGGTCGCGGAACCGGTGGCCCAGGTGCGGGCCCGCTGGCCCGAGGCCGTGATCACCACGCTCGCGCCGGGCGAGGGGGTCGAGGAGGTGGGCCGCGTGCAGGCGTGGGTGCTGGGCCCCGGCCTCGGCACCGGCGACGAGGCGCGCGCCATCGCCCGCTCGGTGCTGTCGAGCGAGGTTCCCGTGCTCGTCGACGCCGACGCGCTGACCCTGGCGGCCCAGGACAGGTCCCTGCTCCGCCGGGGCGCGCCGGTGCTGATCACCCCGCACGCGGGCGAGCTCTCCCGCCTGATCGAGGTGCCGAGGGAGCGGATCGAGGCGCGGCGCCTGGAGAACGTGCGCAGGGCGGCGGCGGAGCTGGGCGTGACGGTGCTGCTCAAGGGCTCGACCACGCTGGTCGCCGAGGACGGGCGACCGGTCAGGATCAACCCCACCGGCAGCCCCTGGCTCGCGACCGGCGGTACCGGCGACGTGCTGGCCGGCCTGGCGGGCGCGCTGCTGGCCGCCGGGCTGAGCGGGTACGACGCGGCCTCCTGCGCCGCCTACCTGCACGGGATCGCCGGACGGGAAGGCCCTCTCACCGCCCGGGACGTCGCCGAGGCCCTGCCGCGGGCGGTGCGCTCCCTGGTCAACGGCCCCCGGCATGGCGGCTCACCTGCCAAACTGGGGTTATGAGTTTCCCGATGACTCCCGCCGAGGCACGGGTGGACCTCTCGGCGATCCGTGAGAACCTGGCGCTGCTCGCGAGCCACGCCCCCGGTGCCGAGATGATGGTCGCGGTCAAGGCCGACGCCTACGGGCACGGGCTGGTCCCCGTCGCGCGCGCCTGCCTGGAGGCCGGGGCGGAACGGCTGGGCACCGCCTACGTCCGCGAGGCCCTGGAGCTGCGGGCCGCCGGGATCACCGCGCCGATCCTGGCGTGGATCATCCCGCCGGGCGAGCCGCTGGAGCAGGCCGTCGGGCACGATGTCGAGCTGTCGGCGGGCTCCGTCGCGACGGCCGACGCGATCGCCGACGCCGCCGCCAGGGCCGGCAGGACGGCCAGGGTGCACCTGAAGGCCGACACCGGCATGTCGCGCGGCGGCGCGACGGCGGCGGACTGGTCCGCCCTGGTCGAGCGGGCGATGCGGCACCGGGCCGAGGGCACGATCGAGATCGTCGGGCTCTGGTCCCACTTCGCCTGCGCCGACATCCCGGGAGACCCGTCCGTCGCGGCCCAGCTGGCCGCCTTCGACGAGGCGCTGCTCATCGCGGAGAAGGCGGGCGCGGGGGGCTCCCACGTCATCAGGCACATCGCCAACTCGGCGGCCATCCTGACGCTGCCGCAGGCGCGCTACGACCTGGTCCGCCCGGGCATCGCGGCCTTCGGGCTGAGCCCGGTGCCCCGGCTCGGGGACTTCGGGCTGCGCCCGGCGATGACGCTCGCCGCGCGGATCGCGCTGGTCAAGCGGGTCCCCGCCGGCTCGGGCGTCTCCTACGGGCACCTGTACATCACGGATCGGGAAACGACGCTTGGCCTCGTCCCGCTCGGGTATGCGGACGGGGTCCTGCGGCACGCCACCAACCTGGCGGAGGTGCTGGCCGGTGGCCGCAGGCGGCGGATCGCGGGCAGGGTCTGCATGGACCAGTTCATGATCGACGTAGGGGACGACCCGTTGGCGGAGGGTGACGAAGTGATCCTTTTCGGTGACGGCTCGCGAGGTGAGCCCACCGCTCAGGAGTGGGCGGATTCCCTCGGCACGATCACGCATGAGATCGTGACCAGGATCGGTTCGCGGGTCCCGCGCGTTTACCGGTGAAAGGCAGCTCAGGGGGTCGCATGAGTAGTACCAGACGGCGCAGGGTCGGTATCGCGGGCGCGATCGTCGGTGTCGCGTCGGCAGGAGTGGCCGCCGGGGCCCTCGCCAAGCGGTACGCCGTCGGACGCATCAGGCTCCGCCCGGACCTGGAGGCGAGCGAGCCGCTCGGAGAGCTGCGCGGCCGCCCCACCACGGTCACCACCTCCGACGGTGTCCCCCTGTACGCCGAGGTCGACGGGCAGGAGAAGGCCCCGCTGACCGTGGTGTTCTGCCACGGCTACACGCTCAACCTCGACTCCTGGCACTACCAGCGGCGCGACCTGGGCGGCACGCACCGCCTGGTCCTGTGGGACCAGCGCTCCCACGGCCGCTCGCCGCGCATCCCGATGAAGGACTGCTCGATCGACCGGCTCGGCGACGACCTGGCCGAGGTCATCGAGGCGCTGGTGCCCGGCCCGTGCGTGCTCGTCGGCCACTCCATGGGCGGCATGACGGTCATGGCGCTGGCCGACCGGCATCCGGAGCTGTTCGGCGACAAGATCAGGGGCGTCGCGCTGATCTCCACCTCCACCGGCAAGCTCGGCGAGATCTCCCTGGGCCTGCCCGCGCTGCTGTCGAAGGCGGTGCACAAGGTCACGCCGGGCACGGTGTCGATCCTGAGGCGCGGCGGTTCGCTGGTGGACAAGAGCCGCCAGGTCGGCAACGACGTGGCCTTCCTCGCCCTGCGCCACCTGGGTTTCGGCGACTCCAGGAACGTCAGCCCCACGGTCGTCGACTTCGCCGAGTCGATGATCCGATCCACCCCCTTCGAGGTGATCGCCGAGTTCTACCCGGCGCTGATGTCGCACGACAAGCTGAGCGCGCTGTCCGTGCTGAACGGGGTTCCGACCTCCATCGTGGTCGGCGACAAGGACTGGCTGACGCCCGTCGAGCACAGCAGGGCGATGGCGGCGGCACTGCCGAGCGCCCGGTTCACCGAGATCGCGGAAAGTTCGCACCTGGTCCAGCTGGAGCGGCCTACCGTGGTCAACGACGCCCTGCACGAGCTGCTCAAGCGGGTGGACGCGGGCGACGAGGCCGACGCCGCCGACGCCGGTGACATGGACCGGTGAGCCGGGGGCACGCGCACGGCGTACGGTGAGCCCGAGGTCCGACGGAAGGACCGGAGGGTCCGAGAGGGCGCCGAACGGCGCCACGGGGGGTCGACGGACCCCGGGAAGCGCGGTGGGACACCGGGAAGCGCGGTGGGACACCGAGAGGCATCGACAGGAGTGACGAAGCGGTGAGAATCGTGGCGACCGCCGAGGAAATGCGGGAGCTGGGCGAGGAGCTGGCGGCGCTGCTGCGCCCCGGAGACCTGGCGGTGCTGTCGGGCCCGCTCGGCGCGGGCAAGACGACCCTGGTGCAGGGGATCGCCGAAGGGCTCAAGGTGCGCGGCCCGATCACCTCGCCGACCTTCGTCATCGCCCGGGTGCACCCCTCGCTCTCGGGGGGGCCGCCGCTGGTCCACGTCGACGCCTACCGCCTCGGGGGCGACCTGGAGGTCGACGACCTGGACCTGGACGCCTCGCTGGAGGAGTCGGTGACGGTCGTGGAGTGGGGCGAGGGCCTGGTGGAGGGGCTCGCCGACGACCGGCTGGAGATCCTCATCGGCAGGGGCGCGTCCGGCGAGCCGGGCGAGGAGCGGACCGTGACCCTCCGGGGGGTCGGGCCGCGCTGGCACGGCGTCATCTGAACGGTGTCCTCTGATGTGCCTACGAAGCCGGGGAAATCCTGGCACGCTGGCACTACGCACCATTGGTCTAGATCGTCAGGCCTGATGATCGACTCTGGCGGGTTTGCCCATGTTTAATGGGGAACAGGTGGGAAATCGTGCCGGGCGAGGGTCGTCGGCCGGAGGGCGAAGTGGAGTTCGACGGTGCCAAGCGTCAAGCGTGTCGCGGTTCTGGGAGCCATCGTCCTTTTCGGACTGGTCGGGTGCTCGGCGGGCGCCGAATCGGCCAGCCCGTCGGGCACGCCCACCCCAACCCCGCCTGATTCCGGCATCAGCCGGCAGGACATCGAGGTCCAGCTCCAGCCGGCCCGCGCCAAGGCCGGGCAGAAGGTGTGGGTCCTGGCGAACTGCCCGATCCCGCAGGGCGGTCCCGAGCATCGCGGGACCGCGTCCTCCCGGATCTTCCGCACCCCGGTGACCCTCGACCCGATCCTCGCGACGCCCACGCCCGACCCCGCCTCGACCGCGACCCCGACGCCGCGCCCGTGGGTCCGCGGCCAGGCCACCGTCGCCGCGGGCGTCGCCGCCGGGGTCCACGAGGTCAACGCCAGATGCGAGGGGACCAACGACACCGGCAGCGCCAACCTCAGGATCGTGGCCGACACCGAGCCGAGCCCCACCCCCACCGACCCCACCTCCAGGCCGACCCGGACGATCATCAGCACCGAGGCGCCGGGTACGGGCGGTGGCGGCACCGCGGCCGGAGGCCCCGACGACTCGAGTGCCCCGATCGGCACGACCGGTGTCCTGCTCGCCCTCGCCCTGGCGGGCGGCATCGGCATCGCGGTCGTGCGTCGCCGCCGTTCGTAGTCCCCGATGGCCGATTCCACCCGCTGGTCCAGGATCGTCCTGGCCGGAGTGATCACCGGTGCCGTCATGGTCGCGTTCGGCAACAGGGGCGGCGACGTCAAGGAGGAGAAGGCGCCCGCCCGCACCTCGATCGTTCCCAGCCGCATCGACATCCCGTCCCTGGGGATCAAGGCGCCCCTGATGAAGCTCGGCGTGACGGACGGCCGGGTCGATCTGCCGCCGTACGAGAAGCCGAACGTCGCGGGGTGGGTCAAGGACAGCGCGGTCCCCGGCGACGAGGGTTCCGCGGTGATCCTCGGGCACGTGGACACCAAGACCGCGCCCGCGGTCTTCTACAAGCTCAAGGACATGCGGGAGGGGCAGGTCATCAAGGTCGTGCGCAGCGACGGCAAGGTGGCCCAGTACCGGGTGGACACGATCGAGCAGATCAGCAAGCACCGGTTCCCCGCCGACAAGGTCTATCTCGAGGACGGCCTGCGGCTGATCACCTGCGGCGGGGACTTCGACTGGGACAGCAACGAGTACCAGGACAACCTCATCGTCTACGCCACCCTGGTCAAGACCTGAGTCGTTCCGCCTTTCCGCGCGGTCCACTCGGGGGGAGTGCCCCTGAGCCCTCGCGGGACGGGATAGGCTAACTGTTCGTGCTGGTCCTGGCCTTTGACACCGCCACCCCCGCCGTCACCGCAGCTCTGCACGACGGTGAGAGGGTCCTCGCCGAGTCGACGACGGTCGACGCGCGCCGCCACGGCGAACTGCTCGTCCCCACGATCGAGACGGTCCTCCGGGAGGCCGGAGCCTCGCTCGGCGACGTCACCGCCGTCGTCGCGGGCTCGGGCCCCGGCCCCTACACCGGGCTCCGGGTCGGCCTGGTGACCGCCCAGGCCCTCGCGACGACGCTGGGCGTCCCGGCGTACGGCGTGTGCACCCTCGACGCGCTCGCGTACGGCAGCGGGTCGGCCGAACCGTTCCTGGTGGCCACCGACGCCCGGCGCAAGGAGGTGTTCTGGGGCCACTACCGGGACGCGCGCACCCGGCTGTCGGGCCCCGCGGTGGACCGGCCCCAGGATCTGCCCGGGGAGCTCCCGCTGGCCGGCGCGGGCGCGCGGATGTACGCCGAGGTCGTCGGCGCCTCCCGGCTTCTCGACGTGCCGGAGTACCCCCACGCGGGCGCGATGGCGGCGCTCGCCGCCGGGGTGCTCGGCGAGCCGGGCGTCCGTGAGGCCGTGGAGGGCGGCACCCACCCCGTGCTCGGCCCGCCCCGCCCGATCTACCTGCGCCGCCCCGACGCCAAGGAACCCTCGGCGCCCAAGAGGGTCACGGCATGACCGCCGTGCTGCGCCGGATGACCGTCGAGGACCTGCCCGCGGTCATGGAGGTGGAGCGGAAGACCTTTCCCGCCGACGCCTGGAGCGAGGGCATGCTCCGCGGTGAGCTCGACGACCAGCCGAGGACGAGGCACTACGTGGTGGCCCTGGTCGACGGTGTGATCGTCGGCTACGCGGGCCTCGCCGCGGCGGGGGACCAGGCCGACGTGCAGACCATCGCCGTGCTGGCCGAGTGGCGCCGGACCGGCGTCGGCGGCGCCATGCTGACCGAGTTGCTGGCCGAGGCCGCCCGTCGCGGCGCGGCGTCGGTCTTCCTCGAGGTGCGCGCCGACAACCCGGGCGCGCAGGCCGTCTACGACAGGTTCGGGTTCGAGCGGATCGGCCTGCGCCGCCGCTACTACGAGGACGGCACTGACGCGATCATGATGAGGAAGGATCTCCATGCGTGACGAACCGGTGGTCCTGGGGATCGAGACCTCCTGCGACGAGACGGGGATCGGCATCGTCAGGGGGCACACCATGCTGGCCAACGCCATCGCCTCCAGCGTCGAGCAGCATGCCCGCTTCGGCGGGGTGGTGCCCGAGGTCGCCTCCAGGGCGCACCTGGAGGCGATGACCCCGACCGTCGAGCTGGCACTGGGGCGGGCGGGGCTGCGCCTCGCCGACGTCGACGCGATCGCGGTCACCGCCGGGCCCGGCCTGTCCGGCGCGCTGCTGGTCGGCGTCGCCGCCGCCAAGGCGTACTCCCTGGGCCTGGGCGTGCCGCTGTACGGCGTCAACCACCTGGCCGCCCACGTCGCGGTGGACCAGCTGGAGCACGGGGCGCTGCCCAAGCCCTGCATCGCCCTGCTGGTCTCCGGCGGGCACTCGTCCCTGCTGCTGGTGCCCGACGTCGCCAGGGACGTCGTCTCGCTGGGGTCCACGGTGGACGACGCCGCGGGCGAGGCGTTCGACAAGGTGGCCAGGGTGCTCGGCCTGCCGTTCCCCGGCGGGCCGCACATCGACAGGGCGGCCCGTGACGGCTCCGGCGCGGCCATCGCGTTCCCGCGCGGCAAGTACGACGACGGGACGCTCGACTTCTCCTTCTCCGGCCTGAAGACGGCCGTGGCCCGGTGGGTGGAGGCCAGGGAGAAGACGGGCGAGCGGGTCCACGTGCCCGACGTGGCGGCCTCGTTCCAGGAGGCCGTCGTCGACGTGCTGACCCGCAAGGCGCTGCGCGCGTGTGCCAAGCACGACGTCCAGGACCTGCTGATCGGCGGCGGGGTGGCGGCCAACTCCCGGCTGCGCGCGATGGCCCAGGAGCGTTGTGACGCGGCCGGGGTCCGGCTGCGGGTCCCCAGCCCCGGGTTGTGCACGGACAACGGCGCCATGGTGGCGGCCCTGGGCTCCGATCTGGTGGCGGCCGGCATCGCGCCGTCGCGGCTGGACATCCCCGCCGACTCCTCGATGCCCGTCACCACCGTGCACGTCTGACGGGCCCGGTCCCTCGTCCGCGGGTGTCGCCCGGCCCGGGGGGTGCGCCGGTCACGGGTACCCGCCCGGCCGTCGCGCCCCCGTCGGGCGGCGGCTGTGCGGCCCTTCCCGCGGGGTGTCCTAGGCGGAGTGCAGGGCCAGCACCGGGTAGTCGGTGTAGCCGCGGTGGTCGCCGCCGAAGGCCGAGCTGAAGTCGGCCTGGTTGAGCTCGGCGCCGAGACGCAGGCGGAGCGGCAGGTCGGGGTTGGCGAGGAACGACTGGCCCAGCGAGACCAGGTGGGCGCCGCGCTCCAGCCACCGCGTGGCCCGCTCCGACGGGTCGCCGATCGAGGGGTCGTTGACGATCAGGGCGTTCGGCCAGGACTTGAGGATCTCCTGGTTGATGTCGTCGGAGGGCCCGGCCACCAGGTGCAGGTAGGCGAGGTCGAGCCCGGCGAGCTCGGAGACCAGCGCCGGGTAGACCTCGTGCATGTCGTCCTCGACCAGGTCCCCCGCGCCGTTGCCGGGCGAGAGCCGGATGCCGACCCTGGAGGCGCCGATCCGGTCGACGGCCGCCCGCGCGGTCTCCACGCCGAAGCGGATCCTGTTGGCCACCGAACCGCCGAAGTGGTCCTCGCGCAGGTTGGCGTTCCGCGACAGGAACTGGTGGATGAGGTAGCCGTTGGCGCCGTGCAGCTCGATCCCGTCGAAGCCCGCGTCCACGGCGCGCTCGGCGGCGTCGGCGAAGTCCTGGACGGTCGCCTCCACCTGGGCGGTCGTCAGTTCGATCGGCGTCTGGTAGTCCTGCAGGCCCGACGGCGTGAAGATCTGGCCCGCCGGTCGTACGGCGGACGGCCCGACGGGCAGCGCGCCGGTGTTGTCGGGGTGGCCGATCCGGCCGGAGTGCATGATCTGGGCGAAGATCCTGCCGCCCGCCGCGTGGACGGAGTCGGTGACCTCGCGCCATCCGGCCACCTGCTCGTCGGTGTGCAGCCCGGGGGTGTTCATGTAGCCCTTTCCCGCCTGGCTGGGCTGCACCCCCTCAGTGACGATCAAGCCCGCGGAGGCCCGCTGGGCGTAGTAGAGGGCGGTCAGCGACGAGGGGATCCCGTCGACATAGGACCGTGACCGGGTCATGGGCGCCATCACCAGGCGGTTGGGCAGCTGGAGACCGGCGAGCGAGAACGGTGAGAAAGGCATGGCGAACTCCTTTGTTGGCTGGCCAACTTGGCTAGCCAATAAGTAGTTTTACAACTTGGTCGGCCAACATGCAAGCGGTAGTGTCGGGGGAGAACGGAAGGACCTGACATGGCGGAGCCGCTGATCGACGAAGAGCGCGACGCGACCGACGAGCGCGCCGCGGCCCGTGAGGGCGACGCGGACGGGGACCCGGCCGGGGCGTGCGGCGCCACCCCGGGCTGCGGTGAGTACGACAGCGATCTCAACTGCCTGATGGCCAACGCGACGCGCGGCCACCGCGTGCTGCTGGCCAGCCTCCTCGGGGAGATCGACCTCTACCCGGGCCAGGAGCGCGTGATGGGCGCCCTGTGGGACAACGGCCCCCAGTCGCAGAACGGCCTGGCGAGAATCGTCGGCATCGACGTCTCCACCATGACCAAGACCCTGCAGCGTCTGGAGCGCAGCGGGTTCGTCAGCCGCAGGCCCGATCCCGCCAACCGGCGGATCAGCATCGTCGACGTCACGCCCAGGGGGCACGCGCTCCGCCCCGAGGTGGACCGGGTCCTCGCCGAGATGCACCGCCGGATGACCCAGGGGCTGACGGCCGAGCAGACCGACGAGCTGTTGACCCTGCTCTCCGTGGTCAGGAACAACCTGTGCCCCGAGGCGAGGGTCGTGGAGGGCCACCCGGCCGATGTCGCGCGCGCCGGCTGACGGCGTCCGTACGGGACCGGGCGGGCCGCCGGGGGCCGCCGGGGCGGGGCGCGACCGAGGCGAGGCCCGCCCGCAGGTCAGTCCTTGTCGGCCCTGGTGGGCCTGAGCAGCGCCTCGGCCAGGGCCAGCATGGTCTCCTCCAGGGCGCCCAGGCGGCGGGTGAGGTCGGTGTGCGCGGGCTCCACGGTCTCGCTCAGCGCCTCGGAGAGCTGGTCACGGTCGGGCAGGGCGCGAAGCGTCTCGGCCAGCGGGGCCAGCGCGGCCTCGGCCCGGATGACGCGCTCGTCCAGGGAGTCGAAGCGCTCGCGCTGCTCGTCGGTCTGAACGCCGATGAGCGCGCCGACGCCGAGGACGGCGGGCAGGACCTCCAGGCGCTCGTCCAGGCTCTCCAGACGCTCGGCGGACTTCTCCGCGTGCCCGTCCAGCGTGGACAGCCGGGAGTCGATGACGTCCATCCGGCCGGTGAGGCGGCCCTCGATGTCGTCGAGGCGCTCCTCGAGGGTGTCGAAGCGGCCACCGGCCGCCATGCGATGGCCGTCCAGCCGGTCGATGCGGCTGTCGATGCGGTTCTCGACGGCGGCGGCGCGCTCGTCGATCCTGGGCACGACCAGGTCGACCCTGGCGCCCACCTGCTCGACCCTGCCGCTCACCAGGTCCACCTTGCCGTTGACCTGCTCGACGGCGGCCAGCATCCGGTCGGCGGCGGTGCCGACGGCCTGCTGGACGCTCGCCGACAGGTCGAGCATCCCCGCCTCGATGCGCCCGGTGCGCTGGGAGAGGTCGGCCAGGGCCCTGTCCAGGCGGCTGAACCGGTGCGCCGCGATGCCCATGTCGGCCTGGAGCCTGCCGAGGTGCTCGGCCAGCTGCCGCACCTGCTCGTCGAGGCCCAGGGTGCCGTCCGAGATCGCCCGCAGGCGGGTGAGCGCCTCGTCCACGCTCTCGCCGACGGTGCCGAGGTCGGTCCACAGGCTCGGCAGCTCGCCGAGGGGGGTGACCCGGTCGCGGACGGCCTCGACCCGGCGGCCGAGGGAGTCGACCCGCTCGCCGACGGCGTCGACGTGGTCACGCACCGCCTCGACGTGCTGGGCCAGGCCCTCGGCCCAGGAGGGCGGTTTGGCGGCGATGTCGTCCAGACGGCCGTGGACGGACTCCAGCGTGCCGTTCAGCCCGCCGATCTCGCGCTCCCTGACCTCGCGCAGCAGCCACTCCATGCCCTCCAGGCGCTGCCGGATCTCGTCGAGCACCGCGCCCTGGGTCCGCTGCTCGTAGACGTGGTCCTGCGCCGCGCGGGCGAGGAGCTCGCGCATCCGGTCGGAGATGGCGGTCTGGCTGCCTGCCTGGAGCAGGGTGTGGTCGGAGTGATCCACCGAGAGCTCCTTCACTCGCCGACGCTCAGCCGCGCGGTTGGATTTGATGGGATTTGCTGATGAACGATATGAAACCGCAGGCGAGAGAGAACTCCCGCCTGGCAACCTTAGCCTCTGGATCAAGGTTTTCCGGCAGCGAGATTAAAAGAGAGGAATTGCCGGTTGGCTGGAAGAATTGACTATTTTGGCTGGTCAACCAGGGCTGACTCCTGCTGGTCGAACGGGTTCGATGCGGCGGGTCAGCCGGGGCCGCACACGAAGGCGAATGGCCGGTCGCCGATTCGGGTGAGAATGACGACCGCGGATTCCTCACCGGAAAGGCGGAGCTCTTTCCTGAGGCGGTCGACGTCCACCGCGGAGCCGCGCTTCTTGATCGTCACATTGCCCGCGCCGCGCTCGCGGAGCGCCGCCCGCAGCCGCTTGAGCGAGAACGGCAGCGTCTCGTGGACCTCGTACCGGGACGCCCACGGCGTCGGCGTCGCGACGTCGCCGGTGATGTAGGCGATCTGCGGGTCGAGCAGGTGCCCGCCGACCGCCGCGGCGATCTCCGCCACCAGGTGGGCCCGGATGGCCGCGCCGTCCGGCTCGTAGATGTAGCGGCCGGCGGGGCCGGTGCCGGGGGCGCCGAGGGCCGGGTCGGGCGTCATCGTGGCGCCCGAGGGCAGGATCGTCGCCCTGCGCGCCGTCTCGCCCGCCAGCGCGCCGCACCAGATCACGGCCTCCTTGACGTCGCCCTTGTACGAGACCCACTCGGCCTCCGCGCCCTCGGGGACGAACTCGTACGGGATCCCGGGGGCGACCTTCAGGCAGGCGGCCCCGGCCCTGGCCACCATCTCCAGCACGGCGGGCCAGGGCGGCGAGTAGCCCATCGGGTCGAAGGTCCTGCCCCGCGCCGTACGGCGCGCCGGGTCGGCGAACAGGACGTCGAAGGCGGCCGGGTCCAGGGCGGAGGCGTCGGCGGCGCGGACCGAGACCCGGTCGCCGAAGCCCAGGGCGTCCGCGTTGGCCTGGGCGATCGCCGCGGTGAGCGGGTCGGTGTCGACGGCCTCGACCGAGCACCCGGCCCTGGCCAGGGCGAGGAGGTCGCCGCCGATGCCGCAGCAGACGTCGGCGACCCGCGAGCCCGCGGGGACGCGCCGCGCCCGATGGTCGGCGACCTCCCGGCGGGTGGCCTGCTCCAAGCCGGTCCGGGTGAAGTACATGAGATCGGCGTCGGCCCCGAACTTCTCCCTCGCGCGCAGCCGGAGCGTGGCCTGCGTGAGCGCCGCCGAGGTCAGGTCCGCGTCGTAGGTCTTCCTCAGCCTGGTCACCGCCGACACCGGGTCGTCGCCGGCGATCCCGGCCGCCGCGCCCAGGGCCTCCTGGCCGCGCGGGGTCAGGAGTTCCCGGAATGCGTCGAGATTCACACCAGCCGACGCTACCGCCTCGGCCGTAGGGCTTCGCGAGGGGCTTCCACCTGCCTTGACGTTCGCGTGAAGCGGAGAAGGGGTGCTTCGTGTTGACTGTCAAGGCCACCTTGCATACTGTTCCGTATTGGCACTCTCCCGGTGAGAGTGCCAAATACATGCGACGAGGCAGGTCTGACACCCGCGACGGCAGACCGCTGGTCGCCTCTTCTAGATCATTCAAATCTGAAGGGGAGGTCCGACGTGACGACCGCCACCAAGGTTCCCGTTAAGCCGCTCGGCGACCGCATTGTGGTCCAGCCGCTTGAGGCCGAGCAGACCACCGCTTCCGGTCTGGTCATCCCGGACACCGCCAAGGAGAAGCCGCAAGAGGGCAAGGTCCTCGCGGTGGGCCCCGGCAACTGGGATGAGGACGGCGAGAAGCGGATTCCGCTCGACGTCAAGGAGGGCGACGTGGTCCTCTACAGCAAGTACGGCGGCACCGAGGTGAAGTACAACGGCGAGGAGTATCTCGTGCTCTCCGCTCGTGACGTGCTCGCCATCATCGAGAAGTAGTTCTCGCTTCACAAAGATGACGTATCGAGCCCCGGGTCGCGAGAGCGCCCGGGGCTTTGATGCGCCGACGTACTTATAGAGAGGATTGTCATGCCGAAGATCCTGTCGTTCGAGGAGGACGCGCGCCGAGCTCTCGAGCGCGGCGTGAACGCTCTCGCGGACGCGGTCAAGGTGACGCTGGGCCCGCGTGGCCGCAATGTCGTCATCGACAAGAAGTTCGGTGCGCCGACCATCACCAACGACGGTGTGACCATCGCCCGCGAGGTCGAGCTGGAGACGCCGTACGAGAACATGGGCGCCCAGCTGGCCAAGGAAGTGGCGACCAAGACCAACGACGTCGCCGGTGACGGCACCACCACCGCGACCGTCCTGGCCCAGGCCATGGTCCGCGAGGGCCTGCGCAACGTGGCCGCCGGAGCGCAGCCGCTCTCCCTCAAGCGCGGCATCGACATCGCGGCCAAGGCCGTCAGCGACCGGCTGATCGAGTCGGCCCGCCCGGTCGAGGACAAGAAGGAGATCGCGAATGTGGCGACGATCTCCGCGCAGGACGCCAAGATCGGTGAGCTGATCGCCGAGGCGTTCGACAAGGTGGGCAAGGACGGTGTCATCACCGTCGAAGAGTCCAACAGCATGGGCCTGGAGCTCGAGTTCACCGAGGGTCTCCAGTTCGACAAGGGTTACCTGTCGCCCTACATGGTGACCGACCAGGAGCGCATGGAGGCGATCCTGGAGGACCCCTACATCCTGATCACCCAGGGCAAGATCGCCTCGGTCTCGGACTTCCTGCCGCTGCTCGAGAAGATCGCGCAGACGAAGAAGGCCCTGCTGGTCATCGCCGAGGACGTCGAGGGCGAGGCCCTCGCGGTCCTCGTCACGAACAAGATCCGTGGCACCTTCACCTCCGTCGCCGTCAAGGCGCCGGGCTTCGGCGACCGCCGCAAGGCCATGCTGCAGGACATCGCCATCCTCACCGGTGGCCAGGTCGTCAGCGAGGAGATCGGCCTCAAGCTGGAGCACGTCGGCCTGGAGGTGCTGGGCACCGCCCGGCGCGTCGTCATCACCAAGGACTCCACCACCGTCGTCGACGGTGCCGGTGAGGCCTCGGCGATCGCCGACCGCGTCAAGGAGATCAAGCTCGCCATCGAGCAGTCCGACTCCGACTGGGACCGCGAGAAGCTCCAGGAGCGCCTCGCCAAGCTCTCCGGCGGCGTCTGCGTGCTCAAGGTCGGCGCGGCCACCGAGGTGGAGCTCAAGGAGAAGAAGCACCGCCTTGAGGACGCCATCTCGGCGACGCGCGCGGCGATCGAGGAGGGCATCGTCTCCGGCGGTGGCTCCGCGCTCATCCACGTCTCCAAGGTCCTCGACGACCTGGGCCTGACCGGCGACGAGGCGACCGGCGTCTCCATCGTCCGCAAGGCGCTCGTCGAGCCGGCCCGCTGGATCGCGGAGAACGCCGGTCTCGAGGGCTACGTCGTGACGGCGAAGGTCACCGAGCTGCCCGTCGGCCAGGGCTTCAACGCCGCCACCGGCGAGTACGGCGACCTGATCGCCCAGGGCGTCATCGACCCGGTCAAGGTCACCCGCTCGGCCGTCCAGAACGCCGCCTCCATCGCCGGCATGCTGCTGACGACCGAGGCCCTCGTGGTGGACAAGCCCGAGGAGGAGGCCCCGGCCGCCGCCGGCCAGGGTCACGGCCACGGCCACGGCCACTGATCGGTCACTGATCGGTCACTGACCGGCCCCCGATCGGCCCCGGCCGATCATCGGTTCCGAACGGCTCGCGTCTCCCCGGAGGCGCGAGCCGTTCGCGTTTCGCGGTAAACCAAAAAACGATCTCAAGCGTCACGCCGGACAGAAGACCAAACGCGGTTCTAACGAATAGTCGACGTATTTGGCAATCGAATGAAATATTTGCACATTCTGTAGTCGTTGCAGTCGCCGTTCGATTACGCGCCGTTATCTCCGCCTCAATGTGACCAATCCGTAGCCGTTTGCGATGACGACAGTCACTACCAGGGCGGGCATCATGCCTAACGTGACCGAGGGATGCGTCGCCGACGCCAAAAATGGGGTGAGGCTTGCGACGAGGTCTGATGGGGTCGCCCACAGGGATGATCTCAAGGATCTGACGAGCCTCGCCGTTCAGGGGGATCGCACCGCGATCGAATCTCTGATCGCGCAACTGCGGCCGATGGTCGTCCGATATTGCCGTGGTCGTCTGGGCCGGGTTTCCGGTCAGTATCACATCGCGGACGACGTGGCCCAGGAAGTTTGCATAGCGGTGCTGTCCGCACTGCCCCGCTACCGTGACATGGGACGCCCGTTCGCGTCCTTCGTCTTCGGCATCGCGTCTCACAAGGTGGCCGACGCGCTGCGCAGCTCCGTACGATCCGCCGTGCCCACCCAGGACCTTCCTGACGGGCCCGACGAGGGTCCGGGGCCGGAGGAGACCGTGGTGCGTTACATCGAGGCCGAACACGCCCGCCGGCTGCTGTCGAGGCTGCCGGACAACCAGCGCGAGCTGCTCATGCTTCGAGTGGTGTCGGGCCTTTCCGCCGAGGAGACCGGTAATGTACTTGGCATGTCACCAGGTGCGGTTCGTGTGGCCCAGCACAGGGCGCTGGCCCGGCTACGAGCGATGGCGGAGCTGGAGTCGATAGCTTGACCGCGGAGCTGTCGAGCAGGGGGCGCGAGCGGAGGCCCGAACCGCGGGGCGGGGCTCGCGACGACCCGGAGCGAGAACGATCATGACAACGGTTCACCCGCGACGTCCGGCTCGGAGATACGGGCCGGACGAGGACCCGGCGGTCGCCGAGACCGCCGAACTCCTGGAGGCGCTCTCCGGCAGGAGGCCCGTCTCCGGCTCAGACGCCGCGGTCGCCCTGCTGGCGGCCCTGATCGACGACGTGGATCAGCGGTGTTCCTCGGTGTCGATCACGCCGTCCACGTAACCACGGGCGTATTCCCAGCTCACGTAGTCGGTGGGGTTGGGCTGGTAGGCGGGCTCGTGCACCTGGGGCTGGCCGTTCTCGATCATCTGGCGCAGGTTGCCGCGCAGCAGCTCCCAGTCGAAGTAGTGCTGTTCCCCGCATTCGGGGCAGTCGAGCACCAGGCCGAGCACCCCCTGAGGCTCCAGCAACGAGCGGAAGACCTCCACGTCGGCGAGGTCGGTCATGGCCTCGTCACGCTCGTCCGTCGTCAGCGGCTCGGGATCGTCGGGATCGCCCAGCGCCGCCGCCGGGTCGTCGGGGTCATCCGCGAACGGGTCGCGAGGGACATCGTCGAGCACGATCCCACCTTATGGCCTGGATGTGACAGACAGGTTCCGAACTGCACGAGTAGGACGCTCTGGGGTGGTACGGGCAGGTCAGAGACCTGGCGGCACCGGCACGTGGTGAAGGATTCCCGGGGCGGGGGAGGCGGAGATCCCGGTGGTGCGGAGGCCGAAACCCGGTGTGCCCGGGCCCCTGACGCCCCGGGTCCCTGACGCCCCGGCGCCGTGGCGCTCCGGTCCCTGTCGCCCCGGGCCCCCGGCGCCCGAGAGGCACTAGACGAGCCAGCCGCGCCGGGAGGCCTCCACCCCCGCCTGGAACCGGGACTGCGCCCCCAGCTCGGCCATGGCGTCGGCGAACCTGGCGCGCACCGTGCGGACCGAGACGCCCAGCTGCCGGGCGATCATCTCGTCGGGGACGCCCTGACCGGCCAGCCGCAGCACCCGGACCACCCCGTCGTCGCGGTGGGTCCCGGGCAGGCGGGCCCCGCGGGCCCACAGCTCCTCGAAGAGCGAGCGCAGCGCGGCCACCACGACCGGAGCCCTGACCAGGTGGAAGTTGTAGGCGTTCTCGGCGAGCGCGCCGCCCCACTGGGCGGGCATGCCCGCGGCGTCGTCCCCCGCGACGAGGAACCAGCTGGGCACCGCGTCGAGGGTGCGCACCTCGGCCCCCGCCTGCTCGAACTGGTCCAGCTTGTCGCGCAGGCCGGGGATCTCCAGGGTGTGGACCGGGATGGTGACCCGGCAGGCGAGCAGGCCGGCACGCTGGGCGCCGATCCACTGGTCGGCGTAGCGGTGCGCGAAGTCGCTCATCGTCCGCCGGTCGGGGATGCTCGACAGCAGCCTCAGCGGCGGGGCCTGGACCGCCATGCCGATCACGCTCTCGTAGAGCTCGTCGGCGCCTCCGACCAGGTCCACGGAGAACTGGCCGGTCTGGTAGTCGCGGCCGGCGTCGTACTGGTGGATGAAGCCGCGGATCGAGCCGAGCACGGTGTCGATCCGGCGGCTCTCGGCGGCCAGCCGGTCCAGCCTCTCCGCGATCAGATGGCCGAGGGCCGCGGCCGGGTGGCGGGCCAGGTACTCGCCCCCCTGCTCGTCGACCACGCCCAGCCGTACCAGGGTGGCCAGCTCGCGGCCGAGCGGCTCGGGCGAGCGGTTGGTGGCCTGGGCGAGCTCGGCGCAGGTGGCGCGGTGCAGGCGCAGGACCGCGTTGTACAGGGCCGTCTGGGCCGGAGTGAGCCCCAGGCTCTCCAGCGGGTCGGGCAGTGTGGGTGTGTCGGTACTCATCGGCGAGGGACTCCTGCAAGTGACACGAGGGTCTGGCGAGGATAACTCGGCGAATCGTCCCTGTCCGGGCGTTGCTCCTACTGGCATGCCGTGGTGTGCAGCTTCGTGCAATTGCACGTTTGGACATTGCGAGACGAACGCATCGTGACGCACTCTTGACGCAGCGTCGGCGAAGGCGCGGATCACGCCGCCAGCCGGATGCGGAGGGGGGTTCGGTTGGCGTCAAGGCATCTCCGCGCCGATGCCGGTGATCCGGGGGACCGAGCGGGTCACCGACCGCTCGGTCCCCCGCTTTTCCCGGGTCCTCCGGGGGCCCGTCCTTCCTCCGGGCCCCCCGGGGCCCGTCTCTCCCCGGTGCCTCCGCGCCCCGCCTTTTCCCCCGGGTCCCCCGGCTTTGGCGTCAGACTCTAAACTGTGACCCGGGGGTCGGCGCCTTTCCCCGTCATGAGAGCGCCGCGGCAGGAGGATCGCAGATGGCCAAGTTCACCGAGCCGGGGCTCACGTTCGACGACGTGTTGCTGGTTCCCGCGTATTCGGACCTGCAGCCGGGGCAGGCCGACACCACCACGCGGCTGTCGCGGGGCATCACCCTGCGGATCCCGCTGGTCTCCGCGGCGATGGACACGGTGACCGAGGCCCGCATGGCGGTGGCGATGGCACGCCAGGGGGGCATCGGCGTCCTGCACCGCAACCTGTCGATCGAGGACCAGGCCCAGCAGGCCGACCTCGTCAAGCGCTCCGAGGCCGGGATGGTCACCAACCCGGTCACCTGCTCCCCGGACGAGACGCTGGCCGACGTCGAGCGCCTCTGCGCGACGTACCGGATCTCCGGCGTCCCGGTGACCGACGAGACCGGCGTGCTCGTCGGCATCGTCACCAACCGCGACATGCGCTTCGAGACCGACGAGAACCGTCCGGTGCGCGAGGTCATGACCCCGATGCCGCTGGTCACCGCGCCGGTCGGGGTCTCCACCGACGACGCGTTCGCCCTGCTCAAGCAGAACAAGATCGAGAAGCTTCCGCTGGTCGACGCCGGGGGGCGGCTGCGCGGGCTCATCACCGTCAAGGACTTCACCAAGAGCGAGCAGTATCCCCTCGCCACCAAGGACGCCGACGGCCGGCTCGTCGTGGGGGCGGCCGTCGGCGTCGGCGGCGACGCGGAGAAGCGGGCGATCGCGCTGATCGAGGCCGGGGTCGACGTGATCGTGGTGGACGTCGCGCACGGCCACTCCAAGGGTCTCGCCGACATGATCGCCAAGATCAAGTCCAACAGCCGGGTCGACGTGATCGGCGGCAACATCGCCACCCGCGCGGGCGCCCAGATGCTGGTCGACGCCGGGGTCGACGCGGTCAAGGTCGGTGTCGGGCCCGGCTCCATCTGCACCACCCGCGTGGTCGCCGGTGTCGGCGCCCCGCAGGTGACGGCGATCCACGAGGCCTCGCTGGCCGCCGGTCCCGCCGGGGTCCCGGTGATCGGCGACGGCGGCCTGCAGTATTCGGGCGACATCGTCAAGGCCATCGCGGCCGGGGCCGACACGGTCATGCTCGGCTCCCTCCTGGCGGGCTGCGAGGAGTCCCCGGGTGAGCTGATCTTCATCAACGGCAAGCAGTTCAAGTCGTACCGGGGCATGGGCTCGCTCGGCGCGGTCCGCAACCGCGAGCGCGGCGGCGCCTCCTTCAGCAAGGACCGCTACGCCCAGGGCGACGTCGGCAACGAGGACAAGTTCATCCCCGAGGGCATCGAGGGGCAGGTCCCCTACCGCGGCCCGGTCGCCGCGGTGGCCCACCAGCTCATCGGCGGCCTGCGCCAGGGCATGTGGTACTCCGGGTGCCGTACGGTCGCCGAGATGCACGTGCGGTGCGAGCTGATGCCGATCACGGCGGCCGGCCTCAAGGAGAGCCACCCGCACGACATCCAGATGACGGTCGAGGCTCCCAACTACCACGGTCGCTAGGGCGGCCCGCGCCGGGCGCGCGGGCGAACGTGGCGTGCGCCGTGCACGCACGAGACGCCGCGCGCACGGCCGGACCGCATGGAACGCGGCGTGCATGGCGCACGCATGGAACGCGGCGTGCGCTGTGCACGCACGGAACGGGAAAGACAGACATATGACTCAGGTGGAGATCGGCCGCGGCAAGAACGGCCGTCGTGCCTACGCGCTCGACGAGATCGGCATCGTTCCGTCCCGTCGCACCCGCGACCCGGAGGAGGTCTCGATCGCCTGGCAGATCGACGCCTACCGCTTCGAGCTGCCCGTCGTGGTGAGCCCGATGGACAGCGTGGTCTCGCCGAAGACCGCCATCGAGGTCGGCAGGCTCGGCGGTCTCGCCGTGCTCGACCTCGAAGGGCTGTGGACCCGGTACGACGACCCGATGCCGCTGCTGGAGGAGGTGGCCGAGCTCAAGGGCGAGCCCGCCACGAAGCGGCTGCAGGAGATCTACGACGCGCCGATCAAGGAGGAGCTGATCGGCCGCCGTATCGAGGAGATCCGCGCCGCCGGGGTGGCGACGGCCGTCCGGCTGTCCCCGCAGCGCACGGTCCAGTACCACAAGGCCGTCATCGACGCGGGCGTGGACATCTTCGTGATCCGCGGTACCACGGTCTCCGCCGAGCACGTCTCCGGCAGGGCCGAGCCGCTCAACCTCAAGCAGTTCATCTACGAGCTCGACGTCCCCGTGGTCGTCGGGGGGTGCGCCACCTACACCGCGGCGCTGCACCTGATGCGGACCGGCGCGGCCGGGGTGCTCGTCGGCTTCGGCGGCGGCGCCTCGCACACCACCCGCACGGTGCTGGGCGTGGTGGTGCCGATGGCCACCGCGATCTCCGACGTGGCCGCCGCCCGCCGCGACTACATGGACGAGTCCGGCGGCCGTTACGTCCACGTCATCGCCGACGGCGGCATGGGCACCTCCGGTGACATCGCCAAGGCGATCGCCGTGGGCGCGGACGCGGTCATGGTCGGCTCGCCGCTGGCGCGGGCCGTCGAGGCTCCCGGCCAGGGCTTCCACTGGGGCTCCGAGGCGCAGCACCCCGAGCTGCCCAGGGGCAAGCGGGTCGAGTTCGGCACGGTCGGCACGCTGGAGCAGATCCTGCACGGCCCCTCCTCGGTCGCCGACGGCTCGATGAACCTGATGGGCGCGCTCAGGCGCACGATGGCCACCGCCGGATACTCCGACCTCAAGGAGTTCCAGCGGGTCGAGGTCGTCGTCGCTCCGCAGATCGGCTGACATCTCGCGGGGCGGGGCGGAACCCCGTCCGGGCCGCCCTCCCGCGAGACCGGGTGCTCGCCGTCTCCCGTGCCGCCGATAACCGAAATGACGTGCTTGAAGAAATCTGTGAGCATTCGTACGTGCCAACTGATCGGGAGCTCCGGGTCGCCCTCAAGGAGGGGCCCTTCCACGTCGCGCTACGTGCCGCGGTGGAGACCCGCGGGCTGACGCTGACCGGGCTTCGCCGGCATCTCGGGGAACGCGGCCTCCGGGTCGGGATGACGAGCCTGAGCTACTGGCAACAGGGGCTGCGCCGCCCTGAGCGCCCCGAGTCGCTGCGCGCCGTGCGCGCCCTGGAGGAGATCCTCGTCCTGCCGCCGCGCTCCCTCATGGCCCTTCTCGGCCCGCCCCGGCCGCGCGGGCGGGACGCGGGGAAGCTGCCGGTGGGCGCCCTGCCCTACTCCGCGATCATGGAGTCCTCCCGGACGCTGTCGGCGATGATCCACGATCTGAACGGGGTGGCCGACGACCGGCGCCTGCACATCGCCGGGATGTACGAGACGCTGCAGATCGGTCCCGACCGCAGCACCGTGCGGCGCGAGACGCTCCAGGTGGTGCAGGCGCACGAGGAGGCCACCGACCGCTACATCATGGTCTACCGGGGCGACCTGGGATGCGACGTGGAGCGCGTGCGCGTCCGGGCCCTGGAGGACTGCCGGGTCGGCCGGGTCCGCCGCGACGGGCCGACCGCCCTGGTCGTGGCGGAACTGCTGTTCGACCAGATGCTGCGGCCCGGCGAGACGCAGATCATCCGCTACGAGCTGGCCGACCCGAGCGGCGTGGAGACCGTCGAGTACGAGCGGGGCTTCCGGCATCCGGCCGGGCAGTACGTGCTCCGGGTGAACTTCGCGCCGGAAACCCTCCCGGTGCGCGTCCAGCGGTTCGCCCGGCAGGGCTCCGGCACCGGGGAGGAGAATCCCGGCGAGCTCTCCCTCAACGCCCACAACGCCGTGCACCTGGTGGCCGGGTCGCTGGAACCCGGCCTGGTCGGCATCCGCTGGGACTGGTCCTGAGCCGCCCGGATCCAGGGGTTCAGCGGGGCTCGGTGATCCAGGTGCCGCCGCGCATGACGCCGGAGACCTCCAGGTCGTCGGTGAGCACCACCAGGTCGGCCCGCTTGCCGACCGAGACGGATCCCAGGCGGTCGGCGAGACCGAGCACCCGAGCCGGGGTCAGGGAGGCGATCTCGGACGCCTCGGCCAGTGACAGGCCCACCTCGCGCACGGCGCGCCGGAACGCGACGTCCATGGTCAGGGTGCTGCCCGCGATGGCGCCGCCCTCGGCCAGCCGGGCCACCCCGTCCGCGACGTTCACCGTCATCGGGCCGAGCCCGTAGACGCCGTCGCCCATGCCCGCCGCCGCCATGGCGTCGGTGATCAGCGCGGTCCTGCCGGGACCCGCGACCTCGAAGGCCAGGCGCGTCATGGCCGGGTGCAGGTGCACGCCGTCGTTGATCAGCTCGACCGTGACGCGCTCGTCCTGGAGCAGCGCGGCGATCGGCCCGGGGTCGCGGTGGTGCAGCGGCGGCATCGCGTTGTAGAGGTGGGTCGCGACGCTGCCGCCCGCCTCGATGCCGGAGATCGTCTGCTCGTAGGTGGCGTCGCTGTGGCCGAGGGCGGCGATCACGCCGCCTGCCACCGCCTCCCGTACGGTGTCCAGCGCGCCGGGCAGCTCGGCGGCGATGGTGATCATCCGTACGTGGCCGCGTCCGGCCTTGAGCAGCGCGCCGAGCTCGCCGGGTGAGGGCTCGCGCAGCAGCGCCGGGTTGTGCGCCCCGCAGCGGGCGGCGGAGATGTAGGGGCCCTCGAAGTGGATCCCGGCCAGCAGCCCGTCCTCGCACAGGTCGGCGAGGGAGGCGGCGGCCCTGGCCAGGTCGTCCGGCGACGCGGTGACCAGGCTGGCCATGAGCGTGGTGGTGCCGTGGCGGGCGTGCAGGTCGACGGCCCGGCTCGCCTGGTCCGGGTCGCCGGTGGGGAAGGAACCGCCCGCCCCGCCGTGGTTGTGGATGTCGACGAAGCCCGGCACGACGTACCGGCCGCCGAGACCGAGCCCGGCGCCGGGGGCCGAGCCCTGGCCCACGTGGGTGATGCGGCCGTCTTCGATGGTGAGCCAGCCTTCGTGGACACCTTCGGGGGTCACGACGCGGGCGTCGGCGAGTGTGATGCTCATGCTCCCCATCCTCGCGGGTCCCCGGGAGAACCGGCTCCCGGCACTCCAGCGGTGACCGTCCACCCCGGAGCGTGCGCGCCCGGTCACACGCCGCGGGCGGGGCCTGGGGGCATGGGGGCGCGTCGCCGCCGCCGGGGTGCGCCGCCGCGCGCGGCCGGACCGGTCCGCGGGAGCCGGGCGATCGCATCGCGGCCGTCTTCCCGCGCCCATGTGCCGTCGAACGTTCTCGGGGGATTCCCCGGTGTTGCCCCCTCTTTGGTCTCTCATTGTCTTTCCGCTGTTCAGGGGGGTATGGCGTGAATCACCGCCGCCGTTCCCTACCGGCCGGTAATGGTGCCTAGGGTAGATGGGTAGATACCTCACGTAAGGCGACAAGCCGCACCCCAGGGGGTTGCACATGACGGCGCGAATGGGCACCGGACGGCTCGGTCCTGCCGAGCGGTCCGCCGCACTGGCGCAGATGAGCGCCGAGGAACTCGACGTGGTGGTGATCGGAGGCGGGGTCGTCGGAGCGGGAGTCGCGCTGGACGCGGTGACCCGCGGCTTGTCGGTCGGGCTGCTGGAGGCGCGCGACTTCGCCTCGGGGACCTCGTCCAGGTCGTCCAAGCTGATCCACGGCGGCCTGCGCTACCTGGAACAGCTCAACTTCGAGCTGGTCAGGGAGGCGCTCCAGGAGCGGGCCCTGCTGCTGCAGCGGATCGCCCCGCACCTGGTGCGGCCGGTGCCGTTCCTGTTCCCGCTGACGCATGTCGGCTGGGAGCGGCCCTACGTGGGCGCGGGTCTGGTGCTGTACGACACGATGGGCTTCTCCACCGGGCTCGCCCGGGGCGTGCCGGGCCACAGGCACCTGTCGCGTACGAGGGCGTTGCGGCTCGCGCCCGCGCTGCGCAAGACGGCGTTCTCCGGCGCGGTGCAGTACTGGGACGCCCAGGTCGACGACGCCCGCCATGTGATGACCACGCTGCGGACGGCGGCCATGTACGGGGCCAACGTCGCCTCGCGGGCGCAGGTGGTGGGTTTCCTGCGCGAGGGGGAGCGGGTCACCGGCGTCCGGGTGCGCGACCTGGAGGGCGGCAGGGAGCTCGAGGTGCGGGCCCGCCAGGTGGTCAACGCCACCGGGGTGTGGACGGACGACATCCAGGAAATGGTCGGCGGTCGCGGGCAGATCCACGTGCGCGCCTCCAAGGGGATCCATCTGGTGGTGCCGCGCGACCGGATCCACTCGCTCACCGGGATCATCCTGCGCACCGAGAAGTCGGTGCTGTTCGTCATCCCCTGGGGCCGTCACTGGATCATCGGCACCACCGACACCGCGTGGAAGCTGGACCGGGCCCACCCGGCGGCGTCGCGGTCGGACATCGACTACGTCCTCGACCACGTGAACGAGGTGCTCTCGGTCCCGCTCACCCGCGAGGACGTCGAGGGCGTCTACGCCGGGCTGCGCCCGCTGCTGTCGGGGGAGTCGGAGGAGACGTCCAAGCTCTCCCGCGAGCACGTGGTGGCCCACCCCGTGCCGGGCCTGGTCATGGTGGCCGGGGGAAAGTACACGACATATCGTGTTATGGCGAAGGACGCGGTCGACGCCGTGGCGCACGGCCTTGACCAGCGGGTCCCGCCCTCCTGCACCGACCGGGTCCCGCTGGTGGGAGCCGAGGGCTACCAGGCGATGTGGAACTCCCGGCAGCGGCTGGCCCAGTCCTCCGGACTGCACGTGGCCAGGATCGAACACCTGCTCCAGCGGTACGGGTCGATGATCGACGAGGTGCTGGCGCTGATCGAGCGGGACCCGTCGCTGGCCAAGCCGCTGACGGGGGCCGACGACTACCTCCGGGCGGAGGTGGTCTACGCGGCGACCCACGAGGGCGCCCGGCACGTGAACGACGTGCTGACCCGGCGTACGCACATCTCGATCGAGACCTTCCACCGGGGTGTGGGGGTGGTCGAGGAGACGGCCCAGCTGCTCGCCGAGCCGCTGGGCTGGGACGCCGAGCAGATCAAGCGCGAGGTGGAGTACTACACCAAGCGCGTCGAGTCCGAGCGCCTCTCCCAGGAGCAGGACACCGACCAGGAGGCCGACGCTATCCGCCTGGGCGCTCCGGAGATCGTGCCGGTGGCCGGTCCCGAGACGAACCCGGTTTAGCCCATTCGGGGGCCGGAAGCGGAACGCGCCCGGAACAGAAAGGTCCCCGGATCCCGAGAGACTCGGGACCCGGGGACTCCTCCGGAGGGACTGACGGGCTCCGGAGGGGCCGGGCGGGTGTCCGGAGGGCCTGCCGGCCCTTCGGGAGAGGCCGGCAGGAGATTCCGGAAGGACTAGCGGGTGAAGGCCTGGAACTCGGCCGCCCGCAGGTGGTCCCTGGTGGGGCTGGCGGTGGCGCAGTCGGTGGCGGAGTTGGGGTCGGCGTCCTGCTCACCGGCGTAGACCGGGTTGCCGGTGCACTGGGTGGAGACGGCCCGCAGGGTCAGGTGGGTCGCGGTGGTCGTGGGGATCTTGAAGGACTCGATGACCAGGTCGGCGCCGCGAGGACGCGGTCGGCGCGTCTCGAAGGCGTTGGACGGGCTGGTGTAGACGACCGAGAAGGACGCGGGTGAGGAGCAGTCCTTCTTGGTGGCGTCGCAGGCCAGGACCTCGAAGGCGCGCAGGGCGCTGAAGCGGTTCTGGGTGCCGGGGTCGGCCGGGTCGGTGGGGGCGGGGGGCCTGAGCATGGCGCTGACCTGCACGCGGCGGATCTTCTCCGGCTCGGTCCCGGCCAGGTCCACGGTGACGGACCTGCCCTTGACCGGGCCGGTGAGCGAGGCCCAGTTCGTGGCCTCCGTCTCGTCGATCAGCTTGGCCTGGTTGACGCCGTCACCGGTCGCGGTGGCGCCCAGCGCCGCCGAGGCGAGGTTCTTCGGCACCGCGAGCGGCAGCGGCAGCTTCAGGCCGGGCAGCACCGCGAACTTCACCCGGGTGTGCCCGAACCCGTTGCCCGCGACCACGAAGTCGTAGATCCCCGGGGTCATCTCGACGGTGTCGCCGAGCTCGGTCGCCGGGTCGGTGTCGGCCACCGGCACGACACGGCCCTCGTAGTCGCCGACGTACAGCCGGAGCGCGGCGTCCTTGGCCTCGAGCAGCGGCTTGAGCTGGATCTTCCCGTTCTTGCCGGCCGGGTCGACGAAGCTCGGCGTCGGGTCGGGGTCGTTGGCCCCGACGCTCGCCGCGCCCTGGCCGAGGCCGTGCTCGGCGAACGCGCGCCACATGATGGCCTGGTTCGCGCCGCCGAAGCGGATGGCGTCGGCCGCGAGCAGCGCGTCGCGGTGGTCGACGTAGCTGACCGCGCCGGAGGCCATCAGCAGCAGCGCGTCGAAGGAGACCTGCGCCCAGCGGCGGTTGCCGGGGCACTCCCCGAGCGGGGTCTTGCCGTCGGCGCACGCCTTCTGCCTGGCCGGGGTGCCCTGGCCGTACTTCTGCACGAAGGCCTTGCGCACGTCGTACTGGGTCGCCGACCAGATCTCACCGTCGGCGTGCACCTGCTGGCCGACGATGTCGTACGCGATGTCGCTGTAGTTCAGCGGGGAGTTGGACATGTCGTAGTTGCGGATGCCCGCCTTCTTGTCGCCGGTGACGTAGCCGCCGGTGACGTACGGGGTGTCGCCCGCGGGGCGGAAGCCGTACTCGGAGAGATACTCCATCGCGAACAGGTCGGAGGTGCTCTCGTTCATCGCCCCGGCCTGGGCGCCGCTCCACCCGGCGTTCGGGCCGCCGATCATGCGGCCGGAGATCGCGTGGGTGTACTCGTGCCCGATCACCGACATGTCGTAGTCGCCGTCCACGCAGGGCGAGTAGAACGCGCCCGCGATCGGCTGCCACATGTACATGTTGGTGATGGGCGCGACCCCGTCGGGGCCGGTGATCTGGTTGGCGTTGTCGCGCACGCTGAGCACCCGGGCGCCCGCCTGGGCGTTGCCCTGCTCGGGGTCGCCGCCGAGGCCGCCGCGCTCGCCGTTGTCGTTCTGCATGTTCCAGGCGGTCTCGGTGAAGCCGAGCCGGTAGGACCAGTCGTGCATGCGGTTGTGCATGACGTGCAGGTTGGAGATGGCGGCTTCGAGGTCGGCCTCGCCGGGCTGGTCGAGGGAGGCCGGGTCGCACTTGGCCGTGTACCACTTGTTGGTCCACGGGTAGACGTACTCGCGGTTCGGCGTGGCCACGTTGCCGCGCGTGCCGACGGAGAACGCGTCGCCGCTGGCGCGGTTCTCCACGGTCCTGGCGGCGTTGCCGACGCTCGTGTTCGTCGGGGTGTCCGTGGCGTGGTCGACGTCCCACGCCTTGCCGGTGGCCGGGTCGGCCCCGACCAGGTCGCAGCCGGGCCCGGCCGTGGCGCACCACGTCGCGCGGGTGTCGGTGGAGGAGTAGTCGGCCGGGGGGTTGGCCGGGAAGGCCTCCCAGCGGGGGTCGTCCGGCGCGCTGTGGTGGTCCACCAGGTTCTCGCGGGTCAGGATCTCGCCGCTGACCGCGTCCACGTGCGTCGTGTACGCGGCGGGCTCGCCCTCGCCGCCGCCGATCAGGGTGATCTGGAACGCGTTGTGCGTCCCGTCGGGCGCGGGTACCGCCGTGGCGGTGGCCTTCTTGACGGTGGCCGTGGCCAGGTCGATCCCGCCGTCCCTGGCCGCGATCTCCAACGCCTGCCGCTCGGTGAGCCTGGCGGCGGGAGGCGCCTCGGAGGAGCGCGAGAGGGTCGAGGTGACGTGGAGGACCTTGCCGCCCTTCACACCGACCACGACCTGACCGTCCACGCCCGCGGGCAGGCCGCCGAACCTCTGCCGCAGGAGTACGGCGTACCCGTCGCCGATGGGGTTGGCGGCGATCTTCTCCAGCGCGTCCACGGCCTCGCCGGAGAGGCCGAAGAGGCTCTCGTTCGCCTTGAGGTAGGCCCGCGCGGCCCGCTCGGGGTCGGCGTCCAGGCCCTCGGCGAGGGGGGCGGAGCCGGTGACGACGGCCGGGGTGCCGAGAGCGTTCCACCGGATCGTCGCGGCGCTCGCCGCCGACCTGGAGAGCGAGGTGGGGGGTGCGACGCTGCCACGCCGGTTGTCCAGGTCGGGCTTGGCGCCGTGTTCGGCCTGGAAGTCGTGGACCTTGGGGGGCCGGCCGCCGGGTTCGCCCTGGGCGACCCCCGGCAGGGGAATGACGAGCGCCGCGGTGGCGGCGGCGATGACGGTAACGCGTGACCAGGGTTTGGTCGACACCGATCCTCCTGCGAAAGATGGCCGTCGCCGGCCATGCACACGCGGATCACGTGTGTTGCGCAAGAGGTAACACCGATTCAAGTGTCATGACAAGATCTTGTAAAGGTGTATATGTCAGTGTTATAGGGCGGTCTGGACCGTGCAAACGGGTGCACCCCCGGCGGTCGGGCCGGGGGCGCGGGCTCTGGGGTTCGCCAGGTCGCGAGGGGGTCAGGAGAAGGGGATCCAGGCCTGGTCGGCCAGGTCCTTCATGTCGCTGACCTTGAGGCCGAGGTCGGAGACCGTCCACAGGCTGTCGCCGATGACGACCGAGCGGCGGATGCCCGGGTCGTACGAGGCCACCCGGGTGTTCTCCGCAGGCTTGGGCCTGGGGTGGCTGACCGTGCCGGTCCTGGTGACCGCGGAATCGTCGATCTTGAGGACCAGGGCGGTCCCGTTGGTCTGCTCGGTCCCCGTCCACGAGCTCACCGGGATGACCGCCATCCCCGTCCTGGCCCAGTACAGGAAGGCGTGCGGGTCCCACTCGGCCTCCGAGCCGGAGTCCTTCTGGAACATCTGGGACAGGCGGCGGGGGTTGGCCGGGTCGCCGACGTCGAACAGCGAGACCTGGGTGCCGAGCGTGCGGCCCTGCTCGCTGGCCTCCTGGCCCACGCCGATCAGCCGCCCGTCGCCCGCCGGGTGCAGGTACGCCGAGTAGCCGGTGATCTTCAGCTCGCCCGTCCTCCTCGGTGCCGCCGGGTCGCGCAGGTCGAGCGTGTAGAGCGGGTCCACCTGCTTGAACGTCACCACGTAGCCGACGGGACCGATGAAGCGGACCGAGTAGATCCGCTCGCCCTGTCCGAGCCCGCCGACCTCGCCGGTCTTGACCAGGGTGTCGGCGTCGAGCACGTAGACGGCGCTGGAGGTGTCCGGCGCGGCTTCCGGGGAGCCGGTCGAGGTGTCCCGCGCGGCGGTCGAGGTGGTGGCGACCCGCAGGTGCCCCTCGTGCTCCGACAGGGAGTACTGGTTGAGCAGCCTGCCGGAGACCTTGCCCGAGGCGACATAGCGGGGTGCCCCGGCCGCGGTGATGTCGAACCGGTGGATCTCGGTCTCCTCCGGCGGCGGCTCCGGGGCCGCCGTCGCGGTCGGCGTCGGGGTGGTGGAAGGTTCGGGGAGGAGGGTCGGGGCGGGCTCGGCGGCCGGTGTCGCCGGGGCGTCCTCGACGATCACCCGGTCGACCGGGCGGGGCCACCACCAGTGCGGGTTGCTGGCCACGTACAGGCTGGTGCCCGTCCCGTAGACGGTGTCGCCGTCGGCCGCGACGCCGATCGGGGCCGTCTTGGCGAGCGCCTGCGACAGGTCGAGGCTGTGCACGGTCAGCATCGACGTCCCGCTGTACTCCGCGGGGTGGCTGACCTGCCCGCAGTCGACCTTGCGGTCCGAGGTGGCGCCGTCCGCGGACGTCAGCTCGTACTTCGGCAGCCACGCCTCGATCGGCGCCCTGGCGACGATCTCCGCGTTGCGCCGGGTGCGCTCGTCGTCCGACAGGCCGGGCCCGGCGTCGGGGAACTCGATCCGCGGCTGGCTGCGGACCACGATCCGCACGGTCGAGCCGACCATCCTGGCGTCCACGTGGGCGCCTTCGGGGGTGAGCGCGCCGATCACCTTCGGCTTCCCCGACAGGTCGACGAGGACGTAGCGCGGTCCCGGGCTCGCCGCGTGCTTGGCCGTCGCGCCGTACGGGATGATCCCGCCGCCGGAGAACAGCACCAGCGCCCGGTCGCCGCTGACCAGCAGGTCGGCCGGGACCCACGCCTGCTCGGCGTCCACGAGCCTGAGAGTGCCGGTGACCTTCCTGGTCGCGGTGTCCACCACCCGCAGCACGCCGCGGTTCACGGTGATCACCCGATCGCCGTCGGTCTTCACCAGGTCGGGCTCGTCGACCCCGGCCTCGTGCGTGTTCGTGGTGGAGTGCTCGGGCGCACCGGACGCGCGCTTGGCGGAGGCGTCCGACTGCGTCTCCGCGTACATGACGACCGGGCCGCCGATGCCCCAGGGACCGACGTTCCTCGCCGTCGCCGCGCGCAGGCCGGCCAGCATGTCGTCGCAGCCGCTGTAGGAGACGAGCTTGACGTTCCCCAGATCGACCGGCGCCGTACGACCTCCGGCGGTCCTCGTCTCCGTCGAACTGCACGCCGTGGCGAGCAGGGCGGCGGCGAGGGCGACCGCGCCGGCCGTACGAATCGATGTCCTCATGCCCCTACGACGGATCGGGAGGACGTGTGGTTCAACACCTCGCTACCCGCCGGTAGCCAGGGCACGCCTCCCACGATTACGCTGCGAACATGGCCGTTCCCCCTGAAATGACACGGGCCGAGATGACAAGGGTCCTCGCTCCCCGCATGATCGAACGCGTCGTGCGGCACGTGACCTCCGACGGCAAGACGCGGGAGATCACGGCGCCGTTCACCGGCGAGGTCCTCGCCGAGATGCCCGTCTCCACCGCCGACGACGTCCGCTCCGCCCACGCCGTGGCGCGGGAGGCGCAGCGGGCGTGGGCGGCCCGGCCCGCGCGGGAGCGTGCCGAGCCCTTCCTGCGCCTGCACGACGCCATCCTCGACCGCCGCGAGGAGATCCTCGACGTGGTCCAGTGGGAGACCGGAAAGGCCCGCAGGCACGCCTTCGAGGAGGTCCTCGACGTCGCCGGCTGCACCCTCTACCACGCGCGGCGGGCCCCCGGCCTGCTGGAGCCGAGGAGGCGCGCCGGGATCCTGCCGGTCGCCACCAGGACGGTCGAGACGCGCCAGCCCCGGGGGACGGTGGCCCTGATCTCGCCGTGGAACTACCCGCTCTCGCTCGGCGTCACCGACGCCGTTCCCGCGCTGCTCGCCGGCAACGCCGTGGTCCACAAGCCCGACACCCAGACCGCCCTGTCCACGCTGTGGACGATCGACCTGCTGGTCTCCCTCGGCATGCCCAGGGAGATCTGGCAGGTCGTCCTCGGCGACCCCGCGGAGGTGGGCGAACCGCTGCTCGACGGCGCCGACTACGTGGCGTTCACCGGCTCCACCCGGGCCGGCCGGAAGATCGCCGAGGAGGCGGCCCGGCGGCTGATCGGCTGCTCGCTGGAGCTCGGCGGCAAGAACCCGATGCTCGTGCTCGACGACGCCGACCTGGACGCGGCGACCCAGGGCGCGCTGCGCGCCTGCTTCACCAACGCCGGGCAGCTGTGCCTGTCCGTCGAGCGGCTCTACGTCCACGACTCCGTGCACGACGCCTTCCTGGAGCGGTTCGTCCGGCAGGTCGGGAACATGAGGCTCGGCGCCGGGCTCGACTGGAACGTGCAGATGGGCTCGCTCTCCTCCCGGCGGCAGCTGGAGGCGGTCGCCGCCCACGTGGACGACGCCGTCGCGAAGGGTGCCCGGGTCCTCGCCGGGGGGCGGGCCCGCCCCGATCTCGGCCCGCTGTTCTACGAGCCCACCGTCCTGGCCGACGTCGACGAGAGCATGGACATGTGCCGGGCCGAGACCTTCGGCCCCGTCGTCGCGATCTACCGCTTCGGCGACGACGACGAGGCGGTCGAGCGGGCCAACGACACCGCGTACGGCCTCAACGCCTCCGTGTGGACCCGCGACGTGCCGCGCGGGCGGGCGCTGGCCTCCCGGATCAGGGCGGGCTCGGTCAACATCAACGAGGGGTACGGCTCGGCCTACGCCTCCTACGACGCGCCCATGGGCGGCATGAAGTCCTCGGGCCTGGGCCGGCGTCACGGGGCCGAGGGGCTGCTGAAGTACACCGAGGGGCAGACCGTCTCCAGCCAGGCGTCCTGGCTGGGCTTCGAGCCGATCCTCGGCATGGCGTACGAGAAGTACGCCGACACCCTCGCGACCGCCTTCAAGGTCATGAAGACGCTCCACCTGAAGTGAGGGGCTCCGGTGACCTTTGACGGTCGCCGGGAGGCCGTCGAAGTCACCGGAGGCCGCCGTGATCGACGGGGTCGTCGTTCGAAGGGAGCCGCCGTGTTCGACCACGACGTGCTGGTGATCGGATCGGGGTTCGGCGGGAGCGTCTCGGCGCTGCGGCTGACGGAGAAGGGCTACCGGGTCGCCGTCCTGGAGGCCGGGCGCCGCTTCGACGAGACCACGCTCCCCAGGACCTCCTGGCGGGTCCGCGACTTCCTGTGGGCCCCGGCGCTGGGCCTGAAGGGCATCCAGCGCATCCACGTGCTCAGGGGCGAGAAGGGCACCGGCGTGATGGTCCTGGCGGGTGCCGGGGTCGGCGGGGGCTCCCTGGTCTACGCCAACACCCTCTACGAGCCGCCGGACGCGTTCTTCCAGGACGTCCAGTGGTCGTCCATCACCGACTGGAAGGCCGAGCTGGCCCCGTACTACGACCAGGCCTCGCGCATGCTGGGCGTGACGCTCAACCCGACGGTCACCCCGGCCGACGAGGTGGTGCGCGCGGTCGCCGAGCGGATGGGCGTGGGCGACACCTTCCACCTGGCGCCGGTCGGCGTCTTCTTCGGCACCCCGGGCGTGGAGGTGGACGACCCCTACTTCGGCGGCGCGGGGCCGCGCCGCAGGGGCTGCACCGAGTGCGGCGAGTGCATGACGGGCTGCCGCCACGGGGCCAAGAACATGCTGATCAAGAACTACCTCTACCTGGCGGAGAGGGCCGGGGCCAGGGTCCTCCCCGAGACCACGGTCACCTCGGTCGTCCCGGTGGACGGCGGCTACCGGGTCGAGACGCGCGGGACGGGCGCGCCCTGGCGCCGCAGCGCGCTCACCGCCGAGCACGTCGTCTTCGCGGCGGGGACGTACGGCACCCAGCGCCTGCTGCACCGGCTCAAGGCCGCGGGCACGCTGCCCCGGCTCTCCGACCGCCTGGGCACCCTCACCAGGACCAACTCCGAGGCGCTGCTCGGGTTCGAACGCCTGTCGGTCGAGGGCGAGAAGCTCAACCGGGGGGTGGCGATCACCTCCTCGATCCACCCCGACGCCCGCACGCACATCGAGCCGGTCCGCTACGGAGACGGTTCCAACGCGATGGGCATGCTCCGCACCCTGCTCATCGACGGCGGCGGCGCCCCGCGCTGGCTGAAGTTCCTCGGCGAGGCCCTGCGCGCGCCCCACCGGGTGGCGAGGCTGTTCAACCACCGCCGGTGGTCCGAGCGCGGCATCATCGCGCTGGTCATGCAGGCGAAGGACAACTCGATCACCCTGTCCGCGCGCAGGGGGCCGTTCGGCCGGAGGCTGCGCTCGGAGCGGGGCCACGGCGAGCCCAACCCCACCTGGCTGCCCGCCGGTCACGAGTTCGTCCGGCACGCGGCCGAGGAGGTCGGCGGCATCCCCGGCGGCTCCTGGCTCGACCTGTTCGACATCCCGGCCACCGCCCACTTCCTGGGCGGATGCGCCATCGGCGCCGATCGCGACACCGGGGTGATCGACCCCTACCACCGCGTCCACGGCCACGAGGGCCTGCACGTCGTCGACGGCTCCGCGGTCTCCGCCAACCCGGGCGTCAACCCCTCCCTCACCATCACCGCCCAGGCCGAGCGGGCGATGGCGCTGTGGCCCAACCGGGGCGAGCCGGACCCGCGCCCCGCCCCGGGCTCCCCGTACGCCCGCCTCGCGCCCGTCGCCCCCCGCAGCCCCGTCGTCCCGGCCGCCGCCCCCGGGGCCCTGCGCCTGCCCATCGTCGGCATCACCTGACGGCAGACGCCGGGTTTCGCCGGCCCCCTCGGGGCGGCCACCGGTGAGCGAGCACGTCCGCCGGCCGCGGGGTGCTCACGAGCGGGTCCGGTCCGTCGCGGAAGAGGTCACTGTCCCCATTTCTCCGGCTCTCGTCGCCCGTACTCGACGAGAAGTTCCAGAGCCCGCCGCTGGCCGGGGCTCATATCGGTCAGCATCATCTGCCCGAACCGTGCCGTGCCGGCGACGGCGGCCGTCTGGTCCGCGGTGAGCTCGGCGGGCATGTCCGTGGGCAGCAGGCCCGGCAGCATCGCGTAGAGCTCACCCGCGACCTCCTCGACGCGCGGGTCGTTGGCGTCGGCGTCCGCCAGCGCGGCCATTTTCAGGTCCCACGCCCGCCACGGCGAGTCCTGCCCGACCCCGGCGAGATAGGAGTCCACGAGTTCGGGCAGCGCCACCTCCGCCGCCCGGAGGATGCCGATATCGTCCAGGGGCAGATCGAGGCCGCGGACGGCCGCGGCGAGCTCGGGGGACAGCGTCGGATCGTCCCCGTGTTCGAGGAGGCGCGCTATCACGGCACGGCGGCGCTGGATCTCCGACTCCCTGCCGGCGAGCTCCGTGTCCAGTTCGGTCAGTATCTCCCTCACGTCCACCCCGCCCGTGTCGGCCAGGGCGTCGGCGACCTCGCCGAGTCCCATGCCGAGCGCGGTGAGCTTGCGGATCTGGAGCAGGCGGCTCAACGCGCTCATGCCGTAACTTCGATAGCCGCCGGCGGTACGCTCCGGTTCGGCGAGCAGCCCGATCCGGTGATAGTGACGTACGGTCCGCGGAGTCACGCCCGCGAGCTTGGCGATTTCGCCTATCAGCAACATGGCGAACAGTAGACCCCCTGTCCTTGCGACAAGGTCAAACCCGCGGCCGCCGTACGAGCCCGCATCGGCCATGGGGCCCTGAACCCATGCGGGCACCGGTCGGCGAGACGTCGTAACCGTTTGGCGTGCTCCTCGGGTGAACGCGGTGTCGACCAGATGGACGTGGGAGATCTGCGTCCCCGATGTCCACCGGGACATGAAGCGCGCCCCCATGCGTGCAGCCTCCTGGCCGCCGGCCGGGAGGCTCTTGTGTTTCCGGAGCCGAGGCTAGAAGTCGAACTCGCCCTTCTTGGCCCCGTCGACGAACGCGTCCCAGACCCCGGCGCTCACCACGAACGGCGCCTTCTCGGGGGCCTCGGTGTCACGTAGGCCGACCCTTCCACCCGGCAGCGGGGCCACCTCAAGACAGTCGCCCTGGTTGGACGCACTTTTTGCGGCCTTACGCCAGGCCGCCATCTTCAGCTCATCGCTCAGGTCCATGCCTTCTCTGCCTCTCTGATCAACTCGATCGAGACATGCTGAGGCACGACCCTGGAGGAGAACCTCAGGCCGAGCCGGGTGCGTCGGCGCGCCGATCAGCCGCCGAAATCCATGCTCGCGTCCGGTGAACACGAGCCGTACCACCCGGCGGCGACCTCATGAGCGGACGGGAGGTCCGGGCACGGCCGAGAGGGCGGCACCGGCGGGGCGCACCCGTCTCCCCGGTCGACCCCCGATGCCGGGACGCGGACAGCGTGGCCCGCGCCCGGCGGCTCGACCTGATGGAACCCGCCTGGGCCGTCTGGTACGGCCCGGCCACCCGGCGCGTCCACGCCGTCGCCCTCTGGTCCGCACCTCAACCCCTGATCGTGTGCGCGGGCACCGCCGACGAGCTCTGCGACCTGATGCGTGAGGTCGAGCATCCCTCGCCGCCACCCCGGCCGACGCGCGAAACCCGACTCGTCGCTTCACCACCTCCGCCGACGTGGGAGAGCGAACACATTCCACCGGCACTCCGAGGAGCCACGATGCCCGACACCCCGGACACCTCCCGCACCGTCTGCCGGGACGTGCCCCACGACCCTTCGGCGATCACCAAGATTCGCGCCCTGGTGGACGACACCCTCACCGCCTGGACGTTGGCGCACATCGCTGACGACATGGTCCTCGTGGCCGGTGAGCTCCTGGCCAACGCCGTCGTCCACGGCGACGCCCCGGTCACCCTCTCCCTGCGGGCCGGAGCCGATGGACTCCGTCTGGAGGTGACCGACCACGGGCCGGGGCAGCCCCGGCACCTCTGTCTGGACACCGACGCCTTGCACGGCCGGGGCCTCACCATCGTCGAGGCCCTCTCCCACGACTCCGGCGTCATCCCGCTCCTCGACCACCCCGGCAAAACCGTCTGGGCCCGCTGGCGGTTTCCCCTTGGAACGACGTCCCGGCCGTCGTCCTGAGCCCGGGAGCCGGACACGAATCAGCCGGTGGGCCGCTGGACGGGCTGGGTCTCGGTCCGGTAGATCAGGGTCGTCTCGACGTGCACGATCTCGGGCCGGATCAGGAACTTCTCCAGCAGCAGGCGGTGCAGGCGGTCGGCGTCGGCGACCGCCACGTGGACCAGGAAGTCCTGGGGGCCGGCCACGTGGAACAGGGCGATGGTCTCGGGCAGGCCCAGGACGAAGGCCCGCAGCGGGTCGACGAGCTGGCTGGTGTGCGGCCGCACCCGCAGGGCGAGCAGCGCCTGCAGGGGACGGCCCAGCGTCGCCGGGTCGACCTCGGCGCGGAAGGCGCCGATCACCCCGCGCCTCCGAAGCGAGCGCACCCGCTCCAGCGCCGTGGAGGGGGCGACGCCCACCCGTTCGGCCAGGTCCTTGTTGGGGAGTCGCGCATCCTTCTGCAGCTCGGCCAGAATTCGCCGGTCCACCGAATCCAGTTCGACACTCACCGGGTTCACCTCCGTCCAATTCGGCTCGCCTGGCGAGCTGTCGTGAATTCGACCAGTATCCCCGTGTGACGTGGAATGTTGAGGAATTCGTGAACGCGGCGACCGTGACCGTCGACGAGCTGGCCGCCTACGTCGACGAGAGCCAGCGGGGCGTGCCACCCGTGCTCGGCCGCAGACCCCCCGGTGAGCTGGCCGAGCGGCTCGGGCTCGCCCGGTGGATCCGCGAGGGCGGGATGACCGCCGGCGACCACGCGGAGTTCCTGCGCACCTACCTCGCCGAGGGCACGCGGCTGCACCATCCCGCCTACCTCGGGCATCAGGTCGCCGCTCCCGACTTCCCCGCGGCCCTCGCCGACCTCGTCCACGGCGTGAGCAACAACCCGATGGCGATCTACGAGATGGGCGCCTCGGCGGCGACCGTGGAGTTCGAGGTGCTGCGCTGGATGCTCGGCAAGGTCGGTTTCGGCGAGGCGGGCGGCGGGGTGCTGACCCACGGGGGATCGCTGGCCAACCTCACCGCGCTGCTGGCCGCGCGGGCGTCGGTGGCCCCGGAGGCGTGGGCCGAGGGCGTCCCCGGCGACCTCGCGCTGCTCGCTCCGGCGTCGTCGCACTACTCGCTCACCCGCGCCGCCGCGATCCTCGGCCTGGGGGAACGGGCCGTGATGCCGCTGGAGGTGGACGGGCTCGGCAGGATCGACGTCGCCCGCCTGCCCGAGGCCCTGGAGCGGGTGCGCCGGGCGGGACGGCGGCCGATGGCCCTGGTGGCGAACGCCTGCGCGACCGGGACCGGCCTCTACGACGACCTGCGCGGGATCGGGGAGTTCTGCGCCGCCAACGGCGTCTGGTTCCACGTGGACGGCGCCCACGGCGCCTCCGCGCTGCTGTCCGGCCGGCACCGCCACCTGCTCGACGGGATCGGGCTCGCCGACTCGCTGATCTGGGACGCGCACAAGATGCTGCGTACCTCCAGCCTGGCCGCGGCGGTGCTGACCCGGCGCGAGGGCGACCTGGACGCGGCCTTCCGGCAGCGGGCCAGCTACCTGTTCTACGGGGAGCAGGGCTTCGACCTCATCGGCAGGACCGTGGAGTGCAGCAAGGCCGAGCTGGGCTTGAAGATCTTCCTCAACCTGGCCTGGCGGGGCGAGCGCGGCCTGGGCGAGTACGTCGCGCGCCGGTACGCCACCGCGCACCGCTTCTGGGAACTGGCCCGCGAACGGCCGGGCTTCGAGTGCCCGTACGAGCCGGAGAGCAACATCGTCTGCTTCCGGTACGGCACCGGCGACCAGGCGGACATCCGCGAGCGCCTGATGGAGGACGGGGCCTTCCAGCTGACCTCGGCCGAGGTCGGCGGGGTCCGCCACCTGCGGGTCACCGTGATGGCCCCCGCCACGGACGACAAGACGCTGGAGGCGCTGCTCGACCGGATCGCCGGACCTGAGGCCACGGCCGGTCCCCGGTGAACCCCCGCGAGGAGCGCCGGGCCGCTCCTCGCCGAACCCGGTGCGGCCGGTGCGGCCGGTGCGGAAGGCCGGTCCTCGGGGGTCCGGGCCGGTCCCCGGGGATCCCGGGGCGGATCCCGGCGCCCTCAGCGGATCCCGGAGTCGGGGTGGGCGGCGTCCCAGCGGCGGCGTGACTCGGCGATGCCGTCGCGGTGCTCGGCCGACCAGTCGACGAGGGTCCGCAACAGGTGGGTGAGGCTGTGCCCGGACGGGGTCAGCTCGTAGTCGACCTGAGGCGGGACGACGGGGTGGACACGCTGCTGCTGATCTCCGCGGGCTACGGCGAGGACGACGTGGTGATCGCCAGGCACGGCGCGGCGATCGAGGCGGCGGAGAAGGCCGGGGTCTCGCACATCGTCTACACCGGCCTCAGCGCCGCCGGGGACCACCTGGCCTACGCGCTCGCCCACCGCTGGACCGAGCGCAGGCTCCGCGAGGGGGCCGCGAACTGGACGATCCTGCGCAACGGCCTCTACGCCGAGCTGCTGGCGACGCTCGCGCCCGCCGTGGACGGCAGGATCACCGCGCCGCTGGGAGCGGGACGGCTGGCCGCGGTGGCCCGCGAGGACCTGGCCGACGTGGCCGCCCTGGTCGTGACCGGTGCCTCCGCGCACGCGGGCCGGACCTACGAGCTGGTCGGGGAGGAGGCGGTCGGCGGCGCGGAGCTGGCCGCGGCCCTCACCGGGGCCACGGGAGGCACCGTCTCGTACGAGCCCGGCACCCTCGCCGGGGCCCGCGAGGCGTTCACCGCCCTCGGCCTGGCGCCCTTCCAGGTCCCGATGCTGGTGAGCACCTACTCCTCGATCGCGAACGGGTTCATGGACGCGACGGGCGGCGACCTGCGGGCCCTGCTCGGCAGGGCTCCCCGGTCCGCCCTGGAGGTCATCGTCGCGGGACTTCGCGAACAGGGGTGAACAGGGGCAGGGCGCGCGACGGCCGAGGGCCCCCTGCCCGGCCGCGGAGAGGGCAGGGGGCCCGTGTGATCAGTTGTCGGTGCAGAACATGTGGATACGGCAGTTCGTGACGCGGCCCGCCTCGACGGCGGCCGGCTCGCGCTCCTGAAGACCCTGAAGGTCCTGAACGTCGAACGACATCGATTTCACCTCCTCGCCGATCTCGTGGCCGCGCCGGGCGCGGACCGTTTCTCCTTCCGCCGCCCCGGAGCGGGCGGCGAGCCTGAGACGGGAGGACGCCAGGCGTCCCCCACGACGTCGTCGAGCATCCACGGGCGCGCGTGCCGGTGGCGCAGCCGGACGAGGAAGGCGACGATCCCGGCCGTGCCGCCGAGGAACGTCGGGACGACCTTCGAGAAGGGGTCCGGCACGAGCAGCCTGCCGGAGCGGGTCACGGCTCTGGCCTCCAGGCATCGGGCCAGGTCCCCGGCCCAGCGTAGATACCGGTCGTCGGCCGTGAACCCGGCCATGTCGAGGAGGAACTCGCCGTCGCCGGGCAGGCCGTGGCACGGCACCGCCCCCGACTGCCAGCGGGTCCTGTGCACCGCGACCGCCGCCTGACCGGCGAGCCGCAGGGCGTCCGGGTCGCCGGTGGCGCGCCAGTACCGGACGAGGAAGGAGCCGACCCCCGACGAGCCGCTGCACCAGTGCGGCCGGCGCGGCAGGACCGTCCGCGGATCCCCCGCGAGGGCCGGCCACCAGGCGGTGTCGCCGTCGACGTCGGCGTGCTCGTACAGGGCGCGGGCGACCTCGCGCACGGTCGCCATCCACTCCGGGCGGCCGAGGGTGACGGCGGCGTAGAGCAGCGCCGTGCCGACCCCGGCGATCCCGTGCGCGAAGCCGAGATGGTCGGCGCCCGCGAGACCGGAGTCGAACGACTCCGGCGTCGGCCACCGCGGGTGCCCCATCCGGTAGGACCGCGCGCCGTGCAGGTTCTCGAACGTCTCCACGGCCCGCCCGCGGAGCACGGGGTCGCCCGAGCGCAGGGCGAGGCGCAGCACCGTCATGCCGGACCCGGCCAGCCCGTGCGTCACGTCGGGGCTCGGGTGGTCCACCGGAAGCCGGGCCGCCGCCCGCAGCGCGAACTCCCGCGTCTCGTCGTCGCCCGCGGCCTCCGCCGCGTCGTGAAGGGCCCAGACGGCTCCCGAGCGTCCGAAGTAAAGGCCGGGGGGCCAGACGTCCTCGTCGGAGAGACGGCGGCGGAGCCACCCGGCCGCGGCGACCGCCACGCCTCTTGCGCCCGCCGTGTCGTCTGTGACGGCGTTGTCGGTGACGGCCGCGCGGGAGGCGAGCGTCAGGACGGCCAGGATGCCCGGTACGCCTCCGTTCACCGAGCACGGGTCCGCCTCGGCCCCGCCGGCCCCGGCGACCGCGTTGGGCCACGGCGACGGGCTGTCCCGCCGGGGGTCCATGGTCTCCACCAGCCGCGCCAGCCCGTCCGCCACCAGGAGGTCCGCCCGTCGTACCCCGCCCGCCCTCGCCCCCGCGAGGACGGGGCCGGCCTTCCCCGTCTCCCCCGTCTCCCCCGTCTCCCCCGTCTCCCGCGCCGTCGCGAGGTCGGCGGCGGGAGCCGCGGCGGGGGAGCCGGTGAGGCCGGTGGCGGAGGCCGCCGGGGCGAGCGCGTCCAGGTACCTCGCGCAGCGGTTCAGCGACCAGCGCTCCTCCGGCTCGGTGACCAGTCCCTCCACCAGGGGGCGGAGGAGGGCGAGGGTGGGGTTGGCCGCGGACACCGCGCCGACGTGGTCGAGGAGGCGCCGGCCGCGGGCCGGGCCCGTCGTGCCGTCCTCGGGGAGTTCCAGCCCGGCGCCGGTCGCGAGGAAGTACGCCAGCCCGCCGAGGCCGAACAGGTCGGCCGTCTCTCCCGGCGCCGGCCGGAGTTCGCCGGTGTGCGGCACCAGTTCCGGAGCGAGGTAGCCGGGGGTTCCACCGATCATGACGATGTCGCCCGGCACCGTCGCGTACTCCAGGTCGACGAGCCGGAGGTCACCGCCGGGCAGGAGCATCACGTTGTCCGGCGAGAGGTCGCGGAAGACGTGGCCGAGGTCGTGGACGGCCCGCAGCGCGTCGACGAGGCGCCGCAGGATCGGCCGGACCTCGGCGGCGCCGTTCCCGAAGCCGTCGTGCCCGAGGGGCCCGGCGTTCCCCTCGGACCAGCGCCGCAGCGTCGTCCCCGGCACGCGTTCCTCGACGAGGAACGCGTGCCCGCCCTGTTCGAAGAAGTCGACCACGGCAGGGACGACCCCGCTGGACGCCAGGGCCTCCAGCCGGGACCTCTCCGTCGCCAGCCGGTCGCGCGCGTCCCGGCCCCCGAGATCGGACGACGCGTGCGGCCGGCCCTCCTTGATCACGACTTCGGCGCCGCTCTCGGTGTCCTCCGCGATGTACACGCCGCCCCTGTTGGCGTGTCGCACCGCCTCGCGGACCACGAAACGGCCGTTCAGCAGCACGGCGGGCCGCTGCGGTGGCCCGGGGACCCCGAAGGCGCGGTCCGCCGCTCCGGAGGCGCCGGGGGCGGTGAAGGGCGAGACGGCGAAGGAGGGCGGGGAGAACCGTGGCAGCCGCTCGTCAGGGATCGCCGTCCCCTCCGGCGTGCGGAGCCGGACCTCGTAGAAACCGTCGTTGCCGAGCACCCGGTGCCCGCCGAAGGCCCCGTAGCGGTAGTGGACGATCCCGCCGGGCCGGTAGGGGTGGTCCGACAGGATCGCCGGGCCGGGAAGCCCCCGGGTGGCCTCGTCGAGCAGTGGCGCCAGCCGGGCCGCCTCGGCGCCGCCCGCCGGGTAGGCGGTGACGAACTTCCCCGCCTGGGCACGGGCGCAGTGGGGGGCGAGCAGCTCCCAGTAGTCGCCCAGCCGCGCGGGGAACTTGAAGGCGCACCCCTCGGCGGCCAGCACTCGTACGACCCGGGAAAGCACGATCGGAGCGGAGAGCATCGTCGCGGAGACGTGAAGTTTCCAGCCCTGCGCGGGCATCGCGTATCCGCCGGGAACGACCAGGCACCAGAATTCCCCTTCGGTGACCGACCAGTCGCGGGCCGGGACCCGTCCGATCTCGGCGATCGCGATGTCACGCAGGAGGGCGCTGTCGCCCGGTGGGCTTTTCACGGGAGGTCATCCTTCGGCTGTCGCGGTTCGACGTCATGCGGGAATCGGTCCGACGTCAAACGGGAAATACGTCAAACGGGAAATACGTCACACGGGTGGGAGGGACGCGGGAAGCGCGCGAGGTGTTCACACCCGGGAGCCGGGCCGAGGGCGTGGATCCCGCCGGGGCGCGGCCGCCGCCTCCGCTCCCGTCACCGGGACCGCGTGGTGGTGATCGCGCATATGTGAGATCGGCGGAGCCGCCGCATTCTTTTCCGCCTGCCGGCGCTGGAAATACGAAAACACGGTGGATGCGGGTGTGCCATGTAAAAGTACGCACTTCTCGTCCGGCACGTGGATCCGCCGAGTATTAAATGCGCTTATTTCATATTCCCATATATTAATTCCGGTCCGCCGTGGCGCGCTTCACGTGGACGCCCGGCAGGAATCGGGTGGCCGGTTCCCGGCCCGGCCCTCGAATGCGCGGGTGTCGTTCCCGGGCTGGGCGGACCTGTCCTGATATAGCGTCGCGTCCATGACCGAACTCGACGGCCGCCTGCGCGCGGTGTGCGACCTCACCGTCTCCGGCGTCCGGGAAATGGCCGGGCGGCACGAGTACGACGGCCTGATCCAGGACCTGTCGCCCGAGGGGGTGCGCGCCGGGCTGGCCGCGCTGGGCCGGGGACCGCTGCCCGCCGACCCGTACGACGCGGCGCACCTGCAGATCTTCGAGGAGGCCGCCCGGGTGCAGCTCGGCGAGCTGGAGCTGCACCGCCGCAGCCCGCTGGAGCACCTGGGCAACCTCGACCTGGCCACCTACGACCGCGAGTACGCCCCCGAGGCCGAGCGGCACGCCGCCAAGCTCGCGCACCTGGCCCGCTGGCCCGAGGCGGTGGACAACGCGGTCGCCTCGCTCGACCTGCTCAGCGCCCCCGTCGCGACCGCCCTGCTCGGCGCGGTGCGGGGCCTCGCCTCCGGGGTGCCCGAGGACGCCGAGGAGAGCACGCGCGAGGCGGCGTTCAGGGCGCACGCCCGGCTGGTGGAGCACGTCGAGAAGGCCGCGCACACCGGCGACCCGGACGCCTCCCTCGGTGCCGAGGGGCTCGCCAGGCTGATGGGCGCGGGCGACGGCCTCCCGGTCGACCTGGGACGGCTCGCCGAGCGCGCCGACGCCGAACGCGACCGCCTGATGGCCCGGCTGGCGGAGTCCTGCGCCGCGCTGGGGTTCGCCGGACGGCCGCCGCTGGAGGTCTCGCGCGAGCTCGTCAGGCAGCACCCCGGCCCCGGCGGCGTGATCGAGGCGGCCAGGATCGGCACCGAGAGGGCGATCGCCTTCACCCGGGAGAAGGACCTGGTGCCCTACCACGACGGGGAGTGCCGGGTCGGCATCGCGCCCGAGTCGCGCCGGTGGGCGATGGCCATGATGAGCTGGTCGGCGCCCGGCGAGCCCGACGGCCCCTCGTGGTACCACGTCACCCCGCCCGACCCCTCGTGGCCCGAGCGCGACGTCGAGGAGTGGCTGGAGGTCTTCAGCGAGACCACGCTTCCCGCGATCAACGTGCACGAGGTCGCCCCCGGGCACTTCTCCCACGGCCGCGCCCTGCGCCACGCCCGCTCCGACGTGCGGCGCACGCTGATGTCGCTGGCCTTCGCGGAGGGCTGGGCCCACTACGCGGAGGAGCTCTGCGTCGAGGAGGGTTTCGCCCCCGACGACCCGCGTTTCGAGATCGGCGTGTGGCTGGAGGCGCTCATCAGGGTGACCCGGCTGGCCTGCGCGATCGGCGTGCACTCCGGCACGATGACCGTCGAGGAGGGCGCCCGCCGCTTCGCCGCCGACACCCACATCGCCGGTCCCGCCGCGCTCTCGGAGGCCGCGCGCGCCACCTTCGACCCCACCTACGGCCGCTACACCTGGGGCAAGCTGGAGATCCTCGACCTCCGCGACCGCGCCAGGGCCGAATGGGGCCCCGGCTTCGGCCTCAACCGCTTCCACACCGCCATGCTCGACCTCGGCTCCCCGCCCCTCGGCCTGCTCGGCCACGCCCTCGCCGGTACGTGACCGGCGGTCCCCGGCGGCATGTCCACCCGGAGGCGCGGCGGGCGCGTGGTCAGCGGTCGACGGCCGTGGCGCCGCCGTCGACGACCAGGTGGGTGCCGGTGACGAAGGACGCCTCGTCGCTCAGCAGGAACCGTACGGCCGCCGCGATCTCGGCGGGCCGGCCCAGGCGGCCGAAGAGCGACCTGCGGGTGAAGGACTCCAGATAGCCCGCGTCGCCGCCCGCGGCGGTGGTGAGCAGCGGGGTGTCGACGTAGCCGGGGCAGACGGCGTTGACCCGGATCGGCGCCAGCTCATGGGCCATCGAGCGGGTCAGGCCGAGCATGCCCGCCTTGGACGAGCAGTAGGCCGGGATGAAGGCCTGCCCGACCAGGCCCTCGATCGAGGAGATGCCGACGATCGCGGAGCCCTCCTGGCCGCGCAGGTCCTCCAGCAGTGCCTTCACCAGCAGGGCGTGGGCGCGCAGGTTGACGTTGAGCACCGCGTCCCACGAGGCCTCGGTGAGGTCACCGACGGCCATGGGGGCCACGATCCCGGCCGCGTGCACGAGACCGCCGATCGAGGTGAGGGCGTCGCGGCTGGTGGCGATCGCCTCGGGGAAGGCCGAGGAGTCGGTGACGTCGACGGGGACGGCGATCGTGGCGACGCCGTGCGCGGCGGCGAGCGAGGCGGTCTCCTTGGCGCCCGCCTCGTCCAGGTCCCAGATCGCCACCGGGCGCCCGGCCTCGGCGAGCGCCAGCGCGCAGGCCCGGCCGATCCCCGACGCCCCGCCGGTGACGATGACTCCGGTGCCGGTCATCGGCGACCTCCTCGATTGTTCGGGGGCTTCACGTTAGGTTTGTGCCCAATCGGCCGCCAGGTACGGCGGTTCCGTGGCCGGCCGGCCGTCGGGTACGGCGGCTTCGTGACCGGTCGGCCGTCGGGCGGGGCGGCTGTTGTGCCCGGGCGGTCGCAGGGTACGGCGCGAACCGGAGGCGGCGCGAGGTGTGAACCGCCGGTCCGGAGGTAACACGATGCGTGAACCATGATGCTGGAGGAAGCGCTATGCGTGAACTGTCGGGCAAGGTCGCGGTCGTCACGGGGGCGGGCAGCGGGATCGGGAGGGCACTCGCGCTGGGCCTGGCCGCGGAGGGGATGTCCCTCATGCTCGCCGACGTCGATCCGGGAGACCTCGCGGAGACCGCCTCGCTGGTGGAGGGGAGCGCGGCGAGGGGAAGCGCGGCGGAGGGCAGGATCCTCGGGGGCAAGGTGCTCACCGAGATCACCGACGTCTCCGACCCGGTGGCCGTGGATCACCTCGCCGACCGTACGTTCGGCGAGCTGGGTGCGGTCCACGTGCTGTGCAACAACGCGGGGGTCTTCCAGGGCGGCCGGATGTGGACGCGGGAGCCGGAGGACTTCGCCTGGATGCTCGGGGTGAACCTGTGGGGCGTGCTCCACGGGGTCCGGGCCTTCGTGCCCCGCATGATCGACCAGGACACCGAGGGCCACATCGTCAACACCGTCTCCGCCGCGGGACTGTTCGCCACCCCCTACTTCGGCCCCTACTCGGTCTCGAAGTACGCCGCGTTCGCCGCCTCGCAGTCCCTCGCCCAGGACCTCGCGACGGCCGGTTCCAAGCTCCGGGTGACCGCGCTGTGCCCCGGCGGGGTGCGCACCGGCCTCAACCGCTCCAGCCGCCACCGGCCGGAGAATCTCGTGGCCGCCGAGCGCACCGAGGACGAGGCGGCCTCCTCCGCGATCATCGACGGCCTGGTGGAGGGGGGCATCGACCCGGTCGAGGTGGCGCTCGCCGCGGTGGCCGCCATCCGCGAGGAGCGCTTCCTGGTCCTCACCCACCCCGGCCACGCGGATGCCCTGCGCGAGCAGACCGAGGCCCTGATCGCTGGGGCACTGCCCTCGTTTCCCGGCTACGACCAGGCGCGCTGACAGGCGCCGATAGACTGGGGCCACCGCTCTGTTCCTTTTGGGGGTCTTGGTGTCTGACTTCGACACGGTCCTGGTCGTCGACTTCGGCGCGCAGTACGCGCAGCTGATCGCGCGAAGGGTGCGTGAATGCCACGTCTACTCCGAGATCGTCCCCTCGACGATGCCGGTCGAGGAGATGATGGCCAAGAAGCCCAAGGCGATCATCCTGTCCGGCGGCCCCTCGTCGGTGTACGCCGAGGGCGCCCCCGCCGCCCCCGCGGGCCTGTTCCGGACCGGTGTGCCGACCTTCGGCATCTGCTACGGCTTCCAGATCATGGCCCAGGAGCTCGGCGGGGAGGTGGCCAGGACCGGCACCGCCGAGTACGGCGGCACCCGCCTCGACATCGGACAGCAGGGCGTGCTCTTCGCGGGGTTGCCCGCCACGCAGTCGGTCTGGATGTCCCACGGCGACAGCGTCTCCGCCGCCCCCGAGGGCTTCACCGTCACCGCCGCGACCGCCGAGACGCCCGTCGCCGCCTTCGAGCACCCCGAGCTGGGCCTGTACGGCGTCCAGTTCCACCCCGAGGTCCTGCACTCCGAGCACGGCCAGGCCGTGCTGAAGCACTTCCTCGACGCCGCGGGCTGCCGTCCCTCCTGGACGATGCTCAACATCGTCGAGGACGCGGTCGAGGCGATCCGTGCCCAGATCGGCCCCGAGGGCCGCGCCATCTGCGGCCTGTCCGGGGGAGTCGACTCCGCGGTGGCCGCCGCCATGGTCCAGCGGGCCATCGGCGATCGGCTGACCTGCGTCTTCGTCGACCACGGGCTGCTGCGCAAGGGTGAGGCCGAGCAGGTCGAGCGCGACTTCGTGGCCGTCACCGGCGTCAAGCTCCGCGTGGTCGACGCCCAGGAGCGCTTCCTGAAGGCGCTCGACGGGGTCACCGACCCCGAGGAGAAGCGCAAGATCATCGGCCGTGAGTTCATCAGGGTCTTCGAGGACGAGCAGCGCGCCATCATCGCCGACGGCCCCGTCGACTTCCTCGTCCAGGGCACCCTTTACCCGGATGTGGTCGAGTCCGGCGGCGGCACCGGCACCGCCAACATCAAGTCCCACCACAACGTCGGCGGCCTCCCCGACGATCTCCAGTTCTCGCTGGTCGAGCCGCTCCGCGCGCTGTTCAAGGACGAGGTGCGCCGGGCCGGGGAGGAGCTTGGCCTGCCCGCCGCCATGGTCTGGCGCCAGCCGTTCCCCGGCCCCGGGCTGGGCATCCGCATCGTCGGCGCGGTCAGCCGCGAGCGCCTGGAGATCCTCCGCGAGGCCGACGCCATCGCCCGCGAGGAACTCTCCCGTGCCGGTCTCGACCGGGACATCTGGCAGTGCCCGGTCGTCCTGCTCGCCGACGTCCGCTCGGTGGGCGTCCAGGGCGACGGCCGCACCTACGGCCACCCGGTCGTGCTGCGCCCGGTCTCCAGCGAGGACGCCATGACCGCCGACTGGTCGCGCGTCCCGTACGACGTGCTCGCCCGCATCTCCACCCGCATCACCAACGAGGTCCGCGAGGTGAACAGGGTGGTGCTCGACGTGACCAGCAAGCCCCCGGGCACCATCGAGTGGGAGTAGGCGCCCCGGGAGGCCGCGGCCGGGGCGAGCCGCCAGGGCCGAGCCGCAGAGGTGAGCCGTGGGGGTGAGCCGCGAGGGCTGAAGCGCGGAAGTGCTCCGCGGGGGTGGGTCGCCCAGGCCCGTCGGCGCCGATGGCGCGGTTTCGCCAGGTGCCGGGCGGTAAGTTGGGGCGGGTGTCCTCCACCACCCCCATCGGCACCCCCGGCGGCGCAGACTCCCCCCCGGCCTCCGGCACCCGCCTGGCATGGCTCGACGCGTTGCGTGGCATCGGCGCGGTCGCCGTGTTGCTGGAGCATCTGCTGCCCTGGTTCATGCCCGCCCTGAGGCCGTACTGGTTCAACCTCGGGATGTACGGCGTCCTGGTGTTCTTCCTGGTCAGCGGCTACATCATCCCGGTCTCGCTGGAGAGGCGCGGCGACGTCAGGGCCTTCTGGATCAGCCGCGTGTTCCGGCTCTACCCGATCTACCTGCTGGTCGCGGCGGCCGTCCTGGTCATGGCGATCTGGATGCCCGTCCGCGAGCAGGTGCCCAGGGACCTGTCGTCGGTGTCCGCGCACGCCACGATGCTGCTGGACGTGGTGCACCTGGGCGGCCTGGCCGACACCATGTGGACGCTCTCCTACGAGATGGTCTTCTACCTGGTCGTCACCGCGCTGTTCGTCGGCGGGGCGCACCGCGCGAGCGGGACCTACGCGGTGGGCTTCGGTGCCGTCGCGGTCGTGGCGGGACTGCTGCTGACGGGACCGCTGCTGGAGGGGCCCTGGCCCGCGTACGTCTCCGGCGTGCTGTTCTTCGCGGGCCTGGCGTGCCTGATCAGCGGCCGGTTCCAGAAGGCCGCCGCGTACGTCCTCGGCGCGATGGCGCTGGTGCTGCTGATCTTCTCGGGCTTCGTGCCCTGGCTGGGGGCGGCGATCCTCGCGGTGATGTTCGCCGGGACCGCGATCCGCCGCTGGGAGCAGGGCGCGGGCGGGCTCTGGCCGGTGGCGGCGGCGACCGTGCTGGTGGCACTGGCCCCGGTCTGGTCGGAGCAGGCGGGCTGGTGGTGGGTGCGGCCGGGGCCGTGGTTCGCGACCATGGCGCTGGCCGGGGCGACGTTCGCGGCCGCGATGGCCCTGCGCGAGCGCCGGCTGCCCCGGTTCCTCGTCTGGCTGGGCCTGGTCAGCTACTCGATCTACCTGCTGCACCACCCGCTGCTGCGGCTCATGCACGCCGTTGTCGGTGACGTACGGGACGCGGGGCAGGTGGTGCAGCTGTCACTGTCGGCAGCGTTCGTGCTGGTGGTGCTCGGCCTGAGCCTGCTCACCCACCGCTACGTGGAGCTTCCCATGCAGCGGCTGGGCAGGCGGCTGGCCCGCGGGCCGGGTGCCTCCCCAGCCGCTTCCTCCCGTGAGGCCGCGGCTCAGAGGCCGTCCTCGGGGGACTGGGCGTAGGCGTCCGGGTCGCCGGTGGGCGAATCGGAGGACAGGTCCTCGTCCTTCTCGGAGCCGACCGGGTAGACGTCCCCGGCCTTGGTGGCCTTGGCGCCGCGCAGCGAGGAGACCGCGACCACGTGGTATCCCTGCTTCTGCAGGGCGGCCAGCAGCTTCGGCATCACCGTGACGGTCTGCGGCACCCAGTCGTGCATGAGGATGACCCCGTCACGCTTGGCGTTCTTGAGCACCTCGTCGTAGATGGCCTTCTCGTTCTTGGTCGCCCAGTCCCGCGAACCGCCGTTCCACAGGACGATCGGCATGCCCATCTGGGTGGCGATCGCCGCGACCCGCTCGTCGAACTCGCCGTAGGGCGGGCGAATCGTCGTCGGGTACTTCCCGGTGGACTTCTTGACGATGTCCTGGGTCTTGGTCAGCTCCTCGCGGATCTTGTCTTCCGACAGCTCCCGCAGGTGCGGGTGGCTGTAGCTGTGGTTGCCGATGTCATGGCCCTCGGTGACCATCCGCTTGGCGAAGGCGGGGCGGGACTTCACGTACTGGCCCTCGAGGAAGAACGTCGCCTTGGACTTGTACTTCTTGAAGGTGTCGAGCAGCTTGTCCGCGTACTTGCCGGGGCCGTCGTCGAAGGTGAGCGCGATGCACTTGACCTTCGCGCAGTCCACGGGCACGGGCTTCGGCGTGGGGGTGGGCGTGGCCTTGGGAGCGGGCTTGGCCTTGCCCGCCGTCGTGGCCGTCGTGCTGGGCTGTTCCGCGCTCCACGCGGTGGTCGGGATGGAAAACATGGCCAGCGCACAGGATGTGGCCAGCAACATTCGGACAGGAGACTTCATGAGGGGAGCTCCGGGTCAAATCGACGTCGGTCGAGTGGGCATCCTATCGAGGCGTCTGATGCCTCCCGGGGCTGAAGCGTCACAATGTCCTGTGAAAGGCGCATTTTCCCGTGATCGGGCTACGGTGCCGCACGTGGTGCCGCGCTCCGCGCAAACTTGATGTTTCCCCAGGTCATGGCTGTGTATAACGGGCCGGGCCGACCCCTGGCGTGCCCGATGATGGGCATCGGCCCCCTGCCGGAGCACGCTGGGAAAACCATGATGATCAGTACGGTGAGCCCGAAACCGGTCAAGGAGGAGCGGGGGGAGACCGGCGGGGCGCCGGCCCGTGACCGGTGGTTCACCCTCGCCTGTTACGCGACCGCCCAGCTCGCGCTGCTCGGCTGGTGGCTCGCCTTCCACCCGGGACTGATGAGTCCCGACTCCGTCACCTACGTCGCGCACGTCACGACGGGCCCCTGGGTGGCCGGGCAGTCGGTCGCCTACGACGCCCTGCTCGGGCTCTCCCTGAGGGCGACCGGCGACCTGTCCCCGGTCACCCTCCTGCAGACGGCGGCGATGGCCGCCGCGCTGGCCCACCTCGCGGGCGCGATCCGGTCGCTGGGGGTACGGGGGCGCCCGCTGCTCGTGGCGGTGGGGTGCGCGGCGCTGTCGCCGCCGCTCGGCGCCTTCACGGTGTCGATGTGGAAGGACGTGCCGTTCACCGTGTGCGCCGTGCTGGCCGCGGGCACCGCCGTGCGGCTCGCGGCCCGACCCGGTGCCCGGTCCCGTGCGCGTGGCGTGGCCGGGTCCGCTGTGCGGGACGAGGACCGGGCGGGGGGCGTGGCCGGGTCCGTGGCGCGGGAGGGGGTGCGGAGGCGTGGCGGAGCCCGGAGGCGGGGCGGGGCCGGGCACAGGGGTGGGCGCGGCGGGTGGGCCTGGGACCCGCGCTTCGCCGCCCTCGGGGCGGAGCTGCTCGGGCTGGGGCTCTTCCGCAACAACGGCTTCCTCGTGGCGTCGATCGCCGCCGCGCTGCTGGTCGCGCTCCTGTCCGGCCGTCCGGGGGCCCGCCGGTGGGTCGCGACCCTGGCGGCCGGGGCGGTGGCGGCGCCCCTGCTCCTGCTGGGCGTCGGCTACCCGGCGATGGGCATCGCGCCGCCGTCCCGCTCGTTCGCCTACCAGACGGTGTTCGGCGACCTCGCCGTGGCGTACGGCCAGAGACCCCGGCTCTTCGACGACGAGCAGCGGGCGCTCCTGGCGGGGATCGCCCCGCTCGACGCCTGGCGGCGGGGGGCGACCTGCCAGACCATGGCGGGCGTCTTCTTCGACCCCGGGTTCGGCCACGCGCGGGCCGAGCGGCGGATCTCCGACGTGCTGGAGCTCTGGCGGGACCTGCTGGTCCGCGCCCCCGGCATGATGCTGAGCACCCGGGTCTGCCGCGCCGCGCTCGCCTGGCAGGTCGCCTCGACGTCGGACGAACCCGGCGGTGAGCTCTACCGCTTCTCGCTGAGGGATCCCCGGCTCCCCGAAGGCTGGCAGGGCACCCCGGCGGCCTCGGTGATGCGGCAGCGGCCGATCTCCGCCGGGCTGCTGGCCGCGGGGTTGTTCGCGCTGGACGCGAGCACGGTCAGGCAGCTCGAATGGCTGCTGTGGCGGGCGCCCTTCTGGTGTTACCTCGCCTACGCCGCCGCCGCGCTCGTGTGGTGGCGGACGGGGAGCCGGGCGGCGCTCGCCGGGGCGGCCGTGGTCGCGGGGCAGCAGATCGGGGTGATCCTCACCAACACCGCGCCGGACTTCCGGTTCATGGTGTCGCCGATCTTCGTCGGGGTCCTGTTCGTTCCCCTGCTCCTGCGGGAGGCGGCGGCCCTGGCACCCCGTCGATGAGCGGGCCCCGGAGCCCGCCCGTCAGCGGTCGAGCTCGTCGAACAGCGCCTCCCACCGGTCCAGGACGCGGGGCAGCCGGTACTCCCTCATCCGTTCCCTGCCCCTGGCCCCCATCCTCCGGCGCAGCTCGGCGTCGGACATGAGGCGCTCCAGCGCGGCGGCGAAGCTCCCGGTGTTGCCGGGCTCGGTGAGCATGCCGTTGTCCCCGTCCTCGACCAGGGTCCTCACCCCCGCCGAGGCGTCGCAGGCCACGGCGGGCAGGCCGCAGGCCGCGCCCTCGGCGAGGACCAGCCCCCACCCCTCGAAGTCGCTGCTCAGGGTGACGATGGAGGCGTCCAGGTACTCGGCCTCGACGTTCTCGACCTGTCCGCGGAAGACGATCCGGTCGCCGAGCCCCGTCTGTGCGGCCTGCGCCTCCAGGACCGCCCGGAGCGGCCCGTCGCCGATGATGTGCAGTTCCCACGGCTCGGCGACGGCCGGGGCCGCGGCGGCGAAGGCGTCGATCAGCAGGTCGATCCGCTTCACCCTGACCAGCCGCCCCGCCGAGACGATCCGCGGGGTGCGCAGCGGGGCCGCCTCCCTGGGGAAGACGCTGACCGGGTTCAGCATGGTCCCGCAGTTGGCGAGCCGGTGTCCGGTGAAGGACGCGGCGTAGTCGTCGCAGAGGAACAGCGCCTTGTCGAGGTGCGCGTAGTGTTTCTTGATCAGCCTGAGGTTCGGGGAGTCCACCGCCTCGGCGTACGACTGGTGGTACTGGCCGATCTTGGCGATGTGCGGCATGGACAGGTCGGCGATCCAGTGGGCGGCCCAGGGCGAGGCGATGACCAGGTAGCCGTCGCGGGTCCGGTCCGTCAGCCGCAGCAGTTTCCGCCGGGCGGCGGCGACCTCCTCCGGGGTCCTGCGCTGCCTGCCCCTGCGCCATGGCAGCGAGCGGGCGGCGGCCTCGGGGGCGGGCGTGTCGTACAGCGTGGTGTGCCGGTAGACGGGGTCGGCGACGTAGGTCTGCGGCTGCCGGGAGGGGTTGATGCTGATCAGGGTGACCTTGTGCCCGCGTGAGCCGAGGCCCTGGGCGAGGGTGTGGATGACCCGCTGGGACCCGCCCATCGAGTCGCCGTCGGTGCTGAGGAAGAAGACGTTGCGCGATCTCACCGCGTGACCTCCGGGAAGAAGCGATCTCACTGTGTGGTCTTCGGGAAGAAGCGATCTCACCGCGTGACCTCCGGGAAGAACGCGTCCACGACCCTGCCGCTCGCCTGCCCGTCGTCGAGGCCGCACCAGCGGTCGCGGAACTCCGCGTAGCGCCGCCCGTACCGTTCGGTGATCTCGGCGAGCCCGTCCAGGGCCCCGGCCAGCTCTTCGGGGTCACGCAGCAGCGGCCCGGGGGCGACCTCGGCCAGGTCGAAGCAGACGCCCCGCTGGGTGGAGGCGTAGCGCTCGTAGTCGTCGACGTAGTAGAGGATCGGCCTGCCGAGGCAGGCATAGTCGAACATGATCGAGGAGTAGTCCGTCACCAGCACGTCCGAGGCGAGCATCAGGTCGTTGACCTCGGGGAACGCCGAGGCGTCCCGGACGAGCCAGCCGAGCGGGTCGGGCACCGCGAAGCGGTCGTACTGGTGGGCGCGGACGAGGATCACCCAGTCCGGGGGCAGCACGCCGGCGAGGGCGGGCAGGTCGAGCCGGATCGAGTCGCCGCTGAAGCGCCGGCTGTCGCGGTAGGTGGGCGCGTAGAGGATCACCCGCTTTCCCGCGGGGATCTCGAAGAACTCCCTGACCCGCCGCGCCCGCTCGCGCTGTGCCGGTTCCATGTGCCGTACCAGCACGTCGGTGCGCGGGTAGCCGGCGTGCAGCAGCTCGCCCCTGAACCCGCTGGCCTCCGCGAAGTCGCGGCGGAAGTCGGGGCCCGGCGTGAGCAGCACGTCCCAGCGCGCCACCGCCTCGGCGTACTTCCTGGCCAGGGACGGCTGCGCCCGGTGCCGGGGCTCGTCCAGTCCCATCTTCTTGAGCACCTGACCGTGCCAGGTCTGCAGGTAGCGGGTGCTCCTGCGCTTGCGGTAGCAGTAGGGGAGGTTGTGGCTGTCCACCCAGTGCCCGGCGCGCGCCAGGGTCCAGGCGTAGCGGAAGGTGTCGCGCCGGACGAGGTCGACGTCCTCGGGGAAGCGTTCGGGGACGTCGGCGTGGGACCAGACCGCCCGCAGGCCCGTGGCGCGCCGCTGCAACTCCTCGTGGACGTAGCGCGGGTTTCCGGTGTAGCCGGTGCCCTCGGCCGACTCGAACAGCACCAGGCGGCGGTTCACCGGCACCGTCGCGCTGACCAGCCGGTAGAAGCGGCCCAGGTTGCGGGGGGTGGCGAGGTCGGACAGCAGGTCCCGCCAGAGGTCCGCCACGTTCGGGAAACGCCGCCCGGACGCGGGGCCGAGCCTGCGCGCCGTGAGGCGGAACGGGATGTCGGCCGACGCCTCGAGGACCAGGCGGCCCGAGCCCGCCGGACCCACCGCGCCCACGGAGGTGAACGACAGCCCCGGGATCGCGAGGAGGGGCCTGATGTTCCGCCGCTCGCCCTCGTGGAGCGAGATCGTGACCGCCTGCGGCCTGACGGCGTTGTCCGGCCAGTCCAGGTCGGGCAGGAAGATCGACACCGTTCCCTCCAGGATGCCCGTCCCCTCGGGGGGAGCTCCCGGCATCCGCGGGATTCTCGGTCTCTCCGGCTCCTCCGGGTCCCACTGTCCTTCGAGCCCCTTCGGGGCCTGTTCCTCCCGTTCGCCCGGCGCCCCGATCACGACGGGTGCCATCTGGACGGGGATCGAGGCGATCGCCCTCTTCCTGCCGCCGATACGGAGCCACGCGGTCAGCGTGCGGCCGTCGAGCACCCGGCCCGGGTCGTAGGTCCGCAGGCTCAGCCGGATCTCGTCCCTCGACGCCTGCAGGTCGACGAGCTCGTGCCGGAGCAGCGCGCCGGACAGCGGCTGCTCCGCCAGGTGCAGCTCGGTGACGTCCAGCTCGCTCCGTCCCTGCTCGCCTCCGGGGAGCGTCGCCCCCCAGAACACCCGCTCGCCGTCCGCGGTGACCGCCCGGGGCGGGATCGAGTGCCTGCCCCCCAGCTCGACGGCGGCGAGCGCCGCCTCCGCTCCGCGCCGCTCGCGGACGAGCTGGACGCACACCCGCTCCGCCCGGGTCAGCCGCCCGATCGCGGCGGGGTCGAGCGTGTCCACGTACGGGATGACGATGTCGGCGAACTCGGAGATCCACGCCGGGTCGCGCTGGGGCAGGTCGCCCAGGTAGAGGCGGAGGTCGTGGGAGAGGAAGCGGAAGTCCTTGTCCTCCTTGAGGTCGAGGGAGTGGGTGCTCGCGAGGACGCGGTCGCTCAGGACGGCGGCGGCGACGCGCTGGCGCACGTTCTCCAGCTCGTGCCGCCGGGACGAGATCGACCTGGTGGCGGGCGTGGCGGCGAGCAGCCAGCGGTAGACCGGCCACGGCACGATGGCGAACAGCTTGCTGCGGCAGAACAGCTCCGTCGACCAGACGATGTCCTCGTGGTGGATGTCCTCGGGGAAGCGGATGCCGGTGACGTCGAGGAAGGTCCGCCGGTACAGCTTGTTGGTCGCCAGGCAGTTGAAGAGCAGCTCGGGCTCCGCGCGGATGCCGTCCACGACCCGTCGTTCCGCGAACAGCTGGGGGTACCAGAGGGTGACGGCGCCGGTCGCCTCGTCGACGCGCTCCACGGTGCCCATGACGAAGTCGGCGCCGGTCGCCTCCGCCTCCAGCAGGAGGCTCTTGCAGGCGTGCCTGGGCAACTCGTCGTCGCTGTCGAGGAACATCAGGAAGGGCGAGCGCGAGGCGTCCATGCCCGCGTTGCGCGGCGCGCCGCAGCCGCCGCTGTTGGCGGGCAGCCGTACGTAGCGGACCCGGCCGTCCTCCTCGGTGAGCGCCTTGGCCACCGCGGGGGTGTCGTCGCCGGAACAGTCGTCCACGATGATCACTTCGAGGTTCTTGAGCGTCTGGCTGAGCACGGAGCGCACGGCCCGGGGTAACCGGGCCGCGTCGTTGTAGGTGATGACGATGACGCTGACGTCCGGGGCCGTGTATCGCTGTGTTGTCATGTGCGCAACTCCAAGGCGGCTGGGAGGAGAGCCTTGACCTGCGGTGGTTCAGGCCCGGTGGGCGCGAGCCAGGCAAGGCGTCATGGGATCGCTGGTGTTGGTCCGGGGGGAAGGGGCGCGTCAGGCCGGGGCGGGCGCGTCCGAGAGGAGGACGGGGGCGTCACGGCCGGTGCCGCTCGCGGCCCGCTTCCGGTCCGCGCGCTCCTCGTGGTACTCCGCGTCGACGTTGACGTCCCAGACGTCGTGCCGGGCTCCGTCGACGATGTTCTCCACGGTCAGCATCGCGGTGAGCATGGAGTGGTCCTGGTTGTTGTACCGGTGCATGCCGTTGCGGCCGACCGGGTGGATCTCCGGCCACTCCACGTCGAGGTACTTCCTGAGCACCTCGACGTTGCCGGCGTAACCGGCGTCGTAGACCGGGTAGGCCTTCGGCATCCGCACCACGTATCCCCGCTGGACCGAGCCGGGGGTCACCAGGCCCAGGTGCTCCAGTTCACGGGTGCCGAACGCGACGAGGTCGTCGTCCGGGGCGCGCCACAGGTCGTCGCCCTCGTTGACGAAGTACTCCAGGCCGAGACAGGTCCGCCCGGCCTGCACCAGGTACGGCGACCAGGAGCCGTAGTTCTGCACCCGGCCGAGCCGGACCTCGGGGGAGTGGATGTAGACCCAGTTGTCGGGGAAGGAGAACCGCTCGGGGACGACCAGCGCGACGGTGAGGAAGTCGCGGTGTCTCAGCCCCGCGGCGGCCTCGGCGACGGCGTCGGGCACGTCCGGCCCGAACGCGCGGATCAGGGCGTTGAGCGGCATCGAGGAGATGAGGTCGTCGCAGTACACCTCGCGGGTGGCGCTCCCACGTACCTCGCGGACGGCGCTCCCGCCGCCCGGGTGAACGGTGCCGGTGTCACCGGCGGAGCGGACGTCGCCGGTGCCGTCGTCCTGGCGGGTCGTACCGCCGTCGTCCTGGCGGACGGTGACGGCCAGGCGGCCCCGGTGGCGGCGGATGCGCTCGACCCGGGTGCCGAGGTGCACGGTGGAACCCCGCTCGCGGACCCGGTCGGCGCAGGCCTCCCACATCATGCCCGGTCCCAGCTTGGGGTAGCGGAACTCCTCGATGAGGCTCGTGACCTCCTTCCGGTTCCTCCCGGGGGTCAGCGCGTCGGCGATGGCCTTTCCCAGGGAGAGGTTCCTGATCCGCTGCGCGGCCCAGTCGGCCTGGATGCTCGCGGCGGGAACGCCCCACACCTTCTCGGTGTAGGTCTTGAAGAAGATCCCGTAGAGTCGCCGGCCGAACCTGGCCGCGACCCAGCCCTCGAAGGTCGACTGGTCGGCGGGCGGCCTGACCCGGGCCCAGGCGTACGAGCCGACGCAGCGCAGGGATTCGAGGACACCGAGGTTGAGCAGGGCGTTGGACGCCTTGAGCGGGTAGTCGTAGAAACGGCCCTTGTAGTGGATGCGGCTCATTCTCGGGCGGAGCAGGAAGTCCTCCTCGCCGAGGATCTCGTTCCAGAAGTCCTCCACCCGCGGCACCTTCGTGAAGAAGCGGTGCCCGCCGATGTCGAAGCGCCAGCCGTCGCGTTCCTCCGTCCGGCTGATCCCGCCGACCACGCGGTCGGCCTCGAAGACCTCGCAGGGGTGTCCTCGCCGGGTCAGCTCGTAGGCCGCGGTGAGCCCGGCGGGCCCCGCTCCCACGACCACTGTTGAATCCATGCGCTTCCCCCCGCGAATGCCGTTTCCCACGATCTCGCCCGTCTCGGTCACCCGATCGTGTCGGACGGTCAGGGGGGACCGAGGGGTCATCACGTCTTACTAGGACGTGTGCATTCCCAGCCTTGACCTGGGCTTGGGGAAGGCGTTGCCGCGTCACGGACCGGCCGCCCGCGGGAGATGCACGGGAGATGGTCAAGTCTCGGTCAGCTCACTCCATCGCGGTCATGTTTCGGGTTCGCCCGGCCTGTCGCGAAGCCATGCTGCTGACGTGACGTCTACGTCGCGCTCATGGCCGCCAGGTTGTGTCGACGGGCACACGGGCCCCTTCCGCCGCTTTCCGGCGACCGCTGGGCCTCCCGCCGCGCGCCCGTGACGTCTTCCACGATGAGTGGATCTTCACCTGCGTGCCGTGTCCGGCGTTCACGCCGATGGACCGGACTGTGAGCTTTCGACTACCGGAGGACCGATCGTGGCCCCAGTGAGCATCATCGTGCCCATCTACGACGTGGAACCGTACCTTGAGGCGTGTCTGGAGTCGTTGGTCGCGCAGACCTGGAGTGACATCGAGGTCGTCATGGTGGACGACGGTTCTCCCGACTCCAGCGCGGAGATCGCCGAGGCCTTCGCCGAGCGTGATGACCGGTTCAAGTTGATCCGGCAGGAGAACGGGGGGCTTGGCACCGCGCGCAACACCGGCATAAGGCACGCCACCGGTGATTTCCTCGCCTTCTTGGACAGCGATGACATGCTCCCGCTGACGGCCGTCGAGACGATGGTGTGCAGCCTGCGGGAGAGCGGGTCCGATTTCGTCACGGGCAACGTCCTGCGCTTCAGCGGGCAGGGGGTGCGCCAGTCGGCGATGCACAAGGTGATCTTCGCCGGCTCCGCCAGGCGGACCCACGTGACCGGCGACGAGATCCTGCTCAAGGACCGGCTGGTCACGAACAAGCTGTGGCGCCGCTCCTTCTGGGACGAGCAGGGGCTGAGCTTTCCCGAGGGGGTCCTGTGGGAGGACATCTCCGTCTCCCTGCCCGCCCACTTCATGGCCGGGGCGGTGGACGTGCTGTCCACCCCGGTCTACCTGTGGCGGGAGCGGGAGGGGGAGAGCGTCTCGATCACGCAGAACCGGGGGCACGTCAAGGGGATCGAGGATCGGTTCGCCGCCGTCAACTCGGTGCGGAGCTTCCTCGCCAGCACCGGGCGGGCCCAGCACCTGAAGGCGTGGGACCGGATGGTCCTCGACAGCGACCTGCCGAACTTCCTGCAGGTGCTGGACCAGGCGGGGGAGGAGTTCCGCGAGCGTTTCCTCGACCTGGCGTGCGCCTACCTCGACCAGGCGGGGCCGAAGGTCCTCTCGCTCATCCCCGCGCAGCGCCGGGCGAAGTGGGCTCTCGTACGGGAGCGCCGGATCGGCGACCTCCTCCAGCTGCTGGAGTGGGACAGGACGGTCAAGCCGACCGCCCGCGTCGTCGGCGGCGGCCTGCGCGGGTACCACCTCAACAGCCCCGTGCAGGTCGAGCGGCCGATCACGCGGATGCGCGAGGAACTGGACCTGAGGCAGCGGGTGGACAGCCTGGACTGGAAGGACGACAAGCTGGTCGTCGAGGGCCGGGTCTCGCTGCGCTACCTGCGCCCCCGCAGGCGGATCCAGCAGCACGTCCTCGCCTGGCTGGTGTCCGAGGGCCCCGGGAGCCGCAGGGTCCGGCTCCCGGTCACGATTCGGCGCGGTCTGTCGCTGGTCGACACCGGCCCGCGCAGGCGCAAGGACTGGTGCGGGTTCCGGCTGGCCGTCGACCCGGCCGCGCTTCCGGCGGGCTCGACCTGGCGGATCGACCTGTGCGTGCTGTCCCGGGGCCTCCTGCGCAGGGGCAGGCTGTCCCAGCCGAGCCCGGCCGCGCGGCGGCTGGAGTTCACCGGGCGCGAGTCGGGGACCGTGGCGTGGACGGAGTGGACGCCCGCCGAGGAGTTCAGGCTCCGGGTGGAGCGGCCGGGCGGATGGGTCACCGGCCACCGGGTGGCCGAGGGCAGGCTGCGGATCAGCGGCCGGTGTGACGACGACCTCGGCGCCGCGCCGGCGCTGCGGCTGACCCGGCCGCAGGGCGGCCGCGACCGGCGCTACCCGATGACCGTGACGGACGGCGCCTTCGAGACGGTGATCGACCTCGACGAGGTGCTGTCCGAGCGCTGGCCGGACCTCGACCCGGCCGGCCTGGAGATGAGCGCGCTCAACCCCGGCGCCGAGTGGCACTTCGAGGTCCTCCCGGACAACCCGGAGCGTCCGGAACCCTCGGAAAACCAGGGGCGGGGTCAGGCCAGGCCGCTGCTCGTCGGCCGCGACGTGGAGCGCGGCCTCTACCGGCTCCGCGGCCGCGACGTGGTGCTGGACCGGTCGCAGGCGGGCGGGCTCGTGCTGCGCGAGCAGCGGCCGACGTTCTACGTCGAGCGGGTGGAGTGGACCGACCTGGGCCACCTCAAGGTGACCGGGGCCCCGATGCGCCCGATCGACGGCCCGGCGTGGCTGGTCGTCACCTCGCGCAACCGGCTCAGCGAACGGCTCTTCCCGCTCGACGGCGGCAGCGCCACGGTGACGCCCGAGGGGAGCGACACGCTCGGCGGCCGGCTGCCGCTGCCGGCGGGCACGCACGGCTTCGCGATCCGTACCGGCACCGGCGACATGCGCGTGGAGTTCCGGCTGTCCGCGCCGCTGGAGCACATCTCCGCCACCCGCACCTTCACCTTCGACACCGACCTGATGGACGAGGCCGTCTTCACCGTGAGCGACGACCTGCGCGCCTCGGGCAGGCCCAAGCAGCAGCGGCTGCTGCGCGAGGACTTCTACCCCGCGAGGTCCCGGGAGCCGCTGCGGCCCGCCGTCCTCTTCGACAGCTACGGCGGCAGGCAGTTCTCCGACAGCCCGAAGGCGATCTACGAGGAGCTCGTGCGGCGGGGTGCCGACCTGGAGTTCATGTGGATCGTCAGGGACGGGCAGGTGGAGCTGCCCGAGGGGGTGACGCCGGTCCGGCGGTACGGGCGGGAGTTCTTCGACGCCCTGGCCCGCTGCCAGTACATCGTCACCAACAGCCACCTGCCCTCCTGGTTCGAGCGCAGGGAGGGCCAGACGGTGCTGCAGACCTGGCGCGGCACCCCGCTGAAGCGCATCGGCTTCGACGTCGAGAAGGTGCCGTTCACCCGGTCCGACCACCACGAGCGGCTGGCCAGGGCCGTCGCCAGGTGGAGCCACCTGATCTCGCCCAGTCCCTGGTGCACCTCGGTCCTGGACAGCGCCCTGCGGTTCGAGGGGGAGGTCCTGGAGATCGGCTCTCCCCGCGACGACCTGCTGCGCCGCGCCGGGGCCGCCACGCGGACCCGGGAGATCCGGGAGCGACTCGGCCTGCCCGAGGGCAGGAAGGTCGTCCTGTACGCCCCGACCTGGCGCGACGACAAGTTCTACAGCAAGGGGCGCTACCGGCTCGACCTGCGGCTGGACCTGCGGCACATGGACGAGGAGCTGGGCGGGGACCACGTGCTCATGATCCGCAAGCATCCGAGCGTCACCGACAGGCTGCCCAGGGTCGGCACGGACTTCGTCCTCGACGTCTCGGTGTATCCGGACATCCAGGAGCTGTACCTGGTGGCGGACATGCTGATCACGGACTACTCGTCGGCGATGTTCGACTTCGCGGTGACCGGTAAGCCGATGCTGTTCTACACCTACGACCTGGAGCGCTACCGCGACGAGGTGCGCGGCTTCTACTTCGACTTCGAGGCCGAGGCCCCCGGGCCGCTGCTGCGCACGACCGAGGAGGTCGTGGCGGCCGTACGGGACGCCGACGAGGTGCACGCCAAGTACCGCAAGCCGTACGACGCCTTCACCGCCAGGTTCTGCCCGCTGGAGGACGGCGGCGCGTCGGCCAGGGCCGTGGACCGGATCTTCCGGTGACCACCCGCCCCGCGAGGGCGAAAGGCCGGGGAAGCCCTCCTCGGCCTTTCGCGTCCTCAAAGCCCACGATCTCTGTGGCGCGGGTCGGTCAAGAAGTGGCATGGAGATCTTCTAGTAGTTACAGAGCGTAGATGGGAGGGGACGCCGCGTGGCCATGCTGGAACGCATGAGGGCCTATTCGTTGGACGACGTTCACGCGACCCGGAAACGAAAAGACTCCTGGTGGACCGTTTTCCTGGTCGACCCGGTGGCGTGCAGGCTCACCCTGCTCGTCGCCAACCACACGTCCATCACCCCCAACGGGCTCACCCGCTTCTCCCTGATCCTCGGGATGTGCTCGGCGATCTGCTTCGCGTCCGGACGGCTGGTCGCCGGGGCCCTGCTGTTCTACGTGAGCTTCATGGTCGACTGCATGGACGGGAAGATCGCCCGGCTCAAGGGGACGGGGACCGCGTTCGGGCTCTGGCTCGACTACGTGGGAGACCGGATCAGGGTGGTGTGCTGCGCCGCCGGCCTGGCGTCCGGGCAGTACGTGGCGACGGGGGACGTCTCCTACATCCTGCTCGGCGCCGGGGTGGCCGTGCTCGACCTGTTCCGCTACGTGAACGCGCCGCAGATGAAGCGCGTGCGCGAGGTGGTCAAGGAGAACCGGCTCGGACGCCTGGCGCCCGTCGAGTCCGTGGTGACCGTGGGACACCCCAGGCCCGGGGAGGCGACGGTGGCCGCCGGGCACACCGTCCACGCGGGACACGCCGAGCACGCGGGACACGTCAGGCCCGTCGAGGTCATCACGCCCCGCGAGCCGATGCGCGTCGCCGGGTTCGAGAACCGGGACGAGAACCCGGGCGAGGGCCGGGACGGGAAACGGGCCGGGCGGGGCCCCCGGGGGGGCAGGCGTCCGAAGCTGCCCCGCAGGTTCGGCCGCCTGCTGGCCCGCCACCGGGTGCGGACCCACCTGATCAGCGGCATCGAGTTCCACGCCGCGGTGTTCGTGGTCGCCCCGCTGATCGGGCCGGTCGCCCTGGTGCCCCTCTCGGTCGCGGCGGGTGTGCTGCTTCTGCTGAACGAGGTCGTCCTGATCTATCGAATGTGGCTCTTCGCCCGGGTGGTGCCCGTCATGCCGCTCGTGCAGAAGGCGCCACGCGTATCTGTTTGACCAAGCTTTACGGGGGTTCGTTGTCATGCAGTCCGACCGTCCGATCTTCGTGATCGGTTGTCCGCGTTCCGGCACCACGATGTTGCAGCTGATGCTGCACTCGCACCCACGCATCGCGGTGCCTCCGGAGACACGGTTCGTGGTGCCCGGCTACTACCGCAGGTTCTCCTTCGGGGACCTGCGCGAGGAGCGCAACCGGCGCAGGGTCGGCCGGTGGATCGTGAGCGACAAGGACACCAAGTTCAAGGAGCTCAAGCTCGACGGGGACAGGCTGATCGACGACATCGTCGCGGGGCCGCCCACGCTGGGGTCGGCGATGGGCATCACCTTCCGCTCGTACGCCGAGCAGTACGGCAAGAGCCGCTGGGGTGACAAGCGGCCCAGCTACTACCACCACGTGGACCTGCTGACGCGGCTGTTCCCCGACGCCCAGTTCGTGCACCTGATCAGGGACGGCCGCGACTGCGTGGCGTCGCTGAAGGAGATGCCCTGGTACACCAAGGACGTCTTCCACGCGGCGGTCAACTGGAGCGAGGCGATCGACTACGGCCGCCGGCACGCCAAGAGGCTCCCCGCCGACAGCTACTACGAGCTGCGCTACGAGGACCTGACGGCCTACCCGGAGACCGAGCTGAGCAAGCTCTGCGACTTCCTGGGCGAGGACTACGACCCGGCGATGACCGAGCCGTACCACGTCGCCAGGGTGGCGATCCCGCAGCACAAGGTCTGGCACAGCAACACCCACGGCGACGTCACGACCGCGCGGGCGGGCTCGTGGAAGGCCAGGCTGGAGCCCTGGGAGATCTCGGTGTGCGAGACCGTGCTGGCCGACCGGCTCACCGCCAACGGCTACGAGCTGAGCGGCGCGCCCAAGGCGAGCAAGGCCCACGTCCAGGCGTGCGAGAAGGCGGCGTCCAAGCGGCGCTGGGCGCGCAGGCGCAAGGAGATCCGCGACCGCATCAACCGGTTCCGCGAGCCCAGCCCGGTGGCCGCGCGGCTCACCAGCCGGCAGCTCGGCGAGCTTGCGAAGGTCTGACATGACGTCCGATCGCCCGATCTTCGTCCTGGGCTGTCCCCGTTCGGGGACGACGATGCTGCAGCTGATGCTGCACGCCCACCCGCGCGTCGCCATCCCGCCGGAGACCCGGTTCATGGTCTCCACCTACCAGCGCCGGCTCCAGTTCGGCGACCTCAACGCCGCCGAACGCCGGCGAGAGCTGGGCGAATGGGTGGTCGACCGGCGCCAGACGCGCTTCCACGAGCTGGATCTGGACCGCGACGACGTGCTGGAGCAGATCGTCGACGGGCCGCCGACGCTCGGCTCCGCGCTGGGCATCGTGCTGCGCGCGTACGCGGCCAGGCACGGCAAGCCGCGCTGGGGCGACAAGCGGCCCTCGTACTTCCAGTACACCGACGTGCTGCTGCGGCTGTTCCCCGACGCCCAGTTCGTGCACCTGATCAGGGACGGCCGCGACTGCGTGGCGTCGCTGAAGGAGATGCCCTGGTACAACGGGAGCGTCTACAGCGCGGTGTGCGCCTGGGCCGAGGCGATCGACTTCGCCCGGCACGGCGCGCCGAAGCTCCCCGAGGGCAGTTACCACGAGCTGCGCTACGAGGACCTGACCGCGGAGCCCGAGGCCCACCTGCGCAGGCTGTGCGAGTTCCTCGGCGAGGACTTCGACCCCGCCATGTGCGATCCGGGCGCGGTGGCCGACATCGCCGTACCCGCGCGCAAGACCTGGCACGCGCGCACCTTCGGCGAGGTGACCACCGTGCGGACCGGCTCGTGGCGCGACCGGCTCGACCCCGGCGAGGTCTCGCTGTGCGAGAGCGTGCTCGGGAACCGGCTGGAGACGTACGGGTACGAGCTCACCGGCGCGCCGAAGGTCGAGACCTCGCGGATGGTCTCCTACGAGCGGACCGCGGCCAAGCGGAAGCTGGCCCGCGTCAAGCGGGTCACGTTCGACCGGCTGATCCGGCTCCGCGAGCCGAACCCGCTGGGGGCACGGCTCACCTCCGCCCAGATCGTGCTGGCGGGAGTGCCGCTGCCGCGCAACGAGCCCGTCGCGGTCAACGGGTGACCGGTCCGACCGGCCCGCGGCGAACCGGTGGGGACCGGCGGGTGACCCGCTGAGCACGAGCCCGTGCCGCTCAGCGGGTGACCTGCTCGAACAGCGCCTCCCACCGGTCCAGGACGCGGTCCGGGCGGAACGCCTCGACGTGCGCGCGGGCGGCGGCTCCCAGCCGCCGCCGCTCCTCGGCCGAGGCCATCAGCCCGGCCAGCGCGGTGGCGAGCGCGGTCACGTCGGCCGGGGGCACCAGCACCCCGGTCCGCCCGTCCAGGACGAGTGACCTGAGCCCGCCCGACACGTCGAACGCCACCGAGGGCACCCCGTAGGACGCCGCCTCGCCGACCACCAGGGGCAGCCCCTCGTGCTCGCTGGACAGTGCCAGCACCGACCCGCCCAGGTACTCGTCCCCCATCAGGGCCGCGGGCACCGCGCCGCGGAACACCACCCGGTCGCTCACCTCGCACGCGGCCGCGTGCGACAGGAGCCGCCCCCGCTCGACCCCCTCGCCGATCAGGTGCAGCTCCCAGTCCTCACCCGCCGCGCGACGGGCCTCCACGAGCTCCGGGTGATCTCCGGCACCTCCGGGACCCGGCCGGCCGCACGCCTCCGCGAAGGCCGAGATCAGCCGGTCGAACCGCTTCACGCCCTCCAGCCTGCCGACCCCGAGCACCCGGCGGGCGGTCAGGTCCGCGGTCCGCGACGGCCAGGCGGGCAGCGGGTTCGGGATGGACCAGGTGTTGGGCAGCAGGGCGTGCTCGGAGAACAGCCACGCGTCCTCCTCGCTGAGGAACACCGCCTTCTCCAGGGTGGCGTAGTGGCCGCGGACCGAGCCGAGGTGCCAGGATCCCCGCGCGTGCTCGTACGAGCCGTGGTACTGCCCGATCGGCAGCAGTCCCTCGGGCAGCAGGCCCCCGATCCGGGCGACCACGCTGGGCGAGGCGAGCACCGCGAACCCCGGCCCCACCTCCCGCAGCAGCCTGCCGAGCGCCCGCCGCTCGCGGCGCCTGCCCAGCCGCGAGAGCCTTCCCACCGGAGTGCGGTGGACGACATGGCTGGTGTAACGCGGCCTTTCCACATAACGGAACGGCTTCTCCGCCCGGTGCAGCCCGACCACGTGCACCTCGCGGCCCCGCTCGGCCAGGCCCTGCGCCATGGTGTGGGTGACCCGCTGGACGCCGCCCAGGGTGTCGGCGTCCATGCACGCGAACACCACCGCCCCGGTGTGCCCGCCGCTCACCGCGGCCGTCCCGGCAGCGACAGGCGGCTCAGCTGCCGCGCCCCGGCGGGGCGGAGGGCCTGGACGTGGGAGCCTTCGAAGAAGGCGTCCACCACCTTCGCCGCGGCGTGGCCCTTCTCGTCGGCGCACCACGTCCTGCGGAACGCGATGTACCTGGAGGCGAACGACGCCGTCAGCCCCTCGAGGTCGCGCAGCGCCTCGATCAGCTCCTCGGTCGTGGTCAGGCAGGGGCCGGGGGCGATCGCGGGCAGGTCGTGATAGACCCCGCGTTCCACCCTGCGGTACTCGTCCCAGTCGTCGATCAGGAACAGCATCGGCCGTCCGGTGACCGCGTAGTCGCACATCAGCGACGAGTAGTCGGTCAGCAGCGCGTCCGAGAGCAGCATCAGGTCGTTGACCTCCGGATAGGACCCCGCCTGCCGGACGAAGTGGCGCAGGTGCTCGGGCACCTCGAACCGCTCGACCGGGTGGGTCCGCAGGACCACCGTCCAGTCGCCCGCCAGGGCCTCGGCCATCGCGGCGAGGTCGGCCCTGACCGACCGCCCGGACCCCTTGGCCCGGTCGCGGTAGGTGGGGGCGTACAGCAGCACCCTGGACCAGTGCGGGATCTCCAGCGCCTCCCTCGCCCGTCTGACCGCCTTTTGGTCGCCGTGCACGAGCACGTCGCAGCGGGGCGAGCCGTGCCGCAGCAGCCGCCCCCGGTAGCCGTTGGAGGGGACGAAGACCCGCTCGAACTCGGCGCTGGGCGAGACCAGCGCGTCCCAGCGGTCCACCGCGGCCCGCCAGGTCGCCCTCGGCCCGTCGAAGTCGGCGCGCAGGTCGGGCGCGTCGAAGCCGACCGACTTGATGCCCTGGCCGTGCCAGGTCTGCAGGTAGCGGGTGCCGGGCGGTTTCGGATAGGCCAGCGGCATGCCGTGGCTGTCGACCCAGTAGCCCGCCCTGGCCATGGTCCAGACGTGGCGCCAGCTCATCCGCCGCACCAGCCTGACGCCGGGGGGGAAGTCCCCGCGCGTCCCGGCGGCCGACCACACCACCTTCAGCGGCGTGTTCCGCCGCCTGAGCTCCTCGTAGATGTAGCGCGGGTTCCCGGTGTACCCGGTGCCGACGTCGGACTCGAACAGGGCCAAGTTTCCGCGCGGCGGCATCACGGAGATCAGCCCCTTGTAGACGCGGAGCTTCACCTCCGGCCCGCCCAGCTGCCGCAGCAGACGGGTGGCGGCCCGCTTGAGCCGGGGCAGCTGCCGCAGCAACCCCTGGCGGCGCCAGAGCACCCGCAGGAACGCGGCGGTCCCCTCCGCCTTGACGACGACCTCGTGCCACAGGATGGTCGTACCGAACGGCGCGGTGCGCGGGTCGACGAGCAGCCGGTCGGAGGTGACCCGCCCGTCGGGGTTGACGATCTCGACCACCGGGTCGTAGCGGCCCTCGAAGCCCAGGCGGCCGTGGCGGATCGCGGTGAGGTCGATCGTCGCCTCACTCGGGTAACCGCCGTCGCCGTCCGGCGCGCGCGGTTCCAGCCGTACCCGATGGTTCCTGAACCGCAGGAACGCGGTCCAGCCGGGCGTGGCGGCGAGCACCCCGAACGGGTCGTACGTCGTGATCGCCAGCGTGATCAGCGAGCCCTCCCCGGTGACGACCGCCTCGTGGCGCAGCCGGGAGGCGCTGTAGGGGAGCTCGGCCATCCGGAGCGAGGTGATCTCCCGCCTCTCGTCGGCGACGGCGCCCCAGTAGGTGCGCCCGCCCTCCCGTACGGCGACGCGCGGCGGGGCCTTCGGCCCGTTCAGCGACCGGGCGGCCACCAGGAGCTCGTCGGGCCTGCCGTCGAGGATGAAGCTGCAGCAGACCCGCAGGAGCGGGTCGACCGTCTCGAACACCACCGGGTCGAGCTCCGCGAGGTAGGGGTGGATCACCGAGACGAACTCCTCGATCCACGCCGGATCGCGCGAGGGCAGCGGGTTGAGGTAGACCCGCAGGTCCTGGCGGATGAAGCGGCGCTGCCGCTCGTGCACCAGGTCGCCGAGGCCGCCGAGGCCGCTGTCCCGCAGGATGTCGTCGCTCAGCCGGGCCGCCCTGATCCTGGAGCGGACGTTGGCCATGTCCGTCAGGCACAGCGAGATCGACAGCCGCTCGTCGCTCTCCGCCGAGGCCCGGTGCCAGAGGTAGACCACCCAGGGGACCACGGCGAACCGCCGCGCCGCGCAGTACAGGGCGGTGCTGAAGACGTGGTCCTCGTAGTGCATGTCCTCGCGGAACGGCACCTGCCGCAGCAACTCGGCCCGGTAGAGCTTGTTGGTGCTGAAGGAGTCGAGGAACATCTCCGGCTCCCTGGCGATGCCCTCCACCGTCCTGCGCCTGGTGAACAGGGCGGGGTAGTAGCGCGCGGTCTTCCCGGTCTGCTCGTACAGCCGCGCGATCTGCCCGGTGACGAAGTCCGCGCCGGTCCGCTCGATCTCCAGCAGCATGCTCTTGCAGGCGTGTCTCGTCAGCTCGTCGTCGCTGTCCAGGAACATCACGTACGGCGCCCGCGCCGCCGCCACCCCCCTGTTGCGCGGCACCCCGCAGCCGCCGCTGTTGACCTCCCCGCGCAGGTAGCGGACCCTCGCGTCCCTGCGCTGCAACTCCCTGGCCACCTTCCCCGTGCCGTCGGTGCTCGCGTCGTCCGCGATGATCACCTCGATGTTGCGCAGGGACTGCCGGAGCACGGACCGCACGGCCCTGGCCAGCCGCGCGGCATCGTTGTAGGTGATGACCACAACGCTGCATTCCGGGATATTGATCACGATCCGAGGTATTCCCGAGAAAAAGTAGTCAGTTGTCCTACTTGTTCACTGATGACACTGTTTTTGGGGTTGTGTGAAAGTCGGGGAAACAGGTCGGCGCGGTGCTCGGGAAGGCGGACGGCGGGGGAGCGCGGGCGGGTGAGAGAACAGGGAAGGGTGGGGTGACCGGCGGCAAGAAGGGATGTCCTGTCCTTCCGGCATCACTGTTTCCGACGCGGCCTCGGTGGCCGACCGGTCGGACGACGCCGAGAGGTGCGTCTACCGATGATCGCGGGCCGCGCTCCGGCGGCTAGTGCCGCAGGGCGCGGCGGATCAGCCAGGCGAGCAGGACGATGCCCGCCAGGGCGGCGACCAGGGGGGCGACGCGCTTGAGCAGCGGCAGGCCCGCCACCTCCAGAAGGTTCAGGGCCTCCTCGTCGGGGCTGAGCGAGGTGCGCGAGGTGCCCGCGGGGTGGCTCTGGCGGGACTCCTCCTTCTCGCCGATGGCGAGGCCGGGCGGCGTCGGCACCGCGCTGAGGTGACGCTCCGGCCCGTCCGGGACGCCGGGGCCGTTCAGGTCCTCCGGGCCGCCGGGGCCGCCCAGTCCGGACGCCGCACCATGGTCCGTGCCGCCGGAGGCCGTCGTGCCCTCGTGGCCTCCCGGGCCGTGCCCCGTCGAGCCCGCCGGGCCGGGGAACGCCGAGCCGGTGGTGCCGGGGCTCTCCTGGCCGGAGGCCGTCGAACCCGCGGGACCGGCGGACGCGGCGGGTGTGGCGGACGCGGCCGTGGAGTCGACGGACTCGCGTGAATCGTCGGAATCGCCGGCATCGGCGGGGCGCGCCGGTCCGGGACCCCAGGTCTCCGAGATCGCCGGAACGTCGTCCGGCCCCGTGAACGCCGGTTCCCGCTTCGCGCTCGCGTTCCAGCCGCCCACACCGGCCGTCCCCGAGACCGTCTCGGCGGCCGTCTCCACGCCGGGACCCTCGCCCAGCAGGCGGGAGATGCCGGCCGCGAACCTGTCGACCAGCTTCTCGCCGACCTCGGTCATCACGCCCCGGCCGAACTGGGCCGGGCGGCCGGTCACGTCGAAGGAGGTGTCGACGGTGACCCGGGTGTGCGGGCCCTGCGGGTGCAGGCGCGCGACGACCGTGGCACCCGCCGTGCCCGGACCCCTGGCCTCCTTGCCGGTGGCCCTGAGGGTCATGGAGTGGGTGTCCTCGTCCACCTTCTCGAAGGCGACCCGGCCCTGGTACGTCACCGTGATCGGCCCGATCCTCATCTTCATCCGGCCGGTGAAGGAGTCACCCTCGACCTTGTCCACGGCGGCTCCGGGCAGGCAGGGCGCGATCCGCTCGACGTCGAGCAGCACCGGCCACGCCTGGTCGACAGGTACGGGAACCGTGAACTCGTGCTCGAATCGCATCGCCATCGCTGCGCTCCTCACCGGTCGGCCGCTGTCGCGACATTACGACTACACGGGGGCGTACTGCCAGTATGCCGCCCTGAACCCCGGCCGGACCTCCTGCGACGGTCCGTGTCCGCACTCCAGTTCGGTGCCCGCTCCCTGGTACTGCCCTCGTTGGCGGGGACGATGCGCCCATCGCGCCGCGCCCTCAGACCGGCGGGTTGTGGCGGGAGTACTCAGCGAGCCTCCAGCGGAGCGGGACGGCTCCCCGTACGCGGACGATCCGGTCCACCTCGAAGCGGACCAGCCGCTGCGCGCCCGGGACGTTCCCCGGATCCCAGTCGACGTGGGCACGCCCGGTCAGGTGCAGGGCGCCGCCGCTCTCCCAGTCGAGGAAGAGCAGGCCGCAGCCGTCGTCCAGCTCCAGGTTTCCCAGCGTCATGTACATGGAGTTGCCGACGTAGTCCGGCCAGACCAGCCGCCGGTCGTCCACCACCCGGACGAACCCGGGGTTGCCGCCCCGGTGTGACAGGTCGGCGCCGAGACCGGGCGCGGAGGTGGCGACGAAGAACGTGTCGGCGCCCTCGATCCACGCCCGGTCGTCGTCGCCGAACACCGTCCCCGAGGAGAAGCCGGCGGAGCCGAGGGAGTCGGTGGATCCGGTCGATCCGGGGGAGCGGGTGGCGGGCTCCGCCGGTTCCACGACGATCTCCCGCGCCTGGATGTACTTGGGACAGTTGGCGTACGCCTGCTCGGTACGGACGATCAGCCGCCCGCCCTCCCGCGAGACCGTGCCGTTGACCCGCATCCTGCGCCTGCTCGCCGGCTCGATCGCGAGCATCCCGATCTGGCCCCCGTCCAGCCCCGCCAGCGGGTCGTGCTCGCCGGGAACCGCGTCGATCACGACCGTCCGCTCGTCCGGCGCCCGGGCGAAGCCCTCGGGCCCGGTCAGGGCGGACGCCCACAGGAGCCCGTCCCGCCCCGCCGCCCCGATCAGCAGCATCCGCTGCCGCCCCAGGAACTCGGCCGCCACCGCCGGGATCTCCGGCCGGGTCCTGGCCGAACCCAGCGCCACCGCGCGCACCCCGGCCCTCCGCTGAACCGCGAGCTCTCCTGCGTGCTCCACGGTCGTTTAGAAGAAGCCGCAGGTGGGAGCGGCGGTCACCGGCACAGGGGAACCTTCGGCGCCGGTGGGCGCGTAGATCTCCAGCCGGATCCCGTCCGGGTCCTCGAAGAACACGCCGCCCGAGGACGCGCCCTCGCGGTGCGCCACCACGCCGTCGTGGTGGAGCGTGGCACCGGCCTCCCTGATCGCGGTCTCGGCCCGGCGGACCGTCTCGATGTCGGGAACCTGGAAGGACAGGTGGTGCAGGCCGGGCAGGCCGGTGGCGAAGCGGCCCTCGCTCTGCTGCCAGAGGGTGAGCACCAGCGTGCCGTCGAGGCCGAGGAAGGCGTACCGGCGGCCCGCCTCGCCGGACTCGCCGAGGACCTCGAAGCCGAAGATCTTCACGTAGAAGTCCCTGGACCTGTCGAGGTCGGAGACGTTGAGGCCGACGTGGCCGGTCTGGAAGGTCATCTGGTCTCTCCCTTCGGGCTTTCTAACGGCTCGTTCCGTTAGTCTGGCCGCATGGTAAATCTAATGCATAATCATCATTTTTCCCATTATAAATATGTGATGTAAATCACGTCTGTGGGAATCCAGGCGTGAGATCCACCGGTCGGGGCGTGAAAAGGGGAGAACCGGCCGGGCGGGGTCAGCCGTCGCGGTGCTGGTGGTAGTGGCGGGCCGCGCGGGCCCGGTTGCCGCAGCCGACCGAGCACCACTCCTGCCGGGCGTGCTCCTTGAGGAAGTAGAGCACGCAGCGCGGCGCGGGGCAGGTGCGGAGCCGCTCGCGCCGGGGTCCGGCCAGCAGTTCGATCGCCGACGTCGCCAGGGCCGCCCGGATCCGCGCCGACTCCGTGGCCCCGTCGCTCGGGACGGTCCGTGCGCGGGGAGCGTCGCCGGCGGGCCACTCCAGCCGCGCGGCCAGCGGCACGGCCAGCGCCGCGGCGTTGACCAGGTCGAGCGACTCGGCGAACCCCGGGAGCCGGTGCGCGTCCGCGCCGCTCGCGGGACCCGGCTCCACCGCCCTGGCGAAGAGCGCCCGCACGGCCTGCCGCAGCTCCACCACCTCGCGCCGCAGCTCCTCCGAGGCGAGGAAGCCCGGGTCGATCCCCAGCTCGGCGGCGTGCGCCCGGCCCCACGCGGTCATGCCCTCGACGTCGGCGAGCGTGTCCGTCAGACCGGCCCGCGTCGCGCGGACGGTGCTGACGAACTCCAGGGCCGACATACTCCGACCCTAATGCCTGATCTGGTCTTTTGCCGTGAGGTCCTGCCGTCGCCGGTGACCGCCGGCGGCACCCGCCACCGGCCCGCCGGGACGGAACACCTAGCGCCGGATGGCCTTGGCCAGGATGGCGACCAGGCCCGCGAAGCCCAGGCCGCTCACCAGGACCATGAGCATGACCAGCGGCTGGACGGACGGCTCGCTGATGAAGACGATGCCGGCCGCGATGAACACCACCCCGCTGAGCAGGGCCATCCAGTCGGTGCGGTGCACGCGGCGGCGCTCGGTCCTTTCGACGTCAGGCCGCACGGCGCACCTCCACGTCCCCGAGGCCGGCCTTGATGTTCAGCACGATGGTGGCCACATCCCCTTCGGGGAGCACCTCGGGCTCCAGGATCTTGTTGTGCTGGATGTCGGCTCCGCCCTCCACCGCATGGTCGATCTTGACGTCGCCGAACCTGGTGGAGCCGTTCACCTCGACCCTGGCCGTCGGGGGCAGGATCACCCTTATCTCGCCGACCGAGACCGAGGCGTTCACGACGGTCCGCGAGCCGGGGGGCAGGGCCAGGTCGCCCAGGTCGAGACTGCCCTCTCCCACGTCCACCGAGTAGGTGCGCGCCACCTCGGACAGGGCGGTGGGCCGCCAGGTGTAGTCGCCGAACTTCTTCGGCACGCCGCCCAGCGTGGACCCCGCGATCAGGGCGAGCGACAGGACGGTGCCGGTCGCGACCAGCCCCGCCCCCCGGCCGAACCAGGTGGCGACCAGCAGGCCGGCGCCGATGACGACGAGTACCGCGCCGCCGGCGACCGTCATGTTGACCGATCCCGAGGCGGACTGGATCGCCACGATGATCCCTCCAACGATGATGGCCAGGAAGATGGTGATGCTCCCGACGAGCGATCCGCGCCGCCGCGGCCTGGGCGGCGCCGTCACCGTCCCCAGGTACGCGGACGGGTCGTAGGGGAGGTACGGCTGCTGCCGTCTCCGGGGATCCAGAGGCTGGTAGGGGCCGTAGGGCGAGAAGGGCTCGCCGGAGGAGTCGAACAACGGCCTCGCGGCGCCGTACGGGCTCGGCGGGGTGTCCCGCGGCCCGTGTTGCGGCGGTCCGACGGGGCCCGGGGGCATGCCCGGCGCCTGCCCGGCACGGTTCTCGAAGGCGGGCATGGGCCGGGTTCCGGAGGCGGGCGGCGGGACCGTCGCCGATCCCGGGCCGGCCGCGGGCGCGTACGGTTCCGCGACCGTCTCGGCGGCCGGAGAGGTGGCGGCGTGGGCGACCGGATCCCGCTCGCCGACGGGGCGCTGCCCGGCGGCGCCCGGCGTGTGGGCGGGCGAGCCGGGCCACCGGCCGGCCGGGGACGAGGACGGGGACGGGGCGCGGTGCCTGCGCAGCCGGTCGGGCAGCGACCTCGCCACGGCCAGCAGGTCGACCCCGCGGGAATGGGCGGCGAGCAGGGCGATGGCGAACACCGTGCCGACCACGACCGTGCCGGTGCCGATGCCGTCCGAGGAGACGTTGACGATCAGTCCGAGGGCGAACAGGCCGGTCAGCAGGGTCAGGACCGTCTCGCCGTCGAAGTCGCGCCGGATCCACTGCTCCAGGTAGCCGGGGCCGCCGTCGGTCTCGCGCATCAGCAGGAACGCCGCGATGTAGAGCATGATGCCGATCCCGGAGCCGAGCACCAGCACCGCGAAACCGACCCGGAGCACCACGGGATCGATCCGGGCGTATCTCCCCAGGCCGGCGCAGACACCCGTGAGCATGCGCCCCTCGTTGCTGCGCCTCAGGTCGCGCCTCTCGAAGTCGCGCTCCTCGAAGGGGGAGGAGGCGGACGGCGAGCTCGCCGGATCCTGGGCCCGCCCGGTGTCGTTCATGTTCCTCATCGTGGCCTTTCCCGGCCCATGACGCATCCGGGAGACCCCTGAGTCGTCCCGGAGAGGGCAGGTCTCTCTCAGGGTCGCTTCAGGGGAACGCCTGATGCACTGGCAGGCTGGTTCATGTGACGATGCTGACGATATGGCTGACCGACAGACAGTTCGCGACGCGGCGCCCGTGACCTCCGACGACGCCCCCTTCCCCCGCCTGGTGAGACCGGTGGAGGGGCGGCTGGTCGCCGGGGTGGCCCAGGGTGCCGCCGCCCAGCTCCGGCTCGACCCGGTCGTGCTGCGGCTGGCCTTCGTGCTGCTCACCGTCCTGGACGGGTTCGGAGCCCTGGCGTACGCCGCCCTGTGGATGTTCACCCCGCGCGAGCCGTACGAGGGCAGGGAGCCGGGGAGGGACTGGAGCCAGTTCACCGCGTACGCCGCGATCGGGCTGGCGCTGATGGCCCTGGGCTGGCTCACCGGCACCTCGGGTGCCGGGATCGGGGCCTGGCCGATCGCCGTGGGCGGTATCGGCTCGCTGATCCTGTGGCAGCAGGCCGACCCCGACCGGCGGCAGCGCTGGATGAGCAACACCGTCGGGCAGGTCCGCCAGAACCGGGTCCGCACCTTCCTCGGGCTCGTGCTCGTCGTGGTCGGCGCGATCGGCTTCCTGGTGGCCAACGACGAGCTGGGCAGCGCGCGTCCGGGCATCGTGTTCACCCTGGTGGTCGTGGGCGGTGTCGCGCTGATCGCGGCGCCCTGGCTGGCCGCCCTGTGGAAGGAGCTGCAACGCGAACGCCGCGAGCGCATCCGGCAGGAGGAACGCGCCGAGGTGGCCGCGCACGTGCACGATTCGGTGCTGCACACCCTGACGCTCATCCAGCGCAACGCCCAGGACCCGCGCGAGGTGATGCGGCTGGCCCGCTCCCAGGAGCGTGAGCTGCGCAACTGGCTCTACCAGCCCCAGCAGGACGCCGACGCGTCGGTGGCCGCGGCCGTGCGGCGGGTCGCGGCCGAGGAGGAGGACGCGCACGGGGTGCCGATCGAGGTCGTCTGCGTCGGCGACGGCCCGCTCACCCCCGAGCTCTCCGCGATGATGCAGGCCGCGAGGCAGGCGATGGTCAACGCCGCGAAATACTCCGGGTCCGAGGTCGTCTCCGTGTACGCCGAGACGGAACCGGATGAGGTCACCGTCTTCGTCCGGGATCGGGGGATCGGGTTCGACATGGACGATGTGCCCGAGGATCGTATGGGTATCCGCCAGTCGATCATCGGCAGGATGGAGCGCCACGGGGGCAGCGCCCGTGTGCGGACCGAGCCCGGCGAGGGCACGGAAGTGATGCTGACCATGAAGCTGGAGAAGACGTGAGCGGCGAGCGAGCCACGACGCGGCGAGCCGGGGCCCCGCCCCCGGGATCGCGGCGGGCTGGAGAGCGGATCTCGGGATCACCCTCGGGATCGCGACGAGCAGGAGAGCGGCCCTCGGGACCGCGAGGGGAAGAAGTCCGATGAGTGTGGTGAAGGTCCTGATCGTCGACGACCACCGTCTGTTCCGCTCCGGCGTGCGGGCCGAGCTGGGCGACTCCATCGAGGTGATCGGGGAGGCCGAGGACGTGGAGTCCGCGGTCAAGGCGATCGCCGCGCTGGGACCCGACGTGGTCCTGCTCGACGTGCACATGCCCGGCGGCGGCGGCCAGGAGGTGCTGCGCCGGGTGCTCGGCTCCGGTTCCACGGTCCGCTTCCTCGCCCTGTCGGTCTCCGACGCGGCGGAGGACGTCATCGGCGTGATCCGGGGCGGTGCCAGGGGATACGTCACCAAGAACATCAGCGGGCGCGAGCTCACCGACGCCATCCGCCGGGTGGCCGAGGGCGACGCGGTCTTCTCCCCGAGGCTGGCCGGGTTCGTGCTGGACGCGTTCGCCTCCAGCGAGGCCCCGCCGATCGACCCCGAGCTCGACTCGCTCACCCAGCGCGAGCGCGAGGTGCTGCGGCTGATCGCCCGCGGTTACGCGTACAAGGAGATCGCCAAGGAGCTGTTCATCTCGGTGAAGACCGTGGAGACCCACGTCTCGTCCGTGCTGCGCAAGCTGCAGCTTTCCAACCGTCACGAGCTGTCCCGCTGGGCCACGGCGCGGCGCCTGGTCTGAATCCCCGGCGTCCACGGCATCCTCACCTCGCGGACTTCTGTACGAGCAGTTACTTCTGTGCGACTCTGCGAAGTATGGGACGCGATGTACCTGCGATGGTGTTCAGCCGCGAGGACCGGCGGCGCTACCGGGACAAGGTCCGCCGGTGCCTTGACGTCTTCGCGCAGATGCTGCGCGAGTCCAGGTTCGAGTTCGACGAGCCCAGGGCCGGGCTGGAGATCGAGCTCAACCTCGTGGACGAGCGCGGCGAGGCCACCATGAAGAACATCGAGGTGCTGGAGGCCATCGCCGAGCCCGACTGGGCCACCGAGCTGGGCCAGTTCAACGTGGAGATCAACGTCCTGCCCGAGTCCCTGGAGGGGGACGGCGCGGTCCGGCTGGAGAAGGTGATCAGGGACCGGCTCAACCACGCCGAGGAACGGGCCCGTACCGTCGGCGGGCACATGGTGATGGTCGGGATCCTGCCCACGCTGCGAGAGGGCGACGTGCACGAGGGCACGCTGTCGGCCAATCCCCGCTACAAGCTCCTCAACGAGCAGATCTTCGCGGCCAGGGGCGAGGACCTGCACCTGTCGATCGAGGGCGAGGAGTTCCTGGAGGCCTACGCCGACAGCATCACCCCCGAGGCCGCCTGCACGAGCCTCCAGCTCCACCTCCAGGTCAGCCCCGAGGCGTTCGCCGCCAACTGGAACGCCGCCCAGGCCATCGCGGGTCCCCAGGTGGCGCTGGCGGCCAACTCCCCGTTCCTGTTCGGCCGCAGGCTCTGGCAGGAGACCAGGATCCCGCTGTTCGAGCAGGCCACCGACACCCGCCCGGTGGAGCTGAAGACCCAGGGGGTGCGGCCCAGGGTGTGGTTCGGCGAGCGGTGGATCACCTCGGTCTTCGATCTCTTCGAGGAGAACGCCCGCTACTTCCCCGCGCTGCTGCCCCTGTGCGACGACGAGGACCCGCGCGAGGAGCTGGCGCGCGGCGTCACCCCGCGGCTCGGCGAGCTGACCCTGCACAACGGCACCGTCTACCGGTGGAACCGGCCGGTCTACGCGGTCGTGGACGGCACCCCGCACCTGCGGGTGGAGAACCGGGTGCTGCCCGCCGGGCCCTCGGTGGCGGACGTCGCCGCCAACGCCGCCTTCTACTACGGGCTCATGCGCGTCCTCCCGTACGCCGAACGCCCGGTCTGGACGCGCATGTCGTTCGCCGCGGCCGAGGACAACCTGCACGCCGCCGCCCGGTACGGCCTGGACGCCCGGCTGTTCTGGCCGGGGCTCGGCGAGGTGGTCGCGTCGGAGCTGGTCCTGCGCCGCCTGCTGCCGCTCGCCTACGAGGGACTCGACCTGTGGGGAGTGGACCCCGGGGCCAGGGACCGGCTGCTGGGGATCGTCGAGCAGCGCTGCCTGACGGGCACGACCGGGGCGAGCTGGCAGATCGACGCGGTGAACGCGCTCGGCGACCTCGACAGGCACGAGGCGCTGCGCCGGATGACCCTGCGCTACATCGAGAACATGCACACCAACGAGCCCGTCCACACCTGGCCGTCCCCGTGAGACCGCGGCCGAGATCGTTTCCGGGACCGCAGCCTGAGCCGCCCGAGCCGCCGGAACGCCCGCAACGCCGGTGGGGTCGCCGCTGCGAGGGCTGACGGGGCCCGCCGGGTCTCCCCGGCCTCCGCGCCGGCCGGTCCCCGGTCGCGCCGATCCCTCGCGCGGGGCCGCGGACTCCGTCACGATGGGCCCATGAGAGCGTTCTCCTTTTTCCTGGCCCTGGTCCTGGCGGCCGTCACCGCCTGCGGGAGCGTGGGGGAGGGCACGGAACCGGAGGCCGGACCCACCGGCGGGCAGGCCACGCCCGGCGCGCGGGGGCAGACGTTCGAGTCGGACGTCGAGCTGGCCAGGGAGCTCACCGAGGCCTACTGGAAGCAGACCTTCGCAGCGGCCGGGCTGACCTACCGCCCGGTCACCGCGTTCGTCGCCTACCAGGGAGAGAACGGGCCCGACTGCGGCGGGCGGCCGTCGGTGCCGAACAACGCCTTCTACTGCTCGGCGGGACACTTCATCGCCTACGACGAGACGTGGATGAACGAGCTCTACGAGCGGATGGGCGACGGCTCGGTCTACGTGATCATTCCGCACGAGTTCGGGCACGCGGTGCAGGCGCAGCTGAACACCGCGTTCCGCCTGAACATCGAGCAGGAGCTCCAGGCCGACTGCTACGCCGGGGGAACCCTGGGGGCGCTCGTCAAGGGCGGCTCGCTGCAGACCGAGCCCGGCGACGAGGACGAGCTCCTGATCAACCTCGCCGCGGCGGGCGACCCCACCGACGACTGGCTGCGCCCGGACGCCCACGGCACGGCGGGCCAGCGCCAGGAGCTGTTCGCCAAGGGATACAACCAGGGGACGACCGCCTGCTGAGGCCGCGACGCGGGCGCCGGAGCGGGCCACGAGGGTGCCGGAGCGGGCCACGAGGGTGCCACGAGGTGGCACCGGGGCGCCGGGGCGCCGCGGGAGTGTCGCGGGGGTGGCGCGCCACCGGAGTACGCCGCGATGAGTACGGGTGAATCCGCCGAGAGGCTGATGTCCCGCCGCCGAGGTCCACCTAGTCTGGCTGGGGACGCCGGGCCACCAGGGGGCGATGTCATGCGGACGACGGTGCGGGACATCGGCTGGGCCGCGCGGGGTGCCTGCGGTACGAGCGACCCCGAGCTGTTCTTCCCGCTGACGCAGTCGGCCGAGCACGAGGCGCGGGCGAAGGCGGTCTGCGAGCGGTGCCCGGTGCTGAAGGAGTGCCGGGCCTACGCGCTCCGCGCGGCCGAGCCCGAGGGGATCTGGGGCGGCCTGACGGTGCGGGAACGCCGTCTCCTGCGCTTCCCCACCGGCTGGCGCCAGGCCGCCGCGGGCTGAGCTCCGATCGCGTAGCCTCGAACCGGATTCGAGGGGATCCCGAAGATCACGGTCCCCGGCGCGGCCCGGCACGCGGGGCGCGAGACGGTGTCCGAGGGAGTCGTGGGCGGTCGTGGGCATGGAGCGCGAGCCGGGGCGAGCCGCGTGCGCCGGACCCGAGGCGGTGCCCGGTGTGTCCGCGGGCGTGCAGGCGGGCGCGGTGGCCGTGCTGGTGGCGGCCAACGTGCTCAACAACCGCGTGGCGCCGAGGCTGGCGCCGCTGACCTCGGCCGCGGCCACCGGCGCGCTGGTCGTCATGGCCCGCCGTTCCGGGCTCTCCTGGGCCGAGCTGGGATTCCACCGGCGCGCGCGGGGCCTGCGGATCGGCGGCGCGCTCGTCTCCGCCGTGGCCGCGGCCTACACGGCGGGCGTCGCCGTCCCGGCCACCCGCCGGTTCTTCCGCGACGAGCGCGCCCTGTCCCTGTCCCGCGCCCGCGCGCTGGAGGAGGCCCTGCTCCAGGTGCCGGTCGGCACGGTCCTGCTCGAGGAGGTCGGTTTCCGCGGGGTGCTGCACGCCCTCGTCGCCCGCTCCCACGGCCACGGTACGGCGACCGCGGTCTCCTCGGTTCTCTTCGGCCTCTGGCACATCCTGCCCGCCGTCGACATGATGGCCGCCAACCCCGCCCTGAGCCGCCTGGCCGCGGGGGAGACCCTCGACGCCCCGGCCGCCCGTGATCCCGGCACGGAGGGCACGGGGAGCGGACCCGGGGGCGGGCCGGGGAGCGGGCACACCCCCGGCGCCCCGGACACGCCCACCGGAACGGACGCGCAGGGCACACCGGGCGTGTCCGGGGTGCCCGAGGTGCCCGAGGCGCCCGGAAGGGCGCCCGCGTGGCAGGTGGCGCGCGTCGTGGCCGGGTCGGTGATCACGACGGGCCTGGCCGGGGTGCTCTTCACCGAGCTGCGCAGGAGGGGAGGCCTGGCCGCTCCGGCGATGTTCCACGTCGCGACCAACTCCCTGGGCTATCTCTTCGCCCGCCTGGCCCCGCCGGAGAGGTCCGTCCCGGGCCGCTGACCGTCGCCGAAGCGGCCGCGGGCGGCGAGCTCGATCGTGACGACCACGGCCACCGCCTCCGCGGCCAGCAGCGCCACCAGCACGACGAGCTGCACCACTCCGGCCTGGAGCGGGCCGGCCCCGCCCAGGAGCATCCCCACGAAGGCGCCGGGAAGCGTGACCAGGCCCACGGTTCCCGTCTGGTCCAACGCGGGCACCAGCGCCTGCGCCGCGGCCGGGCGGCAGATCTCCAGCGCCGCGTCCCGCTCGGAGAAGCCCAGCGAGAGCGCCGCCTCCACCTCGCCGCGCCGGTGGGCCAGCTCGTCCAGAGCCCGCCGTCCGGCGAGGGCCGTGACCGTCAGGCACCCGCCCAGCAGGATGCCCGCGACCGGGATCAGCGTGATGCCCAGCGGCGGGACGACGCCGCTGCCGAACAGCAGCGCCAGGACCGGCAGGGTCCCGGCCGCGATGGGCGCCGCGGCCCACCGGACGGCGGAACCCGAGGTGATCCTGCGTCCCGCGGTCACGCTCGCCACCCCGTACATGACCAGCACGAAGACCGCCACCGCGAGCGCGTGCTCGACGGCCCACACGATGACCAGGGATACCGCGCCGAGCTGGGCGGCGGCGCGCAGGCACGCCACGAGCACCGCGGGCGCGTGCCCGAGGCGGCCGAGCCGGGCGACGGCGGCGGCTCCGACGGCCAGCAGGAGGACGACGACGGCGGTGGCGAGGGACAGATCGATGCTGTTCAACGGCGCGGACCTCCCGGCGGGTGCCTTCCAGGTTTCCAGGTCCCCGGCGGCGACCGCGAGGAGGGCCCGGTTCCTCCCGCCGGGTGCCCCTCGGACTCCCGGCGGGAGCGGTGGTCCGGTCGTGGCCCGTCCCCCGGCGGCGCTCTTCGGACCCTCGGGAGGATCAGGCGGTGGGAACCCGCTGGAAGGCCTCGACGTAGCGGCCCTCGCCGAAGCCCGCCTCGACGGCGATCTGCGAGAAGCGGCCCCGCAGGAAGCTCTCGAAGTCCTCCAGGTGGCCGATCTGGCTGGCGTGGGCGCGCAGGGCGGCGAGCTTGCGGTCGAAGGTGTCGGTGACGTCCACGTGGTGGTCGGGCGTCGGGCCGCCGTTGAGCCACACCTCGCGGACGGTCCACGCCTCCAGCCCCTCGTCGAGCAGCAGCGACGGGAAGGTGTACGGGTTGCGCGCGTCGGGGTAGACGGCGTCGAGGGCACAGCCGCCGACCGCGCGGTGGTCGGGGTGGCTGGGGGCGATGAACCGGTGGTTGCGCTCGGGGCTGTGGGTGATCACCAGGTCGGGCCTGACCTGCCGGATGACCCGGGTGATGTCACGCCGCAGCTCCAGGCTCTGCACCACGGTCCCGTCGTGGTGGCCGAGGTAGCGCACGTCGGTCACGCCGACGGCCTTGGCGGCGTTGGACTGCTCGGTCCTGCGCAGCTCGGCCATGCCGCCGTTGTCCAGCTCGCGGTCGAAGCCGCCCGCGTCACCGTCGGTGACCACGCAGTAGGTCACCTCGACGCCGCGATCGGTGAACAGCGCGATCGTGCCCGCGGCGGCGAAGTCGACGTCGTCGGGGTGTGCGGTGACCGCCAATACGCGGTTGATCTCGTTCTCGGGCAGCATGAGAAGACCTTTCCGTTTTTCCGCGTACCGCTCCGTCATCACAACCGCGGGGGAGTCCACTCGCATTCCTTTGCGATGGCTGGACCCGGTTGTCGGTCGGTCGCTCTAACCTAGGGGACGTGTCGATCCCAGCCTCTTCCCTGACCCATCCGTTGCTCGACGGGCTCAACCCCCAGCAGCGCGAGGCCGTCGTGCACCACGGCAGCCCCCTGCTCATCGTCGCGGGCGCGGGTTCCGGCAAGACCCGGGTGCTGACCCACCGCATCGCCTACCTGCTGGGCGAGCGGGGCGTGCAGCCGCAGGAGATCCTGGCGATCACCTTCACCAACAAGGCCGCGAGGGAGATGAAGGACCGGGTCGACCGGCTCATCGGCCCGCGCTCGGCGGCGATGTGGGTGATGACCTTCCACAGCGCGTGCGTGCGGATCCTGCGCCGCGAGGCCAGGCGCCTGGGCTTCCCGACGAGCTTCTCCATCTACGACCAGGCCGACTCCCAGCGGCTGATGGCGATGGTCTGCCGCGAGATGGACCTCGACCCCAAGCGCTACCCGCCGAGATCGTTCTCCGCCCAGGTCAGCAACTTCAAGAACGAGCTGATCGACTACGAGACGGCGTCGGCCCAGGCGTCCACCCACCTGGAGCGCAAGCTCGCCGAGGCGTACCGCAACTACCAGCAGAAGCTCACCGAGGCCGGAGCGATGGACTTCGACGACCTCATCATGCTGACGGTGACGCTGTTCCAGATCTTCCCCGACGTGGCCGAGCACTACCGGCTCCGCTGGCGCCACATCATGGTGGACGAGTACCAGGACACCAACCACGCCCAGTACACCCTGATCCGCGAGATCGCCGGCCGTCCCGAGCCGCGCACCGCCGACGGGGACACGGTCAGGGAGGGCAGGGAGGGCGGGGTCGCCCCGGCCGAGCTGTGCGTGGTCGGTGACGCCGACCAGTCGATCTACGCCTTCCGTGGCGCGACGATCCGCAACATCCTGGAGTTCGAGCGCGACTACCCGGAGGCCAGGACGATCCTGCTGGAGCAGAACTACCGCTCCACCCAGACGATCCTGTCCGCCGCCAACGCGGTGATCTCGCGCAACGCGAGCCGTAAGCCCAAGAACCTCTGGTCCGACCAGGGCGCCGGGACGAAGATCATCGGCTATGTCGCCGACAACGAGCACGACGAGGCCATGTTCGTCGCGCAGGAGGTCGACAGGCTCACCGACCACGAGGACGTCGTGCCCGGCCAGGTCGCGGTGTTCTACCGGACCAACGCCGCCTCCCGGGTGTTCGAGGAGATCTTCATCCGGACCGGCCTGCCGTACAAGGTGGTGGGCGGGGTGCGCTTCTACGAGCGCAAGGAGGTCCGCGACCTGCTCGCCTACCTGCGCTTCCTGTCCAACCCGAACGACGTGGTGTCGCTGCGCCGCATCCTCAACGTGCCCAAGCGCGGCATCGGCGAGCGCGCCGAGGCGATGGTCGAGGCGTTCGCGACCAGGGAGCGGATCCCCTACTGGGAGGGGCTCCGCCGGGCGGACGACGCGCCGGGCATGGCCACCCGCTCGCTCAAGGCCATCAAGGAGTTCGTCGCGCTGATGGACGAGCTCATGGTGAAGGCCGACGACATGACGCCCTCGGAGCTGGCCCAGGAGGTGCTGGCGAGCACCGGTTACCGCCTGGAGCTCACGGCCTCCAACGACCCGCAGGACGAGAGCCGCCTGGAGAACCTGGACGAGATGATCTCGGTCGCCTCCGAGTTCGAGGAGGCCAACCCCGAGGGCACGCTGGTGGAGTTCCTGGAGCAGGTCTCCCTGGTCGCCGACGCCGACCAGATCCCGGCGGCCGACGGCGGTCAGGGCGTGGTGACGCTGATGACGCTGCACACCGCGAAGGGACTGGAGTTCCCGGTGGTGTTCCTCACCGGCATGGAAGACGGCGTCTTCCCGCACATGCGCTCGCTCGGCGAGCCCAAGGAGCTGGAGGAGGAGCGCCGCCTGGCCTACGTCGGCATCACCCGGGCCGAGCAGCGCCTCTACATCTCCAGGGCGGCCGTCCGCAGCTCCTGGGGCTCGCCCGCGTTCAACCCGGCCTCCCGGTTCGTCGCCGAGATCCCGTCCGAGCTGGTCGACTGGCGCAGCGATCCGGAGAAGAGCGCCTGGAGCGCCGCCACCCGCCGCGACTCCCGTCCCGCCCCGGCCAGGAAGCCCGGTGGCAGGCAGATCCCCAACCTGACCCCCGGCGACCGGATCACCCACGACCAGTTCGGCCTGGGCACGGTCGTGTCCGTGGACGGCGTCGCGGAGAAGACCAAGGTCAAGATCGACTTCGGTGGCGGGGGAGAGAAGACCCTGCTGCTGGCGTACGCGCCCCTGGAGAAGCTCTAGCCTGTGCCGGATGAGCGTCCGGGGAGGCCGGAAGGGCCCGGGAGCGGTTGCTCTCCGGGCCCTTCCCGAGCGCCGTGGGCCGGTTCGGTCCCTCATCACCTCGGGCCGGTTCAGCCCTTGAAGAGCTCCTGGATGGGGTCCTCGGGCTGGGTGATGTCGCCGATGAGCTCGTCGAATTCGACCACCTGGCCGGCGGGCGGTGCCTTGATCGTGACCTTGGTGCCCCAGCCGGTGTAGCGGGTGTCGTTGACGTAGGTCAGCTCGGTGCTGTTGAGGCCCCGAGTGGACTCGGTGTACGACGACACGATCCGGCGGACCAGCCGGTCGGAGCCGAGATAGATCTTCCAGGTCACCGGGAGCGTCGCGGACCTGCCGGTGGGCTTCCTGCCCAGCATCGTGCGTACCGCGGGAGAGACCCTGAAGAGCTCGGCCAGCGTGATCGTGCCCGAGTGGACCGTGGTCCGGGTGCCGTCCCACGTCCCGCCGGGGCGCTTGGCGCGGGTGTGGGCCAGAGTCGCCCTGAGCGTGCCGGGCTCGACGGTGCTGATGATCTGCTGGACGGCGCTGACCAGGGAGAGCGTGCCGCTGGGCGTGCGCAGCCACTTCTTGCCCTCGGGCATGGACTCGGCGAAGATGCCGCCCGAGGTGTAGCTGACGCCCTTCAGCGAGATCGTCCGTGACGGGGCGAACAGGCCCTTGAGCTCGCTGTCCGGGACAGGCAGGCTGAATGTGGTGGTCAGGTCCGAGGCGACCATGCCGGTCCTGCCGAACTCCAGCACCCCGCTCCGCCGGGTCAAGATCGTCCGATTCTTCTTGCCCTCACCGACGATCTTCGTGTTCTCGGTGAGCTTCACGCCCCGGTGGGTCCTGAACTGGCGCTTCAGCGCCGAGACCGGGTCGGCCGCGCCGGCCTGGGCGGTCCGGGTGGTCGTGGCGCTCGCCGGGGCGACGGTCACCAGCGTGGGAACGATCAGGGCTGCCATGGTGGCGCCGGTCAGGGCGGCGATGATTCGCCTCATCGAGGGGGTCCTCCCGTAGGTGTCCTCGCGTCGTCGCGGAGGGCGGAAGAAGATTCTTCCCTATATCCCGAAATATTGGATCAAGAATCGACAGAGGTGCCGGGGCCCGCGCCGTCGGCGGACGCCGCGAGCCGCGCCCGGCGGAGGAAACCCGCCGGGCGCGGCCCGTGTGGTGCGAGATGTGATCAGCGCGGGACGATCGGTGCCGTGTGATCGGTGTGGCGTGATCAGCGCGGGACGAACCGGTTCCGTGTGATCAGCCCGGGGTGATCAGCTGCCGCCCAGCAGGGGGATGGGGGCGTCGGTCTCCACACCCTCGTCCAGATCGCCCGGCTTGGCGACCTGATCGGCCGGCGGCGCCTTGACCGTCACCTTGGAGCCCCAGCCGGTGTAGCGGGTCTCGACCGAGATGGTCGTCCCCGGCGCGGCCACGGCGGTCCCGGAGTAGGTGGTGGTCAGGCTCCTGGCGAGCAGGTCGGAACCGAGAACCAGCTTCCACTGCACCGTGATCTTCGACTGCTTGGCCGTCGGAGCAACGAAGACGCCTGCTCGGAACCACGGTGAGACCTTGTAGAGCTCGCCGAAAGTGATCTTTCCCGAGTAGGCGGTCGGGCGCTTGACCGTGGCGCGTGCGAGCAGGGCCTTGAGCGTCGCGGGCTCGGCCGGATTGACGAGCTGGCTCAACCGGCCGGTGTTGCCCAGAACGCCCGGCAATTTAAGCCACGTTTTGTCCTCAGGCAGGAATTGGCCGAAGATGCCGCCGGAGACGTAGGAGGTGTTCTTGACGCGGATCACCCGCTCGGGCTTGGTCAGACCGACCAGTACCTTGCTCTCCTCCTCGCTCAGGTTCTCGGTAATCTCCGCGATGTCGCTCGCCTTGATGCGCAGCTTGGTGGTCTGGTCGGACGCGTTGATTCCGGAGGCGCCGAACTGGAGCACCCCCTTGCGCTGAGCCAAGACCGCGCTGCCGTACGAGGCGCGCCCCTTCGTGGTGTCGACGTACGTGACGCCCCGGCCGTTTTCGAACTGCTTCTTCAGTGCGCTGATCGGATCGGCGGCCTGTGCGTGCGCGGTCGATGCCAGCGCCGGAACGCCCAGCATGGCCGTTGCGGCGCACGCCAGCCCGGCGATGTATCGCTTCAAAGGGATGTCCTCCTGATTGATCCCTCCACCCCGCTGGGGGAGGGACGACACATTCTTGTGGAGAAAGATCACGGAACGGTAGCGCATTTGGCGGATTGCCTTGAATTAACCGTGCACATTCGGTGCAGAGAGGTCCTGCCGACCTTTGGCGCGCCGTCATCTCCTATACCGGGAACGCGGCTTCGTTTCCGAACAATCACAGACGGTCAGTTTCCCTTTTCTGTGCGGCCCCGGTTCCGCCGCGTATTCCGGCCGGTTTAGCCGGGGCGCGGCCGCCGGGGGAGACGGACCCTGGCGCCGTACGGAAAGGCGGTGAAATTCGTACCGCTGTACCGTGGTTCGCGGTGGCCCGCCGAGCCCGGCGCGGCGCGGCCGGTTACGCTGCGGACAGCTCCCACGTCGCGAGGGGAGCGCAGACAAGGAGGTCTGGATGGATGCCGTGTCAAGGATCCGCGTCGTCATCGCCAAGCCGGGGCTGGACGGTCACGACAGGGGCGTGAAGATCGTGGCGCGGGCGCTGCGGGACGCCGGGATGGAGGTCGTCTACACCGGCCTGCACCAGACGCCCGAGCAGATCGTGCGCACCGCGATCCAGGAGGACGCCGCGGCGGTCGGGCTGTCCATCCTGTCGGGCGCGCACATGACGCTCTTCGCCAAGGTGCTGGAGCTGCTGAAGGAGAACGACGCGAGCGACATCGTGGTGTTCGGTGGCGGGATCATCCCCGAGGCCGACATGCCCGCCCTCCAGGAGATGGGCGTCGCACGCGTCTTCACCCCGGGCGCCACCACCCAGGAGATCGTCGACTGGGTGCGGAGCGCGATCCCCTCGCCCGTCTGACGGCCTTCACGCCGTCTGACGGTCCCCCACCCGTCCGACGGGTCTCTCGCCGGATCTCTCGCCGGTGTTCCGGCCGCCCTCGCCTGTCCGACGAACCTCTGACAGGTCGCCCGCCGGCCCGGTGAACCGGCTCGCGGGACCGGCGGCCGGACCGGCCGGTTCGGCGCGAACAGCGTTCGGGGCGTACGATCTGGAACCCGGTTACCTGGTCATGCCATGAGGCGGGCTAGGCTTCATTGGCGCAAAACCGCCGGGCTCCCCCTTGGATCATGGAGTCGGCTCGCTCACATCTGTACACCAGCCGGACAAGCAAGGACGGACCCTCGTGGACCTGTTCGAACATCAGGCGAAGGAGCTCTTCGCGGAGTACGGCATCCCGGTGCCGCGCGGCGTGGTCGCGCACACCGTGGAGGAGGCACGGGCGGCAGCCGAGCAGCTGACCGGCCGTGTCGTTGTCAAGGCCCAGGTCAAGACCGGTGGTCGAGGCAAGGCCGGTGGCGTGAAGGTCGCCGACGACGCCGCCGACGCCGAGCGGAAGGCCACCGACATCCTCGGCATGGACATCAAGGGCCACACGGTCCACAAGGTCCTGATCGAGGAAGCCAGCGCGATCGCGGAGGAGTACTACTTCTCCTTCCTGCTCGACCGCGCCAACCGTACGTTCCTCGCCATCTGCTCCGCGGCGGGCGGCATGGACATCGAAGAGGTCGCGCACAGCACCCCCGAGAAGGTCGCCAAGATCCCGGTCTCTCCCCTGGACGGCGTCGACCGGGCCAAGGCCCGCGAGATCGCCCAGGCCGGAGGGCTGCCGGAGGCCGCGCTCGACGGCGCCGCCGAGCTCATCGAGAAGCTCTGGTGCGCCTTCGTCGACGAGGACGCCTCCCTCGTCGAGGTCAACCCGATGATCCTGTCCGCCGACGGCCAGGTGAAGGCCCTCGACGGCAAGGTCACCCTCGACGACAACGCGTCCTTCCGCCAGGCGGACCACGCGGCCTTCGAGGACAAGGCCGCCGAGGACCCGCTGGAGGCCGCGGCCAAGGCCAAGGACCTCAACTACGTCAAGCTCGACGGTTCCGTCGGCATCATCGGCAACGGCGCGGGCCTGGTCATGTCGACCCTGGACGTCGTCGCCTACGCGGGCGAGACGTTCCCCGGTCAGCCCAAGCCCGCCAACTTCCTCGACATCGGCGGCGGCGCCTCGGCCGAGGTGATGGCGGCCGGCCTGGAGATCATCATCTCCGACCCCGCGGTGAAGTCGATCTTCGTCAACGTCTTCGGCGGCATCACCGCCTGCGACGCGGTCGCCAACGGCATCGTCTCGGCCTTCCAGTTGCTGGACGCCCGCGGTGAGAGCGTGAGCCGCCCGCTGGTCGTCCGTCTGGACGGCAACAACGCCGAACTCGGGCGTCAGATTCTCTCCGACGCCAAGCTCTCCGGCGTCGAACTGGTGGACACCATGGACGATGCGGCCAAGCGCGCCGCCGAGCTCGCCGCGGTAGGTGCGTAATGGCCATCTGGCTGAACGAGAACAGCAAGATCATCGTCCAGGGCATGACCGGCGGTGAGGGCACCAAGCACACCCGCCGGATGCTCGCCTCCGGCGCCCGCGTCGTCGGCGGCGTCAACGCCCGCAAGGCGGGCACCGTCCACGAGGGCCTGCCCGTCTTCGGCACCGTCGCCGAGGCCATCAAGGAGACCGGCGCCGACGTGTCGGTCGTCTTCGTGCCCCCGGCGTTCACCAAGGACGCCGTCAAGGAGGCCATCGACGCCGAGATCCCGCTCTGCGTGGTCATCACCGAGGGCGTCCCGATCCACGACACCACCGAGTTCTGGGCGTACGCGGTCGCCAAGGGCGGCAAGACCCGGATCATCGGGCCCAACTGCCCCGGCATCGCCTCGCCCGGCGCCTCCAACGCGGGGATCATCCCGGCCGACATCACCAGCGCCGGCCGCATCGGCCTGGTCTCGAAGTCGGG